>JBIOVA010000140.1:0-33711 GCA_044867485.1 Lacipirellulaceae bacterium | reverse complement strand
ACGACACGTCGTTGCGGATTGTTTCGTGTCGATTGATTTGAGGTCCGCCGCCGCAGGGACAGCCGGCGGCGGACCTTTCTATGTTCGCGCCACGGACGCACACCACTTAACCGAAGCACCACCGAAGATGCGAATCTCCACGCCGCGCCCCCGACTCATACTGATTCTCGCGTCGCTTGCTCTGCCCTTGCTGACCAGCCCGGCGCGCGCGGTCGACCTGTTGAGCGAGAACTTCGACCAACTTGCCTTGGGCCCGGTCGTCACGTTCCAGTCCGAGGTGCGGCATCGCGCCGCGTGGACCGCGACGCCGCCGGCGGGCGCGGGCGTCGAGGGGACCTGGTCGGTCGACAATACACTCATGCCTCCCGCGTCGACGTCGAATCTGGTTGGCGCCGCGGAGTTCGAAGGCTGGACATTCGTCGATCGGGATTGGTGGATCGACACCGCCGGCGATCAAGATCGACGTTTGTTCGTCAGCGCCAGCGGGACGATCGCCGTGGCCGATCCTGACGAATGGGACGACTTCGGCAGCCCCGCGCCGACCTCGAACGGCCAACTCATGGATTCCACGCTGCGCGTCTCCAACATTCCGTTGCAGGGAGTAGCGGCCAACACAGCCCGCCTGTTCTTTCACTCTTCGTGGCGACCCGAAGACTCGCAGAAGGTTTCTCTGACGGTGAAGTACAACGATCCCGCGGCCACGGCCATCGAGTTGTTCCGCTGGACGTCCCTCCAGGGCGACCCGAATTTCAAACCCGATGCGGTCAACGAAGCGATCAATATTCCCGTGCTCAATCCAGCCGGCGCTACGTCAGCGACGCTCGAGTTCCGCATGTTCGAGGCCAGCAACGACTGGTGGTGGGCGATTGACAATCTGAGCATGTTCACCGGCGCCGCCCCCGCGATCGACGGCGCCCTACGACTGACCATTAATCGCGATTCCGGCGAAGTGAAGATCGTCAACAACACCACGGCGTCGATCAATCTCCGCGGATACTCGATCGAGTCACGCTTCGGCACGCTCAACGAGGGAGCGGCCACGTACCTCGGCGACACGAATCCCAACTGGCAGATTCTCGACAGCCCGACCGGCTCCGAACTAAGCGAAGGCTATCTTCCCGATCAGTATGTGATGCCGACGATCACCGCGAATCCTACGCTCGGCCAGATCAATCTCGGCCCTTCGTGGAACAAGTACCACGAAGACATTAGCGATATCAGTTTTCAGTACCTCATCGCCGGCAGCAACACGCCCAAAGTCGGCATCATCGAATTCACGGGTAATAACGGCGAATCGTTCGACGCACTGGACCTCAATTTCGACGGCGCCATCAACCTCAGCGACTACGCGACATTTCTCGCCGGTTACAACACGAGCCTCGCGGGGAAGACCGTCGCTCAGCAATATGTGCTGGGCGATCTCGACGCCGACGGCAAGCACACGGTGCGAGATTTCTTGGCGTTCAAGCGAGAGTTCGACCTGCTTCGCGGCGCCGGCGCCCTCGAAGCGGCCATCGCCGCCGGGGCGGTCGTCCCCGAGCCTTCGACGGCGATCCTGGCCGCGCTGACCTGTGGCGTGGCGCTCTCGCTGCTTCGGCGACGAAGGTCTGTCGCGGTCGCCGTCGTTTTGGTCGTGGCCGTGGGCGCCGTCACGGTTCCGGCCCGCGCCAGCTTGCCGCTGCTGGTGGAGACTTTCGACGGCGTCACGTTGGGGCCGAGCCCCGAGGAGCAACCCACGGCGCTCGCCGTGTGGAGCGAGGTTGGCCCAGCCGGCTGGACGGTCGATCGCACTGGCGTGCCCGGCTATACAAGCGGGGACCCCACGATGGACGGCGTTCGCGATTGGGCCGGATGGAGCTTCGCCAACAAGAATTGGTGGGTGACCGTTGCCGGCGACCAAAACCGCAGCCAGTTCACGCGCAGCACGGGAATCGCGATGATCGCCGATCCCGACGAATGGGACGACGCCGCGCATCCCACGACCTCCTACTTCAACAGTTTCGTGACCACGCAGGTCGTCACCATTCCTGCGGGCATTCCGGCGGGCAAGATTCGCCTGGCCTTCGATTCGAGTTGGCGACCGGAAGGATTCGACGATTACCCCATTCCTCCCGCGACGGCGCCAACCAACAACCAAACGGCGACGGTCGCCGTGAGTTACAACGGCGGGGCCTATCAAAACGTGATCAACTGGGATTCGCAGGCCGGGGGGCCCAACTTCAAGGCCGACGCCACCAATGAAGCCGTCGAAGTCGGGCTCAATTACAACGGCTCGTCAACGACGCTGCAGCTCCAATTTGGCCTGACCAAAGCCGCCAACGACTGGTGGTGGGCGGTTGACAACATCCGGGTGTTCGTCCCCGCCGATCCCACGGTGCTGCGGATCAATACGACGACGGGACTGGCCCAAATCGTCGGCGGCGACGTCATCAGTGAGACGATCAACGGCTATGACGTTTCGAGCGTCAACGGCAATCTCAATCCGATCGGCAACCTCGGATTGAGTTTCTCGAAACCCGATGCGATTGACGGTCCGGACGCTGACGCCATCGTGGGCAACAACATCGGCGAGAATTGGCAACTCGCGTCCGCCAACGGCAATTTGTTCAGTGAATTCTTTCTGGACGGCAGTTCGGACTTCACCAACTCGCGCACCGAATCGCTTGGCCAAGTGTTCAATCCCGCCACGCCGGAGGCCAACCGCGACGTGCAGTTCACCTATACGACAATCTTTGGCGACGTGATCCCGGGCATCGTCCAGTACGTGTCGACGCCAGCCGACGCTGATTTCGACAATGATGGCGACGTCGACGGCGCCGACTTCGTCCGCTGGCAGCGAGGCCTGGGCACAGGGACGACCAACGGCCAGGGCGACGCCGACGGCGACAGCGATGTGGATGGCGACGACCTGGCAATCTGGAAGACGAAGTATGGGCAGCCCGTCGCCGTGGCCAATGCTGGAGCGGTCCCCGAGCCCGCCAGCGGCGCCCTGGCGGCTGCAGTCATTGGCGCCGCGCTGGTCATTGCCAGAGGTCGACGCGGTCGTCGCGCCGCGGCTTTGGCGGCCCTCGCTGTCGTGACGGCGGGGACGCTGAGTTCAGCGCCGCAGGCCGCCGCGCAGGCGATCCCGGCGCCGACGGTCGACCGCGACTATCGCATGGGCGACGCGTCCGGCGAAGGCGCCGCCAACGGAGCGTTAGTCGGCAGCGGCAACGCCTTCGGTCGGACGTACGATGGGGCTGGTCTGCCCGGCATGAATCAGCTCATCGACTTGATCCCGGCCACGCGCGCCGGCGGGAATCCCACGTACGCCACGATCGCCGGCCGCCCTGACGGCGGGACCGGCTTGGGCATTCGCTTGAACCCCAATCCGACGGACCGCCAGTACCTACGCACCGGTCAGGACGAAGCGTTGAACTTCCCCGAGCGCTCGCCGTCGTCGACCGAAGGCACGCTCGCCGGCGGGACGATCGACTACACGTTCGTCACGGATCGCGGCTTCCAACTCTGGGTCCAGCCCATCGCAGCGAATGAGGCCCATATCGTGATGGACAGCAACAACCATGGCGCTATCATCACCGCCGCCGGGAAGTTCGGCATGCGTTACTCGAACTTCGATTACTCCGGTCTCACCACCGTCGTGCCCAACACGTGGTATCACCTGATGGTGGTCCGAGCGTTCGGCGACCGCGGGTCAGGTTCGGTCCTCTATGTCAACGGCGTCGCCGAAGCCGCCGCCACGGGCATTTACAACGGCGAGGACGCGCCCAACGACGAAATGAATCCGGCCAACCACGACAACAGTCCGCTCATCGTTGGCTCGACGACCTCCGAGTCGCCGTTCCAGGTAGGCACGCAACGGTACTTCCGCGGCATTGTCGACGACTTGGAGATGTTCGTCATGGGGCTGAACACGACCCGCGATTTCGGCGAGTTCAGCTTCCAGCGCGACAACGACTACGCAGCCGAGTTCGCCCCCACGTCGCCCGGAGATCTCAACGGCGACAATATGATCACCATGACGGACGTCACCACGTTTGCCGCGAACTGGCGGAAGGAAAAGGTCCTCACGTGGACGCAGGGCGGCACGCAGCGCTCCCTGGCCGTGGGCGATCTTTCGTCCCGGGCGCTGGGCGACTTTAACTACGACGGCCGCGTGAACCTTTCCGATTGGGCAATTCTGAATACGGCCAATCCCGCGATGGGCGCGGCCGCGATGCAGTTGATCCAGGGCGTTCCCGAGCCGACGTCGCTGGCGTTGGCGGCGGGGTCGCTAGCAATGGTCGCCGGCGTGCGGCGCGGCCGGTTGCGGCGACGACGCAAGTCGTCGTCCGAATTGCGCAGCGCGTAGTGGGCCGAATCGCACGCCAGGCGTACAACGTACCGTGGAATGCCGCCGATTTCTTCGCCTCCGTGCGAAGCCGCTCACACCCACTCCCTTCGACGCGGAGCGCCCCGCCATGATCCGCCGATCGTCTGCCCCGTCCCGCACATGTCGCCGCGCGGCGTTCACGCTTGTCGAGCTGCTGGTGGTCATTGCGATCATCGGCGTCTTAGTGGCGCTGCTGCTGCCGGCCATCCAGGCCGCGCGCGAAGCGGCCCGACGCGCCCAGTGCGCGAACAATCTGAAACAGGTCGGCTTGGCGATGCTGAACTACGAAGGAACCAACGGGCATTTGCCGCCTGGCGCCCTGATGAATGAAGGCAGCGCCTGGTCCATCTATCTGTTGCCGTTTCTCGAAGAGACGAAAACGATGGCGTTGGCGAAGATTGGCGACAACTCTACCTTCAATTCGCAATGGGGTCATCCCGGCGGCCCCTATGCGGATGCTTGGCAGCTTCCGCAGAACGAACGGAACGTCAAAGTCATTGAGCAGTTGGTCAGCAGCTATCGCTGTCCGTCAGCGTCATTGCCAGAGCACCAGACGGACGTCACGGCCGACAATTACTGGATCATGAAGCGCTCGCCGGTGTCGTACATCGGCGTCGCGTCCGGATTGCAGACCAAGCAATATCTTGCTGGCGACGTGTACTTCCTCAAGGGTCGGCCGGGGCCAGAAGATGGTAACGAAGGGTACGAAGGCGCCGACGGCGTTCTCTACGGCATCGACAAGGACGACAAGAGCGACAAGGGCGTTAAATTGCCCTTTATCGAAGACGGCACCTCGAACACTGCGATGGTTGGCGAAGCCGTGCACGACTATGAAACGATCGACAACGAGGGGAATACTCCGGAAAACAAGGCCGGCAGCCGCAAGGACCACTGGTGGGGCGGCAGCGACGACATCGATACCAATCCCGGCAGCGATCTGTCGGAGTTCCTCGGCTCCATGGGAGTGATCCCCAACTTCCAAAAGACGCCCGACGTTCACCAACAGTGGTGCTCCAATCCCGACTCCAACAATTGCCAAAGCTTGCAGTTGGGATTCGGCAGCAGGCACCCGAGCAGCGTCCAGATGGTGTTTTGCGACGGACATGTCGCCACGATCAACGACGACGTCGAATTCGCCGTGTGGAGCGCCTATGGCACCAGGGCTAGCCAGACGCTTTACAACGACGGGGGCCCGCGTCGCTAACTTTGCGGGGTGGCGCGAAGATTCCTCGTTGGGGCGATTGCTGTCGCGTCCTGCGCGCCGCGTTTCGACGCCCGTGCGAGTGATCTCCCAAGAAATGCCAACGGAAACCACAGGTCGCTGGCCGGAGGGCCATGAACCTCCGGGCTCCCGGATCGCGTGGCGATCCGACTAGCTGCGATTGTCGCTTGCGCCGCCGCTCAGCGCCTCGCCGCGTCCAGCGATTCGGCGAACGCCGCACTGAATTCATCGCAATCGCGCTCGTCGTGCGCCAGTGAGACGTAGAACTTGGTGCTCATGGGGTTGATAAAGATCCCCCGGGCGAACAGCTCCAGCATCGCTCGGCGAGCGAACGCCGGGTCGGCGTGCCGGCTGGAGCGATAGTCGCGGGCCGCCTGCGACGTGAACGCCGCCTGGGCGAGTGGGCCGTCGCCCAGCACCTGCCCAGTGACGCGGCGCTCGGCCATCACGCGGCCTAACTGCTCGCGCAGATAGGCCCCCAGACGGAACAGCCGCGGGTAGGTCCCGTCGCCGCGATACACGCCGAGGGCGGCGGCGGCCGCGGCGGTGGACACGGGATTGCCGCCGTAGGTTGAGGCCATCCACACGTAGCGATCGTCGCGATCCAGGCGGTCTTCGCACACGAGGTCCATGACTTCGCGACGCCCGCCAAAGGCGCCGATCGGCAGCCCGCCGCCCAGCGCCTTGCCATAGGCCACGAGGTCGGGGGTCACGCCGAAGTACTCCTGGGCGCCGCCGTATGCCAGCCGGAAGCCGGTGACCACCTCGTCGAACGCCAACAGGATTCCGCAGTCGCGGGTGACGGTGCGCAGCCCGGCCAGGAAACCAGGCTCCGGCGGCAGGCACCGCTGCAGGGGCTCGACGATCACGCACGCCAATTCGTCGCGATGCCGCTGGATGATGCTCGCCGTCGCATCAAGATTGTTGAACGGCGCCGTCAGCAGGTTGGTCGTCAGGCTCGGCTCGAGCCCCGCCGAGAACGGCGTCGATTGGGGAAACTCGGGCGGATTGGCGGGGAACAGGCTCGCCACGCCCACGTCGTGCCCGCCGTGATACGCTCCTTCGAATTTGAGCACTTTGGGCCGATCGGTAAACGCCCGGGCCAGCCGCAGGCAGTACATTGTCGCCTCGGTGCCGGAGCCGCAGAACCGCACGGCCTCGCACGCGGGGCTGAGCCGCACGAGCTCCTCGCCCAGGGCGAGCGACTGCTCGGTGACGTACGCAAAGTTGGCCCCGCGGCGCACCTGCTCCGTGACGGCTTCGACGATCTCGCGGCGGCCGTGACCGGCCAGCGCCGACCCCCAGCCCATCGAGAAGTCGAGCATCCGCCGCCCGTCGCTCGTCCACAGTTGGCAGCCCTCGCCGCGGACGATCACCCGCGCCAGCTCCGGCGGCAGGTTGAACTCGCCATTGCACCCGGCGGGGAACACAGCCAGCGATCTTTCAACGGCCGTAGGCATGGCAGCGCCTCGCGCAAGACAACGGATCAGTCAGACGGCTCCCAACCGTTGGCGGACGCCGGCGGTCAGGGCGTGCCGCTCCGGCCAGAATAATTGGAGCGCAGCGACCCGGTCACCGCGCCTTGCGCAAACCCCCGTCCATTTTGCGGGCGCTGGCGTAAGAAGGTAGAAAAGCACCGGCTCAGTGCGCGGCCGCCGGCAAGATCACAACTTTTTCGAGCCGCCCTCGGCGCCGGCCGCTGCGGGCGCCGTCGCCACGCCTTGCCGCTCGCGCGAATGCTGGCGGCGGAACTCCGACGGCGTCGTCTTGAGCTCTCGGCGAAACGCCCGCGTCATCAGCTCCGGGCGATCGAACCCGCACACCGCCGCGATCCGCGGCATGGGCCACGACGTGTCGCACAAGAGCTGCACGGCCGAATCGAGCCGCACGCGACGGATTTCCTCGGCCGGCGACCGGCCCAGGCATTTACGAAAACCTTTCTCCAGCGCCCGACGGCTGATCGGCACGGCCCGCAGCACATCGCCCACTTGGATCCGCTCGTGGCTCCGCGCCTTGATGAACCGCACCGCGGCGGCCAGCAGGTCGTCGTTCACCGCCACGGTGTCGGTCGATTGCCGTGTGATCACCCGACTGGCCTGGAGCAGCATGGGCGCGCTTGGCGGAGGCTCCCCGGCGATCAGCCGTGCGAGCAGTTCCGCCGCGGCCCACCCCACGCGCCGCGGCGAGTGGTCGATGCTCGACAGCTCCGGCTTCGAAATCGTGCAACTCAACAGGTCGTGCTCGCCGCCCAGCACTGCGATCTCGTGCGGCACGTCGATCTCTGCCAAGTGGCATACGTCGGTCACCTGCCGGGCTTGCACGCTATCGAACGCCAATAGCGCCGTTGGCTTCGGCAGCGACTGGAGCCAGGCGATCATTCGGTCCACTTCCTCGGCCGACGGCAGAAATGAATCGGGGTCGTTTCGCGGCGCGAACGTGCGGCAATTGTAGGATCGCTGCCGCAGCTTCTCGACGAACGACCCACCGAAGCGGTCCTCGTAATCTGGCCGCAGCGAGGAGGCGCAGTACGCAAACTGGCGAAACCCCCGATCGACGAAGTAGTTGACCGCCAACTCGGCGATGCCGGCTTCGTCGCACGTGCACTGCGGAATGGCGCCGCCGCCGTAGCGGTACCACGAGACATTGACCGCCGGGATGCGCCGCTCGACGATCTGCTGGGCCAGCGCCTCGTGCGTCACCCGGGAGATCACGCCGTCGCCGTCCCAATGCTCGGGCAACATCATGCGGTCGTATTTGCCGCGCGGCCCGAGAAAAAATTGCCAGTCGTCGCGGCGATTGGCATACTCGGCGATCCCCTCGATGAGCCCCGAGCCCCAGGTGGTGGCGGTGTCGATCAGCAGGGCGATCTTGGCTTGCTTGCCCATAACGTGAAACGCTCTCACCGGGGCGCAAAAGGGCCTTGGCTCGGACGACGTCGCTGGTATTCTCGCCATTTAGTTTACCGACGATCCGAGCTTGGTGAGAAACCGCCTTCACGATTTTTTCACGTCCCCGCACTCCTTCCGTTCGTCCCCTGCCCGAAACGGCCCGCCGGCCACAGTTTTGGGTGGACGGCAGAGGATCAATGTTGCCATGAAGTCCCTCGGCAAATCCAACCTGCAAACCGGGATTGCCGCGCTGGCTGTCGTCGCCTTCGCCGCCGGCGCCGCGCTGGCCCACGATGGACCGGACCCCGTTTCGCACTGGTACTTCACCAAGTCGACCGTCCACGACGGCGCCGTGCAGGCGCGGCTCGGCCCTAATGCCGCGATCAAGGGCGAGCCCCGGCTGGTGGACGACAAGCTGGGCGGCGCGCTCCGCTTCGACGGCGTCCAGGACCATCTGGTGATCGCGTCCCCCGCCGGCGAAGCGTCCCACTACCTGCCCGAGAAGTCTCTTACGCTTGCCGCCTGGGTGGCCGTCGAGGCGGGCAAGCCCCAGGGCGCCATCGTCAGCACGCTCGAACAGGACGGCGAGGGCCAGAAGGGCTGGCTCTTGGGATACAACGAGCGCGTGTTCCGTTTCGTCCTCTCCGCCCGCGGCGCCGACGACGGCAACGGCCGACTCACGACGATCGAAGGAACCACGCCCTTTGAGCCCGGCAAGTATTACCACGTCGTCGGCGTGTACGACGGCGCCGAAATGCGGTTGTACGTCAATGGCCAGCTCGAAGCTTCGAGCAAACTGCAAACGGGGCCGATCTACCCGTCGCGGCATGCACCGTACTTCATTGGGGCGGTGGGCGATCACGACGAGCTGGTCTGCCATCAGGGCCTGATCCGCGACGTGGCCGTGTACGACCTGGCCGCCACGGACAAGTGGGTCGCCCACGAGTTCGAGCACGGCAACGAGTTGGTCAGCCTCGAGCCGGCCGCGATTCCCGACGAGCTCCAGTTCCTTGTCGCGCCGTATCTGCAGTTTGTCACGCAAGACCGCATCACCGTGATGTGGGAAACGTCCCGCCCGGCGCAAGGCAAGGTGCTCTTTGGCCGCACGGGCGCCCTCGGCGAGACGGCATCGGGCGACGAGCCGGCGCTCATCCACGAGATCACGCTCACGGACCTCGAATCGCAGGCGCCGTATTCCTATCAGGTCGAAGCCACCGACGACCGCGGTCGCGCAATTCACAGCCCGCTGCTCACATTCCAAACGGCCAATCGCGAGGACTCGCCGTTCGCATTCGGCGTCCTGGGCGACACGCAGCACAATCCTCGCGTGAGCAAGATTCTTACCGATATGCTCTGGATGCAGCGGCCGAACTTCGTGATCATCGCCGGCGATCTCGTGGACACCGGCCCCAACAAGCGGCAGTGGACGAATGAATTCTTCCCCGGCATGCAGCCGCTGGCCTCGCGCGTGGCCTTCTTCCCGGTCCTGGGGAACCACGAGCAGAACGCCCGCTACTACTATGACTACATGTCGCTCCCCGACCCCGAGTACTTCTACACGTTTCACTACGGCAACGCCCAGTTCTTCATGCTCGATTCGAATAAAGAGGTGGGCCCCGACAGCGAGCAGTACAAGTGGCTCGAAACCCAGCTCGCCGAGTCGACCGCGACGTGGAAGTTCGTCTCGTACCATCACCCCGCCTACTCGTCCGACGAGGACGACTACGGCGACATGTGGAAAGGCGAGCCGTCGTCGCACGGCGACTTGCGATTGCGGCCGCTGGTGAAGCTGTACGACCGCTACGGCGTCGACGTCGTGTGGAACGGCCACATCCACTCCTACGAGCGGACGTGGCCGCTTAAGGGCGACAAGGTGGTTGAGCGCCGCGGAACGATCTACATGATTACCGGCGGCGCGGGCGGAGGTCTGGAGACGGCCGGGCCGGTCAAGCCGTGGTTTCAGAACAACGTCAAACACGGGCACCACTACTGCCTGGTGGGCGTCAACGGCCGCACGCTCGAGTTCAAGGCGTTCGATATGGAAGGCCGGATGTTCGACTATCTCTCGATCGACAAGCGCGCCGCGGACGAGCCGGCTAGCTACCCGACGGCCGCCGCCGCCGGCCAGTAGGCGGCCGCTCTCCGCCCCGCGGCCATGTGCGGGAAGTTGCCGCAAGACTCGCCAAGATCAAGGCGGATTGTGGCGGTTGTGCGGTCCCTGTCGACGCCCTTGGGGCTCGGAAGTCGGCCGCGATCTCTGGCGGCGTCGGCCGTGCTACATTTGCCGGATTCGTGCGCACCGCGGAGTCGCATCGGCAGCGCAGGCGGACTGCGTCTCGACTTCGCGCCCCAGCGTTGCATCACGAGATGGCGCCCCATGACCCGCCGCGCTGGTTTCACGCTCGTCGAGCTGGTGGCCGTGCTCCTCATCGTGGGAATTCTCGCCGCCGTCGCTGCGCCTAAAATGTTCAACGCCGCCGCCAGCGCCGCCGACCAAGGACTGAAACAATCGCTCGCCACGGTTCGCGACGCGATTGAAATGTACGCTGCAAGCAATGCCGGCGCTTTCCCGACGTGCACTGGCACGGGCGGCGACTTTCGAGCGGCGCTGCAGGGCTTTCTTCGCGGGCCATTCCCCAAATGTCCCGTCGGCGCCAAGAATAGCGACGTCGAACCCACGACGGGAACGACAACGTCGGCCAACGCCTCGCCGACCTGCGGCTGGATGTTCAACACCGAAACCGGCGAGTTCATCTGCAACTCGACCGATACGTCGCCCACCGACGGAGTGCCTTACGGGGATCTGTAGGTGGGCGTCCCGACAGGCCGCGCGATCACGGCGCCGGCGCGTCGGTCGCCGCGCCCTCGTACAGCCGCGCCAGCTCGACCATCAGCGATTCCAACCGGCGATAGTACTCTTCCTCGCCAAGTCCGGTCTTTTCGCTGCGCAGCGCCGCGATCGATTGCTCCAACTCGTCCCGCCGCTGGCGCAGCTCGCGCGGCATGCGGGTCTCGCGATCGCTCGGCACGAGATGCAGTTGGTGCGCCCGCAGGCCGTCGAGCGCCGCGCCGTCCTTGGCGCTCTGCGCGGCCCGCAGTCCGCGGAACCACGCCGCCGGCGTGCCCAGGCCGTCGCCGTTGTCGTCCAGCAGGGCATGCTCCGTGGCCAGCCGCTGCTCGCCGGCGTAGAACTCCGCCACGCCGCGGCACGCCGTGAGGTACGCCTCCAAGAGCGACGTCTGGTCGTCCTTGTCGAGATCGGCGGCGCCGTCGTTGATCGCTTGGGCAAGATATTTGCCGAAGCGGGCGAAGTTAAGCTCGTACCCGCTCTTGGTCGCCGTGATCACGATGCGGTTGTTCGCGGAGGCGACGTTCACCAGCGGCGCGCTGGCGGACGAGCAATCGATCAGCGCCACCGGCCGTTTGACCGGAGCGAGCCACGCGGTCAATTCCTCGACCGTCGCGTCCGGCCCGCGAAGGTTGAACTTGGCCACCTTGCCGTCGAACGTGCCGTGTCCGATGAGCACCAGCCACAGGACGTCGGCTTCGGCGCGCTCGGCTTCCACGGCAAGCGTCTCCTGGAGCCGCGAGCGGTCGTTGGTCTCGCCGGCTTCGTCGCCGCCGATCCGCGTGAACTTGGCGCCGGCGGCGTCCGCCGCGATCCGCCACTGGTCGGCCCAATCGCGGAACGCGGCGTCGTACTCGTCCGTCCCCGGGGCGCCGATGACGACCACGACCGACGCCGCGGCGCGAGTTGGCGCATCATCCGCCATCGCGAGCGTCGCCCGGCCTGTCCCGCAGTGGGCCAGGACAGCCGCCAGGCCGAGCGCCAACGAATGCTTCCACGCGACCGTCATGCGAGCCCCTTCCACCGTCGCAGGCCCCATTCGCCCGCCAGGCAACCGATCGCCACCACGAAGTACAACGGATGATGCCACAAAGGCCGCGTCCAGGGCTCGGTGATCGGCGCGCTGCGGCTATCGAGCGTCGCGACGAAGTCGTCGAGGTCGTCCATGGCAAGCACCTCGCCTTTGGTCTTCGCCGCGATCTCTGCGAGCAGCTCGCGATTGGGCGCCAGGCGGTTGAATTCGTCGGCCAACGGCTGGGCCGCCCAGCCGGTCTCGCGCTGGCCCACTGCGCTGCCATCAGGCGCCGTCGCCTCGACCGCCGCGCGATACGCCCCCGGGGTGCGCGGCACATGCGTCGCCACGTACGCCCCTGCTTCGTGGGCGCTGGGCTCGGCATCCAGCACCATCTCGCCGTCGTCCGGCGTCGTGATGCGAATCCTCACCTCCGCGTTGTCGAGCGGCAGGTACGCCTCGTCGCGCACCCGGACGGCGAACGTCACGGCGCCTGCCGCCTGCACGTCGACTTCCACGCGCTGCGGCACGTCGCCGACCAACCACCGCACCGTCTGCCGCCACGCTTTTTCCAAATCGTCGTCGTTTTCGTTCTTCCGCTGCAATCCCCAGCGCCACAGGTCGCCCAACAGCATCGCCGCCGCACGCCCCCGGCCGTAGCGCTGCACGATCAGGGCCGGGCGCCGCTTTTTCGCCGCGTCCACCGCCTCGGCGAGCACGGTCGCCCCCGGCTTCACCAGGCCCGCGGCGTTGAGCACCTGGAACCCTGGCATGTTGGTCAACCGTTTTTCGTCCTCCGGCTCCGTCTTCCTCAGCCGGACCCACGGCTCCAGCCACCCTTCGCGGGTGAGCGCCAGCCGGAGCTCGCCCTCGGCGGGCGTCCGCGCGTCGTCCGACGGACCGTCGACATAGACCGGCAACGCATCGCCGATCGGCGTGCGGCGATAGTCGCCGCCGAGGAACGACTCCAGCCCGCCGAGCATCAACAGCCCGCCGCCGCGCCGGCTCACGAAGTCCTCGATCAGCGCGAGTTGATCCTGCGTGAAGAACGCCGCTTCGAGATCGTCGATCACCAGGGCGTCGTAGCGATACAGTTCGTCGGCCGTGCGCGGGAAACCGCCCTGCAGCTCCTCGGCGTCCTTCGTGCCCAGCCGCACGAGCACGGGTTCGTCGTAAGTCTCGGCCGCGTCGTCATCCGGATGCTCGAAGCCCTCGAACAACTGGTTGGTCCGCTCACCCTGGCGGCGGAAGGAAAATTTCGGCTCGCGCTTGGCGATCCGCACGAGGCCCACCAGCTCGACCTGGTCATCCTCCGCCGCGGCGCGTCGCAGGAATTTGAACTCCCAATTAGGCCGGCCGCTTACATACAAGACGCGGTACGGCCCGCCGCCGCGGTCGATTGCCACCAGCCGACGGTTGTTGGCCAGCGTCGCCTCCTCGGTCTTGCGCTCCTCGGCGTCGACGGCCTCGGCGTTGCACTCGACGCACGCCCCAACACTGTAGAAGCTCACGCCCGAACGTTCGGGTCGAAACTGAAACCGCACCGACGCGGTTCCGTCGTTGGCGTCGGGCCGGGCCGTTTGCTTCTCGACGACCTGGCCGTGCTCGTCGTAGAGGGCGACCACCACCGGCGCCGCGTCGTAGCCGCACGCGCGCACGTCGGCGCGGATGGTCACCGGCGCCGACTCGAAGTTTGTTTCGGTGGCGCTCACGCGCTCGACGCTCACATCCCGCAAGTCATCGCCGGCGCCAATCGCCGCAGGGAAAATAGGCGGCAATTCGGACCAGTCCACGTCGTCGCCCAGCGTCTCGGTGGCGTTGCCGTCGGTCAGCAGCAACACGCCCGCCACAGGCAGTCCCCGGAAACGCCGCCCCAGCGACGCCAGCGTCGATCCCAGCGACGTGCCGACGCCGTCGAACCGCAGCGCGGAAAAGTCGTCGACCGCTCGCAACTGCGTGCTGAACGCCAGCCGCCGCACGTCGAAGTCCGTTCCCAGCCGCGTTTGCCACGCCGACTCCGCCAGCAGCAGTTGCTGCAACGCTTCGCCGCGACTCTCGCCGACTCCGGCGTCGTGAATCTGCATGCTCTGACTATCGTCCGCAACGACGGCGAAGATGTTGGCTCCGCGCCGCGGCCGGACGCCGCTGAGCAGCGGGTCGACCAGCGCGAGCGCCAGGGCCGTCAGGGCCGTCGCTTTGAGCGCGACGCAGGCCGCCCGGACGCCGCGCGAGGCGCCGCCGCGCCAATAGCTCCACGCTGCCGCCGCGACGGCGACGGTCAACAGTGCGACCGCCGTCGACGCCCACTCCGGAGCTCCCCACGCGCCGAACGTCATTCGCCGCTCCCCAGTCGCTGGTAGTACAGTCGCACCTGCTCGGCGAATTCCGCCGGAGCGACGTCGCGGTCTATCGGCACGAGCGAATCGGGCGACTCCCGGCGGCGAATCTCTTCGCCGATCCGCCCGCGGAGCTCGTTGAGCGGCTCGGCGACCATTTCGACGAGCTTGTTCCAGTCGGGCTCGCGGGCGTGGCGTTTGAAGTCGGCGCGGGCGTCCTCGGCGCGGTCGCGAATGCGGGCCGCCTCGGCGCTCAGCTCGGGCTCTTCGAGCATGTCCTCGACGTCGCTCAGGCGGTCGGCCCAGTCGCGGAAGTCCTCGCCGGTGATCGGCCCTTGTGGAGCGACCTCGCCGCCGAAGAATTCGGTGAGATTGTCGAGTTCAAGGCCGCCGGGTCCGCCGCCGACTTGGGGATTGCGATTGCCTCCGGGGCGATTGCCGGCTTGTTGGCTTTCGGGGTCGCGTTGCGTGGGTTCGCCGTCCGGTTGAGCTTGCGCTTCGTCGGGTTGAACGTCCGAGTCTTGCCGTACATATCCGCCGTCGTATCCTTGGCGTCGTCCGTCGTTGGGTTGCCGGCCTTGCGATCCATTGCCGCCGCGTCCGCCTGGCTGCTCCCCCTGTTGGTCGACTGTCTGATCGCCTTGTTGTTCCCCCTGTTGCTCGTCGGCAGGCGGTTGATCGGATTGCCCGCGGCCGCGGCCCTGCTCGCCAGCCTGTCCTTGTTGACCGGGCTGCCCCGCTCCGGTCTGGCCTTGCGGCGATTCGTCTTCCTGACCTTCGCCAGGCTGCCCTGGTTGCTGCTCGCCTTGCGCACTGTCGATCTCGCGATTGAGTTCCGCCGCCAACTGCCGCAACTGTTCATCGGCCCGTCGCAGCGCCTCCGTCTCGTCTCCCAACACGCTTTCGGCGGCCCGTTCCACGCGCTCGCGAAGGTTATCGATCCCGCGATCGGCTTGCCGCATCGCGTCGCCGGCCTCGCTGGTGACGCCCGCGTCGACAAGCTGCCGCGTCACGTCGAGTGCTTCCTCCGTGCGTTGCTGCACTGTTTCCTGCACGGCGTCGAAGAGCTCGCCGGCCAACAGCGGCTCGGGCTCTTCGGCCTCGACGACTGTGTCGCGCATCCGCTGGAGCGTCTCGCCCAGGTCCTGCTGCTGCTGCTGCAGGCCCTGAGTCAACTCCTCACGCGGCCCCGTTTCGCGCAGCGAGCGGCGATTGTTGGCGTTCAGCTCGTCAAGCTGCTGCGAAAGCTGCTCTTGCCGCTCCCGGAGCTGCCGAGCCGCGTCGCGCAGGTCGCGCATCTCGTCGGTAAAGCGATCGGCCGTCTGCCGACGGAAGTTGTCGCGTAACTCGCTCAGTTCGCGTTCGGCGCGAGCGCCCTCGTTGAGCGCCTGCGACACCTGCCCCTCGTCCAGCGCCTCGGACGCCTGCTGCACGAGGGACCGCGTCTGGTCGAGCTGCTGGGCCGATTCTTGCAACTGGTTGCTGTTCTCGGAGTTCTGCATGTCGTTGTCGAGCGACTCCGTGTCGCGGAGGATCTCCCGCTGCTGGTCGCGCAGCCGTTTGAGTTGCCGCTCGAGCTCCTGCCGCTCGGCTTCGGTCTCGGCCGCTTCCAAGGCCGATTGCAGCTCCCGCAATCGCTCGTTGAGGTCCTGCTGCCGACGGGCCAGCTCGCGCAGCCGGTTGAGGATCGCCCGCGACTCTTCGAGTTGCTCGGCGTTCTCGTTAGCGGCGGCTTGCGCGCGGCTCTGCGTCTCGTAGCGATTGTCTTCGGACGACAGTTCGAGCTGCTCGAGCTGCCGTTGCGAGGCGCTCCCCGGTCCCGACGTGCTGCCGCTGGGCCCCTGGCTGGCGCTCGTGCGCGCCACGTCGAACTGCCGCGCCCGCAGTTTGAGCAGCGCCTGATACGCCGCCTGACCGGCCGACAGGGCAGGGCGGAGCGGGTCGATCGCGCCCTCGGCCGCGGTGGTCATCTCCTGCTGCACCGTCTCCATGTGCTCCTGAGCCGCCGCGGCAAACTGTTGCGACTCCGCATCGTTAAGTTGCTCGGTCAACTCGCCCAATTGCTCGAGCGCCTGCTGCTGGCCTTCGGCGATCGCGCCGGCGTCGTCGGCGAATTCCGCGGTTGGCTGCGAGTGCGTCTCGCGGCGGATGAGCTTCCACACGGCGTTGATGATTTGCTTCTGAAGCTCGGCCAACTGTTCGGCCTGTTGCCCGGCGCCTTGCTGCTGGCCTTGCTGCTGCTGCTCCTGCTGTTGCTGCTCGGTGGGTTGCTCGCCCTCGCGGAAGATTTCGTCGAAATGCCGCACCTCGGCAAAGTACATGTCGCTCCATGTGCGCCGCGGTCGCCCGTCGGGCCCCAGGTCCTCGGCCCAAAGGTAATACGACACAAGTTGATCAGGCTCGGCCGCCAGCGTCTCAAAGTCAATCAACTTCTCCAACGGCCTTTTCTTAACAGCCTCCCCTTCCGCTTGCGTCTTCGCTTCGCCTAAGTCCAATTCCCGCGGCTCCTCCCCGCCCAGCGAATAGCTCAACCCATACGCCGCGACGCCGAAATCGTCAGCCACCTCGCCGACCACCTGCAACTCCTCAACCGGCGAGACGCGCACGTCGCTGCCCGGGCGATCGATCTTGATTTCCGGCGGCTTGTTGGGCGTCACATTGACGACCAATTCCGGCGGCAGCTTGTTCTTGCGGTTCTCCCGGTCGACCAGGTGCAGCTTGAATCGCTGTGAACGCTCCAGCGCGTAACTGACTTCGTAAAGGTGATCGGCGCCGTCGACGCGTGCGAGCGGAACTTCCTCGCCGCCGCGATCCACCAGCCGCGCGTCCGCAACGTCCTTGTTGAGATGGAACTTGAGCGTGAGCCGCGTGCCTTCGACCGCGGTCACCTGCCGCACATCCTCGACCACTTTGGGTTCCAGATGCGCATACTCGGGATATTCCAGGCGGGCGTCGGCCCGCACGAGCTCGGGGTACTCAAACACAGTGACGCGATACGTCCGCGACCGCCGCCCGGCAAACTCCACGCGGTAAGTTAAGTCGCTCGCCACGGCTGGCACGCGGCCGACGAACTGCGGATCGTCGAGGCTGCGCGTCATGCGGCGCACGGCGTCTTCCGAGTCCTGACCCCTGACTCCTGACTCCCCGCGCGCGCTCCGCTCCGCGGACTCCGCGTCGCGGCTAACTTTTTCTACCACGAGGTCTGCATCAGGCGGCGTGGCGCCGCGGAACCGGGCGATCACCAACAGCGTCGTACCGCGCTCGATCTCCGCGTCGCCGGGCTCCACGTGAACTTCGTAGTCGGCGCCGAACAGTTCGGCCTCGTCGCCGCCGCGCCCGGAGCTGGCCCGGGCGTCGCCGCTCACGCGATCCACGAGCATACCGCACGACGACACGAGCGCCGCCAGCGCCGCCAGATGGGCGACTTTCGCCAGCCGCACGCGGCCCTTCGACGTGGCGTCGGCCCAGTTGTGCCGCCGGCCGTGGGTGACGGCGCCCTTGATCACAGCCGTCTGCAAGTAGCCCAAACGCTTGAATCGCGGCGAGGGCGCCTGCTCGAGCGCCGCCAGCAGCATGGCGCCGAGCTCCGGATGCGTCGCCTCGATGCGGCGGGCCATGCCGCGGGGATCGCGCCCCGCACGGGAACTGATCCGCCAGCACACGATCGCCGTCGCCAACGTCGCCGCCGCGAGCACCCACCAGGCTGTGGTCCACTGCTGCGCCGCCGGCTCCGCAAAGCGAGCGATTCCATAAACCACTGCCGCCCAAAACAACCAGCACAACGCCAAACTCGTCCACAGCCGCAGGCTGCGCACCCGCGCGCCGGCGCGATAGAGCAGTTCGTGGAGTTCATGAATCATGGCGTCGTCCTCTGGGACCGGTCTCTCGGCCGTCAGGCCAATTTGTCATTCCGAGGTCTGCCGAGGAATCCGGCCGGACCCCTCGGCAGACCTCGGGGTGACAGCTTAAGCCCTCTCATGCCAATGCCAGTTGGGGTTCCATGCGCCGCGACAAGCGGCCGGCCAGCCAGGTTTCAACGACCAACACGACCAGCGCCGCGGCTAACAGCCACTGCCACATCCGCTGACGGCTTTCGAGCTCCACGTCGCGAAGCTGCTGCAACGCCGCCGCGTCTTGCTCCGGGAGAACTTTCCCCGCCAGCCGCACTCCGAGTTGCTCCAGCGCCTCGTCCGGCAGCGACGCCGTGTCGCTCTCCGTCGGGTCGATGTTGACTGCAAAGCGAATTGGCCCCTTGGCGCCGGCGAGTGCATACACGCCCGGCGCTTCGGTTGCCGCGAATGCCGTTGTGTCGCGTTCCAACTCAATTGGGACGTCGTCTGGCGTCGAGATCACCGCGTCCTCGGCCAGCGCGGCGCGATCGGGCAGCGGCACGCGCTCGTTGACCACATAGTCCGTGCGAAAACCGGCCGCCGCGCCGTTGTCGTTCACCAGCGACCGAAGCATCAGCAGAAACTTCCACGACCGGGCAAGCTGCCCGTCGCTCGGTTGCCATCCCGCGGCCATCACCACCAAGCGGCCGGCGCCGATGCGGCGCTCGACGATCGCCGGATCGCCGTCGTCGAAATGGGCCACCACGCGAGCCTCGGCAGCGCCGGCCAGGTCAAGCCGCCGGTGCTTCCAGAAGCGAATCTGCGTGAAGTCGTTGAACTTCGGCCCCGCCATGGCCGCAAACAGCGGATGGTCGAAGTCGACGTTCCCCAGCATCGCGTAATCGTCAACCTCGGCCTCGGCAATCGGCATCGCGTCGGCGCCGAGCAGTGCGGCGAGCCCCGGCCTCGCGTTCGCGGCGTCGATCACGTAGAGCAGCGTGCCGCCTTCAGCGACGTAATCCCGCAGCGAAGCGACCTGTTTCGGCGTTGGGTCAGTCGCCGCCACGATCAGCGGCGGCGCTTCCTTGTTGCGAGATTCACTTTGCTCGATCTCGCCGTAAGCGGCCACTCGCACGTCGCGCTGCGGGTCGGCGGTCACCGCGCGTTCGAGGTAATAACGCAGACCCTGCGAATCGTCCTCCCGATCGTCGCCCAAATACGCGACCGTGATTCGCCGGCGATCCTCGGGCACGAAGAACATCGCGTTGTCGAACGCCTGGGCGTCGCCGTGCAGTGTGAGTCGCGGCTTGTCGAGGGTCGCTGCGGGCGGAGCCACGCGCACGACGCGACTTTCGCCGGCTGGCACGTAGGCGTCGACGACGGGCCCGCTGGTGACGCCAGCGGCGTTCGACCACTGCAATCGAAACTGCTCGGCCCCCGAGTCCGCCGCATTGGCCACGCGAATGCGCAGCTCGCGCGCCGCGGCACCGCCGGCGCGCCCCGCTTCCGTCGCATCATCGGCGAGCCGCCACAGCCCCGCGTTCGTCGGGTCGGCGACGGCGACGCGCTTCAACTCCAGTTGCACGTCGGCAGGCCACGGATAATCGCCCAGCACGCTCGTGCGGCTGCCCGTTTGCAGATCGCTCACCAGCACTACCGTTCGGGCCGCCCGCCCCGACTCCTCGCTGTCGTCGCGCGAATCGTTCACCAGCGCCGCCGCGTCGAGCAGCGCCTGGCCGAGATGCGTTGCCGCCCACGTGGGGCCCAGCGCCTCCAGGCGCGTCGCGACAACCGCCCGCCGCCGCTGCGGCTCGACCTGTGCGAGGTCCTCGTACCCGGCGATCGGCCGCAGCGTTTCGTCGCAGGCGAACACGGCGACTTGATCCTGCGGCCGGCACTCAGCGAGGGCCTCGTCGACGGCTTCAACGGCCTGCCGCCACAGATCGCCGCGGCGCATGCTCGCGCTCGTATCGACGACCACCAGGATGCGGCGCTGGGCGACCGCGTCGCTCTGGATCTGCGCCGGCTGCCGCCAGAACGGCCGGGCGAACGCCAACGCCAGCAGCACCAGCGCCAATCCCCGCAACGCCAATAGCAGCCAATGCTCGATGCGGCTGCGGCGGGTGATCCGCGGCGGCGAGGCGGTGAGAAACATCAGCGAACTGAACGGCGCCTCGCCGCGTGGCGTGCGCCGGATCAGGTGAAACAGCACCGGCAGCGACACCGCCAGCGCCCCAAGAATGTAAAACGGGGTGAGGAAGCTCATCGATCCGCTCCTCGTCCCGCCGCGAATCGGCGAATCCGTCGCCGGCCGCGCGCCAGCCGAGTGCGCAGCAAATCGAACAACGCCAGCTCCAGCGGCCGATCGGTGGGGCACTCCACGAAGTCGGCGCCCAGCTCGCGGCAAATCTGCTCGATCGTTGCCGCATGGGCGCGGAACCGTTCAAGATATTGAGCCCGCGCAGCCTGCGGATCAATGTACATCCGCCGGCCCGACTCGACGTCTTCAAAGATGCGCGCCTCCCCGAACGAGAACGTCAACTCCGCCGGGTCGAGTACGCGGAACACGACGACGTCGTGCCCGCGGGATCGCAGGTAGCCAAGCTTGGCGCGCAGCACTTCCACGTCGGCCAGCAAGTCAGAAATCAGCACCACCAGCCCGCGCTTCCGAACCGTCTGGGCAATCTGCTCCAACGGCTTGGCCAGGTCCGTCGCCTGGCCGCGCGGCTCCGCCTGCAGCGCCGCCATCAACCGGCGAAGATGCCCCGGGCGATGCCGCGGCGGTAGGAAGTTGGTGATCTCCTCGTCGAACGTGACCAGTCCCACGGCGTCGTGCTGCTGGTGCAAAAAGTACGCCAGCGTCGCGGCCAGCGTCCGCGCGTACTCGCTCTTGGGGTGCGGGCCCGAGCCATACCCCATCGAACGGCTCAAATCGGCCAGCAGGTAGCACAGCAGATTGGTCTCGTCCTCGAACCGCTTCACGTAGTGCCGATCCGAGCGGGCCAACAGCCGCCAGTCGAGGTACCGTAGGTCGTCGCCGGGCGTATATTGGCGGTACTCGCTGAACTCAACGGAGAACCCGTGGTACGGGCTGCGATGAATACCCGCGTAAAAGCCCTCGACGATCACCCGGGCGCGCATCTGCAGGTTCTTGATCCGCATCAGCGCGTGCGGATCAATAAAACTGACGCCCCGCGCCGCCGCGGATGCCTCGGGCAACTTCGTCGAAGAGGATGCAACCGTCGCCATCACCGCTCCGGCATGTGGACGTGCTTGAGCAGACGATCGACCACATCGTCGACGCTCACGCCCTCGGCGTCGGCCCGATAACCGACCAGGATGCGATGCCTCAACACGGGGTGAGCCAGCGCGCGAATATCCTCGGGCGCTACATGGGCTCGGCCATGCAGTAGCGCCCGCGCTTTGGCGCCCAGCACCAGATACTGCCCGGCCCGCAGCCCGGCGCCCCAACTCACCCATTGGTTGATAAAGTCGGGCGTCCCGGTTTGCCCGGGTCGCGAAGCCGCCGCCAGTCGCACGGCGTACTGCACGACTTCGCGCGCCACGGGGACGCGGCGCACCATGTCGTGAAACCGCAGCACATCCTCGCCGCCGAAGATCGCCTCGACGTCGGCCGAGTGGCGGGACGTGGTCTTTGTCACGACCGCGACCTCGTCGTCCTCGGGCAGATAGTCGATCACCACGTTGAACATGAACCGGTCAAGCTGCGCCTCGGGCAGCGGGTACGTGCCCTCCATCTCGATGGGGTTCTGCGTCGCCAGGACGAAGAACGGCTCGTCGAGCGGGTAGCGCACGCCCGCCGCGGTCACCTGGTGCTCTTGCATCGCCTCGAGCAGCGCCGCCTGCGTCTTGGGCGGCGTGCGATTGATCTCGTCCGCCAGGATGACGTTGGCGAAGATCGGCCCTTTGACGAACTCCAGCCGCCGATGGCCGTCGGCCGACTCTTCCAGGATTTCGGTCCCGGTGATGTCGGCGGGCATCAAGTCGGGCGTGAACTGAATGCGCTGGAACTTGAGGTGGAACACCCGCGCGATCGTGCGGATGAGCAGCGTCTTGGCCAGCCCCGGCGCCCCGGTGATCAGGCAATGCCCGCCGGCCATCAGCGTGATCAAAAGCTGCTCGACGACCGCCTTTTGGCCGATGATGACCTTTTCGATTTCGGCGCCGATTCGGTCCCGCCCCTCGCGAATCTGCGCGACAAGCTGCCGTTCCTCCTCAAAAGTATCAAGCTCAGTGGCCACGATCACTCCTGAAAAAATTTCAGATGATCTCACGCAAAGGCGCAAAGGCGCGAAGAGGACAAATCGACGAATGCTCTTCCGACTTCGCGCCTTTGCGCCTTTGCGTGAGATCTGTATTGCATTGTTGATCGAAGCACTATTGCGTCGAGTTTCAGTGCGTCATTGCGTACACGATGATGTTGATTCCCATCGGGTACGCCTTCTTCTCCGAAAACTCCTTGAAGTACCACTCGTTCTGGCCTTCGCGTTCCCAGCCGTCGCCCAGGTCGGTGTTGTGGCAGATGATGACCATCATCCGCCCCTTGTCGTCGAAGATTCCCTTGTAGTGCACCGTGCGGCAGTCGCCGCCGTGATACGGCTCCCACGTGACGCCGCTGGCGGCCCCTTCGAGCGCCGCATTAATGCTCGGCGCCTGCGGCTTCTCTTTGAGCCGATAGACGATGTTGAAAATCTCGTGGTCGAGGTCCAACTCCTTCGGTTCGCGGTCGGGGAACACGCGTTTGATCTGCTGGTAGAAATTCTCCCACTGGTAGTCGCCCCAAAAGTCGTCAACCATCAGGAACCCGCCCGCGAGCAGGTATTTGCGCAGCGCCTCGACCTCGGCGTCTTCAAAGTACAAATTGCCCGGCTCGATCATGTACAGGAACGGATAGTCGAACAACTTCGGATCGGTCAGCGGCATGTACACCGGGTCGGGGTTCACCTTCAGCGAGGTGAGTTGCTGCAAGCGGTAAGAAAAGTTCAGGTCGCTGTCGGGCCAGTCAGTTCGCCATCCGCCGCCCCAGCCGCGCCGTCGCCGGCCGCGGAATTCGCCGTTCCAACCGAACCCGCCGCCGTCGCGATAACCGCCTTCGTTGTAAACGACGCGCACGAAGGTAAACACATCTTTCTCGAACTGCTTCTCATTCTCCCAATCCGGGATGCCGCGGCGATCGTCGTCGTAAAACTCGTCGCGGTCCCGACTCCGCCCGCGACCGCCGTACTGGGCGAGCACGACGCCGGCCGTCAGGGCTACGAGCGCGACAAATGCGGCCTTCGTGGCGAACTCGCGTCGCTTCATCGCCCAGCCTCCGGGGAGTTCTCGGCGGCATCCGTCGCCGGGGTCAGCTTCAGCAACAACCGATGGGCGTCCAAATATCGCGGCGCGTCTTCCAGCGCCATGAGCACGTGCCGCCGGGCCGCCGCTGCGTCGCCGCGCTCGTCAAGCAGGACGGCCAATCGGTAATGCAGATCGACCGGATCGGTTGTGTCGAACTCCAACAGCGCCTCGTAGGCGTCGATCGCCTCGCTCGGCTTGTCCAACTTTTCCGCCGCCGTCGCTAGTCGGCGATGTGGCGCGGGCGTCAGCGGATTGACGGCCAGCGTACGGCGCGCATTGGCGGCCACCGCCTCCCAATCTCCCGCCTCCGCGGCCAGGTCCGACAGCCGCTCGTAGGCGTCGACTGCGTCCGCGCTCCGCTCGGCCAACTCTTGCAGCGCCTCGCGTTCGCCTTCCGCGTTGTCGAGCTCGCGATACGCCCGCGCGATCAACGCATACGCATTGCCGGGCCCCACATAATCGGGAAACAGATTCGCCAACAGCTTGGCGGGCTTGAGCGAGTCGCGCCACTTCTCCTCGCGCTGCAGCGATTGCCCGAGTCGCACGATGCCTTGGAAGTTGCCGGGGTGCTCTTCCAGCCACTCGGCCACCGCGTCCGACTCCGCACGGGGCGAGAGGTCGAACTCTTCCCACGTGAGCTCGGGGGCAAGCTGCTCGGCCCGCGTACGGGCGAACTTCTCAAACTCCGCGTCGAGCCGATTGAGCGGCGCCGCGTTTCGCACGAGCGACTCCTCGATCTGCATCCCGGCGGCCAGATCAGCGAGCACTTGCTTCACCGTGTCCAGCCCGAATCGCTCGACCAGGAACTCGACCACGAGCGACGACTGGTAGTACGCGAACTGCAACGCCGCCGGGCTCTCCGGCGCCAGGAACGAGCCGCTCAGTTGACTCACCGGCGGCATCTTCCCGCCGACGATGATCTGACGGTACTCCGGCGACATCGCCTGCCCCCACGTGGGGTTCTCTTGCCGTTCCTCGAATACCGAGATGCCTTCGCTCAGCCACCGCGGCATCTTGTTCCGGGACTTGCGGAGCGTCACCACGTGGCAGAACTCGTGCCACAGAACCGACTCCCAATTGGCGCTCGTCTCGCCGAGCGCCGCGGGACTGTTGGCCGTGATGACGTTGCCGAAGCAGACTCCCAGGAAGCCGTCGGCGCCCGGCAGCCCGAACGTTCGCACGGCGAAGTCCTTCTGTTCGGGAAAGATTTCGACCGCGATCGACTCCTTGAGCGGCGTCTCATACTTCTTGGACAAGACTTCCTTGGCCCGATCCAACACGGCGAGAACCCGCTCGCCGTAGATCGCCGCTTCGCGAGCTTCCATCCGCACGCGGAACGAGTCGTTCGTCAGGATGCGGTAGCCCTTCACAGTGTCCTGGAGCGTGACCAGGTTGTGCGCCACCACGTTGTAACCGTCGGCGTTGAACACTTCGCCGGCGAGTTGCCACCCTTCATCTTCTTTACCCAGCCGCAGCAAGTCCTGCGAAAGCTGCATCCGTGCCGGCAGGTACGCGGCGTCCATCGCCAACGCGCGACGCTGATACGCGACGCCTTCCTCGAACCGATACTTGTCCGACAGCTTGCGGCCGATTGTGTGATCGATCGCGGGGTTGTCCGTCCACGCCGACAGGGCGCGCTGGCGGCAGGTCGCTTCGCGCTTCGCGTCGTTCGCCAGGTGTGCCAGCACGGCCTTGTACGCCCAGGCCACCGGCTCGCTGGGATTCACTTCCAGCACGGCGGCCAGAGTTTCCTCTGCGGCGTCGTACTGTTCCGAGTCGATCAACCGATCGGCCTGCAACAAGAGCGTTGGCGTGTGTCGGGGGTTGATTTTCAGCGCCGCCTCGATCGCCTCGGCCGCCGCCGGCGGGTCGTCCTGGAGGTACGCCCGCGCTAAAAGATAATGGTACTGGGGGTTCTCCTTCGCCGCGTCCGGCGCCTTGGCCAACACGTCTGCCGCCAGGGCGTTGTCGTACTTCTCCAACGACAGCTCGGCGCTGGCCAGATAAGCGTCGACGTACTTCGGGACGCCGCTCACGATGGGGTCGTAAAACACTTCCAGCACCTGCCGTGCGTCGGCGCCGCGGCGCAAAAAGAATCGCCCCAGGGCCACGCGGCTCTCGGGCGTCGAGTAGTGCCGCGGATCGCTCATGGCGAACCGCTCGATCAAGTCGAGCTCGGTCGCCGCCCGGGCCGATTGGCCGTTGTACTGGTAGGCCGAATGGGCCAGCATCCGCAGCGTGATGCTCTGCGTGTAGTGCGTCAGGGCTTCTTCAACCGAGGCGAGCGCGGCACCATACTCCCCTTGCGCGAGCTCCGCCTCGATCCGCAGCCGGCGCCAGGCCTCGACATAGTTGCCGCCATCGATTTCCTCGGCGGCCATTGTCGCACACTGGTCGTACTCGCCGGCATTGAACAGCCGTTCGGCCTCGTCCAGGTCGGCGGCGCCTGCGGTCCGCGCGACGACCACCACACCAACCGCCAACAAGCCTCCCCACAGCGTCGCCGTAAAGCGACCCAAGTCGCGTTGCCGCGGTGGCCGCCGGGGCCCTAGGGCGAAGCTGACAGGCACGAACGCATCTCCGCAAATGGTCAAGGTTTGCGACGCCGCCAGCCGCCGCTCGACCGACCCGAGGGTTCAACCCCGCAGCCGGGGGAAAGGTTCGACCAGCGTGCGCGAGCCAGGGGCGAGGCCATGGGGAGCGCCCGGTCATTATACACCCGAACCGGGCGATTCACGCAAATCCGGTTGCTTCGGTGGCACGCCCAAGGTCCGCCGCGGGGCGTGGAGCGAACGACACGCGTCGCGCTTATCAACCACGCCCTGCGAAGACTTGGGCGTGCCACACCGAGCCTCGCTCACCCCCGCAATCGATACCCCACGCCTTGCTCCGTGAGCAGAAACTCCGGGCGGCTTGGCGAGCGTTCGAGCTTCTTCCGCAGGTTAGCCATGAATACTCGCACGTAGTGCGGCTCGTGCACAGCGTGCGGGCCCCATACCTCCTTGAGCAAGTGGCGATGCGTGAGCACCTTCCCCGCGTTGCGAACGAGCTCCGCCAACAGGTCGAACTCGATCTTCGTGAGTTTGACCTCCTCGCCGTCCCGCAGCACGCGGCGTTCGACGAGATTCACGCGCAGCGGCCCGAAGTGGAACTCGGCTTGCTCCGGCCCGTCGGCGTCGGCCCGCGCCGCGTGCCGCAGCGCCACTCGCATCCGCGCCAGGAGCTCGCCCACGCCGAACGGCTTCGTGAGATAGTCGTCAGCCCCGGCGTCAAGCGCCGAGATCTTGCTTTGCTCCTCGCCGCGGGCCGACAGCACGATGATCGGCAGCTTCGACCACTGGCGCAGCTGCCGAATGACGACGCTCCCATCCTCGTCCGGGAGGCCCAGATCCACCAGCGCCAGCGCCGGATGCTCCTGCTCGATGAGCCGCAGCCCCTCTTTGGCGGTCGTCGCCTCAGCAACGCGAAACCCCTCCGCGGCAAGCGATGCCCGCAAGAACCGCCGGATCGGCGCTTCATCCTCTACGATGGCGATCAGCGGCGAATTGTTCACGGCGGTTCGGCGGCGGCCGCCTCCATTTCGCTGACCACCGGCGGCTCGCCGTCCCACGGCAGCGTGAACCGAATGCTCGCCCCACCGCCGGGGCGGTTCTTCGCCACGATCACGCCATCATGCGCCCGGACGATCGCCTTGCAAATCGCCAGACCCAGCCCCGTGCCACGGCGATCCGGTTTGGCGTCGGCCCCGCGGTAAAACATTTCGAACACCTGTTGCTCGTCGCCAGGCAGAAACCCTCGGCCACGGTCGGCGACCTCGATCGCCACGCTACCCGGCGCCGCCTCGGCCCGCACCTCGATCGGCGTCCCGGGCGGCGAGTACTTCACCGCGTTGTCGAGCAGGTTGACCAGCACCAATTCGATCAACACTTCGTCGAAATGCCCCAGCGGCAAATCGTCGGCCAACAGGACGTAGATCTCGCGTCCCTCGAGATGCCGCTCCACGCGGTTCAGCGCCGAACCGATCACTTCATCAACCGGCTGCCAATTGCGGGCCACCGTGAGCCGGCCGCTCGAGAGTTTGGTCATTTGCAGCAAATTCTCGACGATTCGCGCCAGCCGTTCGGACTCGTCGCTGATCGTATCAAGTAGCTCGCGGCGCGTCGCGGCGTCGAGTGCATCGAACGCCTCGGCCAACCCGCTGGCGGCGCCGGCGATGCTCGCCAGCGGGGTGCGCAAGTCGTGCGACACCGAGCTCAAGAGCGAATTGCGAAGCTGTTCCGTCTCCACCTGGAGTTGCGCTTGGTGGGCTTCCAAAACGGATTCATCCCGCTCCAACGAGAGAGCGATCAAACTCGCGCACGTTTCCAACAGCCGCTGCTGCTCGGGGTCGAGGAACCGCGCCGCCTGCCGCGGCCGGACGCCCACGGCTCCGGCGGTGTGCTGCGACCCCACCATCGGCACGAACATCGCCGTGGCGTTGGGCAGCGTGTTGGTTCCCGCGCCGGCGATCTTGCCATTGCCGGCCACCCACTCGGCGACGTCGCGGTTGATCGGCTCCGCCGCGACGGACGTTCGCTCGCCATACCGCAGCAACAATTGTCCGTCGGGCTCACGCACATAGAGCACCGCTTCGCCGTCGAACACTTCTTCCAACTGCCGCCCCGCCGTGCGGACCAGGAATTCCGTTCCGGACAGCTCGCTGAGCTGCCGCGTCATGCGGAACAACTGCCCCGTCCGGCGCTCCTGCTGCTGCGAGGCGCGCAGCTGGCTTCGCTGCCGGGCCGCCAGACCGCTGATCAGCAACCCAATCCCCAGCATCACAGCAAACGTGACGAGATACTGCGTGTCGCTGACGGAAAAGGTAAATTGCGGCGGCACGAAGAAGAAGTCGAACGTTAACACGCTGGCCACGGCCGCGGCGATCGACGGCCCGCGACTCACGCGCGTCGAGATCAACGCCACGCCGGCGAGAAAGATCATCACGATGTTCGTTTCAGTCAGGCCCCGCGCGGAGGCGCCGAAACCGAGTGCGCAGCACGCGGCCACGATTCCGGCGGCCAATGCGTACTCGCGCCATGGTGCGCGCTCCACGCGTTGACCGACCGTTGTCGTGCGGGGCTCCTCGCCGTCTCCCGAGACGACAAACACGTCGATTTCGCCGGAGAGCTTGAGGAGCTGGTCGTTGATCGTGCCAAAGAACCGGCGCTTCCACCACGATTGCGCCGTCTTCCCAAGGACAATCTTGGAAATGTTGCGCTGGCGGGCGAAATCAAGCAGCGTTTCCACCACGCTGCGCCCGATGAGCGTATGCGTTTCCGCGCCCAATTGCTCAGCCAGCCGAAGATTGCGACCGGTTTGTTCCCAGGCGCGACTCGCGGCGGCGCCTTCGCTTCCCGTGTTGACCGCCACCGCCAGCCATTCGCATCCCAGTGACGTCGCCAGCCTCTTGGCGGTGCGAAGAATGCGGGCGCTCGACGGGCTCGGACCGACGCACACCAGCAGCCGCTCGCCGGTGAGCCAGGGCGCCAGCGCAGCGCGCTCCTGGCGCGCCGCTTCCACGTCGCGCTGCAACCGCGCCGCCGCCTGCCGCAGCGACAACTCGCGCAGCGCCACGAGATTGCCCTTCTGGAAGAAGTTCTTGAGCGCCCGTTCCGCCTGCGTCGGCAGATACACTTTGCCGGCGGCCAGCCGCTCGACCAACTCCGCGGGCGTCAGGTCAATCAGTTCGATCTCGTCGGCCTGCTCCAGCACCGCGTCGGGGAGCGTCTCTCGGACCACGACGCCGGTGATTTGCGCGATGACGTCGTTGAGGCTCTCGATGTGTTGAACGTTGAGCGTCGTCCACACGTTGACGCCCGCGTCCAGCAATTCGGCCACGTCCTGCCAGCGCTTGGCGTGACGCAGGCCCTCGGCGTTCGTGTGGGCCAATTCGTCGACCAACAAGAGCTCGGGCCGCCGCTCCAGCGCCGCGTCGAGATTGAATTCCCGCAGGTGCACGTCGCGGTAGGGAACCGCCAGCGGCGGCAGGGCGTCGAGCCCGTCCAGCAAGGCCTCGGTTTCCACGCGGCCGTGCGGTTCCACGTAGCCCACGACCACGTCGACGCCTGCCGCCCGCTCGCGCTGCGCGGCCGACAGCATCGCGTAGGTCTTCCCCACGCCCGCCGCGTAGCCGAAGAAGATGCGCAACTTTCCCCGCCGCGCGCGGGTTTCCGCATCCTGCACGCGGGCCAACAAGTCATCGGGATTGGGACGATCGGCCTGCGGCATGGACGCACTCGATTCGGGCGTCGCGTGAGCGCGCCGCTCATCTATTCTATCATTCCCCTGACGGCGCCGCGTCGAGGGCCAGATTCAGCCTCAGCACGTTCACCCGCGGCTCCCCTAGCACGCCGAATGTGCGCCCCTCGGTGTGATCGGCAACGAGCGTGCGAACCACGTCTTCGCGCACTGCCCGCGCCTGTGCGACGCGCGGCGCCTGATACGCCGCCGCCGCCGGGCTGATATGCGGATCGAGCCCGCTGCCCGATGCCGTCACAAGATCGACCGGCACGGGCGCCTCGTCGCCGTGAACGGTTTTCATCGCCGCAACGCGTTGCTTCACTGCGTCGAGCTGCGCCGGGTTGGTCGGCCCGTAGTTGCTTCCTGTCGACGCACCGCCGTTGTACCCGGCTGCCGACGGCCGACTCCAAAAGTATTGCGGGCCAGTGAACGCTTGCCCAATCAACTCTGAGCCCACGGCCTCGCCGTCGCGTTCAACGATGCTGCCGTTCGCCTGTCGCGGGAACGCTGCTTGGCCGATGAGCGTGATCGCAAGCGGATACGCCACGCCGGTCACGACCGTTAACGCCACGAAGATCACCACGGCAGCACGCACTATGCGAAACATGAGAATCTCTCCTTATGCCAACCCGCAGGCCGCCAGAACCACGTCGATCGCCTTGATGCCAACGAACGGCACGAGCAACCCGCCCAAACCGTACACGAGCAAATTGTCGCGCAACAGCCGCGCGGCCCCGACCGCCCGATACGGCACGCCCCGCAGCGCCAGCGGCACCAGCGCGATGATGATGATCGCATTGAAGATAACCGCCGCCAGGATCGCACTCGACGGCGACGCCAGCCGCATGACGTTCAACCGGTCGAGCACCGGGTAGGTCGTCGCAAACGCCGCGGGAATGATCGCAAAATATTTGGCCACATCGTTCGCCAGGCTGAACGTGGTGAGGGCCCCGCGCGTCATCAGCAGTTGCTTGCCGATTTCGACGATCTCGATCAGCTTCGTCGGGTTCGAGTCGAGATCGACCATATTCCCCGCTTCCTTGGCGGCCTGCGTGCCGGAGTTCATCGCCACGGCCACGTCGGCCTGGGCCAGCGCAGGGGAATCGTTCGTGCCGTCGCCGGTCATCGCCACCAGCCGACCGCCGGCTTGGTACTCGCGGATCATCTTCAGCTTGGCCTCGGGCGTCGCCTCGGCGAGAAAATCGTCGACCCCCGCCTCCGCGGCGATCGCCGTGGCCGTGAGCGGATTGTCGCCGGTGATCATCACCGTCTTGATCCCCATCCGCCGCAACTCGCCGAACCGCTCCTTGATGCCGCCTTTGACGATGTCCTTGAGGTAGATCACGCCGAGGGCGTGCCCGCCGTCGGCCACCACCAACGGCGTGCCGCCTTGCTTGGCGACCCGATCAACCGCCTCGCGCACGTCCGCGGAAACCGCCCCGCCGCAGCCGCTGACGAACCGCTCGATGCTGTCGGCCGCGCCCTTGCGGACCTGCCGGCCGTCGAAGTCGACGCCGCTCACCCGTGTTTGGGCCGTGAACGGAATGAACGTCGCGTTCAGGTCATGCACGCTTCGGCCGCGCAGTCCATACTTTTCCTTCGCTAGCACCACGACGCTGCGTCCCTCGGGCGTCTCGTCAGCCAGCGAGGCGAGCTGGGCCGCGTCGGCCAGCGTCGCCACCGGCACGCCCGGCGTCGGGATGAACTCGACGGCCTGCCGGTTGCCCATCGTGATCGTGCCGGTTTTGTCGAGCAGCAGCACGTCGACGTCGCCGGCAGCCTCGACCGCCCGGCCCGACATGGCGATCACGTTGGCCTGGATCATGCGATCCATCCCCGCGATGCCGATGGCCGACAGGAGCCCGCCAATCGTCGTCGGGATCAGGCACACCAGCAGGGCGACGAGCACCGTCACCGTGATGGGCATGCCTTGCCCCGCCGCAGCCACGCTGTACTTCGAGAACGGCAGCAGCGTCGCACATACGACCAGGAAAATGATCGTCATCGCCGCCAGCAGGATATCGAGGGCAATCTCATTGGGCGTCTTCCGCCGTTTGGCGCCTTCAACCAGCGAGATCATGCGGTCGAGAAATGTCTCGCCGGGATTCGCCGTGACGCGCACCACGAGCCAGTCGCTCAGCACTCGCGTGCCGCCGGTGACGCTGCTGCGGTCGCCGCCGCTTTCGCGGATGACCGGCGCGCTCTCGCCGGTAATTGCGCTTTCGTCGACGCTCGCGACGCCTTCGATCACCTCGCCGTCGCTGGCAATCAATTCGCCCGCCTCGACGAGCACGGCATCGTCCTTACGCAAACTGGACGCGCTCACCGGCGAATACGAAGCGCCGTATCGCGGCTCAGCAAGCTTCTTCGCCGGCACGTCGCGCCGGGTCGCGCGCAGCGTATCGGCCTGAGCCTTGCCGCGGCCCTCGGCCATCGCCTCCGCAAAATTGGCGAACAGCACCGTGAACCACAACCACGCCGACACGCCAAAGATAAACGCCGGCGACTCCTGCCCACCGATGGCAAGCGCGTGGAATCCCAATCCGGTGGTGAGAATGCTGCCCACAAACACCGTGAACATCACCGGATTGCGAAGCTGCCGCCGAGGGTCGAGCTTGCGAAACGAGTCGACAACCGCCCGCCGCAGAATCGGCGGATCAAACAGCGGTCGTGCTTTAGTTGCAGTTGTCATGGATTTCACGATCTCTTGGCAGTTCAGGAAGATTCACCACAGAGAGCGCAGAGGTCACAGAAACGGAAGAAATAGGAATATGACGTGCGGTCTCTTTCGCTCACCTATCTGAAATGGCTCTTCTTTTCTTTGCGACCTCTGCATCCTCTGTGGTAAATCTCCGAAACAACGAACCATTACGGGCTTACCATCTGAAGGTGCTCGACGACCGGCCCTAGCGCCAGCGCCGGAACGAACGTGAGCGCCCCCACCAGCAACACCGTGCTCACGAGCATCACTACGAATAGCGGCCGATGCGTTGGCAGTGTCCCGGCGCCGGGCGGCGTGTACTTCTTGCGGGCCAGCGACCCGGCGATCGCCAGAACGGGAATCATCAACCAGTAGCGCGCGGCAAACATCGCCAGGCCGAGCGCCGTGTTGTAGAACGGCTCGTTGCCGGTAAGGCCCGCGAACGCGCTGCCGTTGTTGTTTCCGGCGGACGAAAACGCGTACAGCACCTCCGAGAACCCGTGGGCGCCCGGGTTGTTGAGGTTGCCCTTCACCTCTTCGCCAGCCGTATATTCGAGGCCTGGACCGACGACGGCGATCGCGGTCCCAATCAGCACGATCAATGGCGGAAACAAAATCACCAGCGACGCCATCTTCATCTCGAACGCCTCGATCTTCTTGCCCAAGTATTCCGGCGTCCGTCCGACCATCAGCCCCGCCACGAACACCGCGACGATCGCGAACATCAGCATGCCGTAGAGCCCGGACCCCACGCCGCCGTACACCACCTCGCCGAGCTGCATCAGCCACATCGGCACGAGGCCGCCGATCGGGGTGTAGGAGTCGTGCATCGAGTTGACCGAGCCGTTGGAAGCCGCGGTGG
>JBIOVA010000139.1:0-15531 GCA_044867485.1 Lacipirellulaceae bacterium | reverse complement strand
AAGATGTCGGGCGATCTCGCGGCCGTTGCGGCGCGAGGCGATTCTTTTCCGCACATTTGGGGGGCTTTGTCGCATGCGTTTGCTTCACGGGACTCGTCGTCGGTCTGCCGTCATGTCGGCGTTCGTTCTTTCGTGGCTCGCGTTGAATGGCGTCGGCGCCGCCCAGCAGGTTCTTCCCGAAGCGGGCGCCGGCGACGAGACCGGGTTTGAGCCGATCTTCGACGGCCAGTCGCTCGACGGCTGGGAAGGCGACGCGACGTACTGGCGCGCCGAAGACGGCGTCCTCGTCGGCGAAATCACCCCCGAGACGCTGCTCAAGAAGAACTCCTTCATCATCTGGCGCGGCGGCGTGACGCGGGACTTCGAGCTGAAAGCCGACTTCCGCATCTCCACGGGCGGCAACAGCGGCATCAACTACCGCAGCGGCGAAATCGAGGGCACTCCCTTCGCGCTCCGCGGCTACCAGTTTGACGTCGACGCTGCCAACAAATACACAGGCCAGAACTACGAAGAGAGAGGCCGCACGTTTCTGGCGCTGCGGGGCGACGTCGGCCGCATCGACGCCGACGGCAAGGCGCGCATCGTCGGCTCGGTGGGGGAGAGCGACGCGCTCGCGGGGCTCATCAAGAGCGACGATTGGAATCAGGCCCACATCATCGCCCGCGGCAACGTGATGACGCACCTGATCAACGGCCGCGTCATGTGCGTGGTGATCGACGACGACGCGGCCCACCGCAAGCCGGAGGGCCTGCTCGGCGTGCAAGTGCACGTTGGCCCGCCGATGAAGGTCGAGTACCGCAAGATCCGGCTCAAGCAGGTTGCGCCCGAATAGGCGTTGCTGGGCGATCTCTAACTCCCGCCCTCGCAGCGTCGGATGCAACCGAGCACGGTCGCCTGTGGCGACTTTGCATGGGTGCGGGCGATCCTTGCAAGTCTGCCAAGCGTCGAATCTTGAGCCTTGCCATCATGAAATGTGTGCATTTCGCCGGCTGTCGGCCATTTTCGCCCGCCGCCCTCGACGAGGGCGGGTACAATGAGAGCCATGAATGACTCCGCTCTCTACAACTCAAGCGGCCGTGCGATCCCCGCGAACGCCAAAATTGCGATCTCCGGCGAGCGCAAGCCCGGCGACGTCCTGGTCATTGAATCGTTCGACGGGTCAAGCGGGATGGCCTATTGGCGAACTGCCGCCGAGTTGAAGTCTCGCCAGGAGAAAGCGGCGTTGAAAGCCGACGCTCAACCTTCTGGGCAGCCACCGCCTAGGCCCAGGGCCCCGTACAGCTAACGCCAACGCTGTCCCAGAGGTATTGCCGCCCAAACGCACGAATCGCAGATGCCTGAGACCGACGCGATGCTGGCGTGGAGGGCGAAGTGAGAACCAGCTACCTAACCGCCCGGGCGTAGCACAGTTTGCAGAGCTTAAGAAGCAAATCGTGCCTAACCCCACCTCCCCACTGAACCACGAGATACCAAGATGACGTTCAAAAAGGGCGACAAGGTCCGAACTGAAGATGGAAGTGCGGGAGTGATTCTGTTCATCGATAAGGGCGGCCTGGAGGCCCAAGTGGCGCTTGCGCGCATCAGCACGAAGATTCGCACGGAGACGCTGCAGATGTTCGAACCGGACGCCGCCGCTGCCGCGCCGGCTGTGGCCCCGCGGAAGGCGGTGGTGGCCGCCGCCAAAAAACGCCAGGTCCAACGCCGGCCGAAGGCGTGACGCAAGTTCGCCGGGCCTCTGTACCGCGTCCGGCGACTTCGGGTTGGTTCACAGCTCACACTCGGAGCGATTGCGGTCATCGGGCTGCGCCGCCTCAATGTGATCCCGCCTGACGGCAACGCATTCTCACGGCGCGCCGCAGGGGGGCTTGCGGCATCCAACAAGAAAAACGTCGGAGAGCGCACGTGCACTCCCCGACGTCGTTTTACGTACGTTGCGTTGTGGCAGCGGCGGCTAGGCGCCGACCCGCACGTTCTCGGCCCGCTTTCCCTTGGGGCCCATCCCTTCGTTGTATTGTACGGCTTGACCCTCGTAGAGGCTGTCGTAGCCGGCGCCTTCCACCGCGGAGGAATGGAAGAAAATGTCTCCGTTCTCTCCTTGAATGAAGCCAAAACCCTTGTCCGTCAGTTTCTTGATCGTTCCCTGTGACACGTCTCAGATTCTCCAGCACGCAGTATTCGTCCAGGCGCAGCCCGCGTACCGTGCAACTACAAGCGGGCGGCGTCGTGAGCGGACCGTTTCCGGACGCTCGACGTAAGAGAGCAAACTGATCCACACAGTGGATCAACGTCGCCGTCGGCCTGCATGAGAACTGGCCGAATGGTAGGGCAGAGGTCTACAAGAAGAGTGCCGTGTGCTCGCGAAGCAAGTCGGATCGCGACTCATCTCCGCGGCTACGAGCAGAGCGTCTCGCATCGCCTTCGCTGTCTTATTGGGCGCAGTCTAGCACAAATGGATGCTTTGCCGCAAGTCCAGGCCAGGATTCGGCACGGAATTGGCTATACTACATAGTCACGTCCCATGCTTCGACGGCGTGCGCCACTCGATGCGCGCGGCTGCGCTCGCAGGGACCAATCAGTGGAACCGGGCCGGGGGGCGGGTTGATCAGCCGTATCGTCCCCGGTTCCACGCACCGCATCCAGGAGCGATCGATGGCGAAGAAGAAAGCAGCCAAAAAGTTGCGAAAGAAAAGCGTCAATAGCTACGGCGTCGTCTTTTTGGATCACTTGGATCCGGACGCTCCCGCCGAGGGCGGCAAGCCGATGTCGATCAGCATGACGATCGACGAGGGGCTGAAGCTCCACCTGGCGCTGCTGCAGGCGCTGTCGGACCTGAATCGGCTCGATCGCCGATCCTCGAGATCACGCGCGCGGGGAATCAGGCTTTCGTTGTTCCCCGCACAGAATCGCATGATGGTTGAGCAAGGCGACGTCCGGGACAACAGCGCACCGCGATGAGACGATGGGCTGCCAATTGGTCGGCAACCCTATCGTCTCACGCAGAAAGGTCGCCAATGACTGTGCCGCTGACTGCAAGCAGAAGTTTTATGGCCGCGGTGGATGGGCTGCCGACGCTCGAATGGAATGTCGAGCTCACGGCCACATGCCCAAAATGCCACAGCGTGGCACACGTCCACTCACGCGATGGCGGCACGTCCGTCATTTGCCTGCAGTGCAAGTGGTCCGCTGATCGACCGACCGACGCAATGACAACCATTGCCGACGTGCTTCGGCAGGTTCCCTCGTAGGAATCGGGGCCGATGCCGGAGCAGATTGGCCGCACCAACATAGAGGTCGAGCGCCGCAACCTCCGGCTCAAGCATGTTTCGCTCGAGCGCTGACGCCGTCACAGCGCGCGACCAATCGCCATGAGCTGCCGAAGAAACTCCGCGCGGATGCGTCCGTCGGTTCCCACCGGGACGTCCCACGTCATGGCGCCCTTGGCTTCGACGATCTTGCAAGTCCACGGGATGACGATGTCGCCCAGGTCGTCATAGCGCGGCGGGCCGGCGCCCCACGTCCGCCCCAAGTAGCTCAACCTGTGCACCCGCGCCCCGTCCACGCGGCCATCCTCAACGCGCCGCAAAAGCGTCGACGCCACGTCGTTGACCTCGCCCGCCGCGTAGTCCTCAAACGGCGTCACCGAAATCACGCGATCGACCACGCCCGGATTGAACGCGACGATGGCCTGCGAATTGCCGGCGCGGGCGGCCGCGGCGAAGCTTTCGAAGTTGGGCGGCTCCGCGTGGCGATACATCGCGTTCGGCCAATAGCAGCCGTCAAACCACCAGCCGTCCACGCCATCGCCCCACTGCAGCGACCACGCGCGGATCACGCGCTCCCAGCGGAGTTGGAACTCGTGGTTGCGATCGGCGCCCTGCCGCCACTGGAGCGCGTCCCGAGCCGTTCGATCGCCTCCCGGGGCGCCCGCTGGCAGGTAGACAATGAGCCGCATCCCGCGCGCCTTTAGCTCGCGCGACAGGTCGGCGATCAAATCGCGTCGTGAGCATCGACTTGGTTGCAGGTCCACAAGCTCGTCGTACGCCGCATTCGGCGCCGCAAAATACCCTGAGTTCTGACCAATTGTGAAGATGAGATAGCCGGCGCCCACCGCTTGCAACTGATTCGCCAGCCCCTCGGCCTCGAACCCGTCGACGAGTCGATTCCACTGGTCCACGTCCATCGCGAGATTGTTCTCACGCGCTAGCCAGTCGGCGACGTAGTGCGTCATGACGCCCCACCGGGCTTCCGCCATCCACGCGGCACGATCCTCGGCTGCGTCGAGCGGCGCGACACTCAACGTCACGGTAACGACCCCGAGCGCCGACCGCCGCCAATGCGCCCCCCAATTCGGCCGCGACTCAGCCCGGCGACGAGTCATCGGGATCGCTCTCCGCATATTCTTGTTGAACGGATCGACTTCGGCATTCCGTCGTATTTGTTTCGACGATTTGATCGATGCGACTGAGGCGCCCCGCGGCTAAGTTGTACTCGAACTCCGACGCGATTTCTGTGCAGCGGCTCGGCGAATTGGGGATTCCGGAGCCGAGCAACCTGACCTTTAGCTAGCTGGGGGAGGTTTGCTACTGTTCGGGGCCTGCATTTGTCGGGCCCACGACGCCCAGGACGCTTGCTCATTCATTTCGCCGCCGTCAACGATGCCGCTCAATCCCCTAGCCCCGGTTGCCGACTACCAGTCGATGCTGAATCGCATCTTCTGGTTCACCACGGCGTCGGCCCTCGCTGCGATTTGGATGCTGCGGCTAAACGTCCCCTACTTCGACGGATTGCTTGGCAGGATCGACTTTCCCGTGGCCGTTGGCGGCAAGAACGCCCTGCCGACTCCGGGCGGTTACCTCTTGCCGGCCTTGGCCGTGGGGATCGCGACGCGGGTGTTCCGTCTGCACGCACGCGTTTCGGATTGGCTGGGCATCCGGGAATGCTTCGACGTCGAAGCAATTATTGGCGAGTTCGCGAACCAGCTAGCGATCGATCTGGCGCCGATCGGCGCCGAGCAACTGCGGAAGGCTCGTCAGGGCGTCATGCGGAAGGCGTTCTATCCCTATGTCAGCACCTCGCAGCCGCAAATCGACCGACAGTTGATTGAGCAGGCACTCGATGCCTGGTCGTGGTTTTGGATCGGCGTGGAAGCGACGGTCCTCTTTACGTTGACAGGGTTGGGGCTCATCGCGGGCAGCGCATACGTGGTCGGCGTCCAAACGCTCTGCGTAGCGCTGGCCTTTGCAATCTTCGGTCTCTCGGCAATTCGGGAGCAATGCAAACGCTACGCCGCGGCCCAAGTTCGGGCCATCCTGGCCGACCCAACGCGGGCGACCGCCGTTCGACGGGCGTTTGACGAGTTGACTAGCGAGAAAAGCCATCGCCGTTTGGCTGCGTGAAGCCGCTCGGTGGGATCAACGAGGGCGTCAGGCCGAGCTCACGGTCACTCGACCGCCGCACGATGAAGCCATTGCAGTGGATGGCGCCGCGCTTCGTCGCATAGAATGGCTCGTTCGTCGAACTCAGCCCGCCCCGTAACGCGCTCGCCGTCGATGCCGCCCCTGATTCGCCTCAACGAACTGAGCGTCGGTTTTCGCGGACCGCCGCTGCTGGACGGCGTGACCTGTCAGATCGAGTCGGGCCAGCGGATCGGCCTGCTGGGACGCAACGGCTCGGGAAAAACGACGCTGATGCGCGTCCTGGCGGGCGCCATTCCGCCGGATCGCGGCCAGCGCGTGGTCGCGCCGGGGACGAACGCGTCGTTGCTTCCCCAGGATGTGCCGCAGGACCTGCCGGGCAGCGTCAACGACGTGGTGCTTAGCAGCTTTCCGCCGCACGAGTTGGACGACGCGCACCGCTGGCAATCGCAGCAGCGCGTGGACCAACTCCTGTCGCGGATGGATTTGGACGGCACGGTCACCGCGAACACGTTGTCGTCGGGCATGAAGCGGCGGGTGCTCCTAGCGCGTGCGCTGGCGCCGAACCCGCAGGCGCTGCTGCTCGATGAACCGACGAATCATCTCGACATCGACACGATCGCCTGGCTGGAGGATTTTCTGCTCCGCTGGCCGGCGACGTTGATGTTCGTGACCCACGACCGGGCGTTTCTTCGGCGGCTCGCCACGCGCATTCTCGAGATTGATCGCGGTCGGTTGTTCGACTGGTCGTGCGATTACGATGAGTTTCTGGTGCGCAAGGAAGCCGCCTTGGCGGCTGAGGACAAGCAGAACGCCCTGTTCGACAAGAAGCTGGCACAAGAAGAGGCGTGGATTCGGCAGGGCGTCAAGGCGCGCCGCACGCGCAACGAAGGTCGCGTCCGCGCGCTGAAGCAGATGCGGGAGCAGCGGAGTCAACGACGCGAAAAGACGGGCACGGCCAAGTTGGAGATTCAACTCGCCCAACGCAGCGGGGCCTTGGTCGCCGACGCGGACGAAATCTCGTTCGCCTACGACAATCGCACGATCGTACGCAAGTTTTCCACGACCATCATGCGCGGCGACAAGATTGGCGTGATCGGCCCCAACGGCGCCGGCAAGACAACGCTATTGCGCTTGCTGCTGGGTCAGTTGGCGCCGCAGGCCGGCACGGTGCGGTTGGGAACCAATCTTTCGATCGCCTACTTCGACCAGCTTCGCGAGCAGCTCGACGAAGAGGCGACCGTGCAGGACAACCTGGGCGCCGGCGGCGAGATGTTGTCGATCAACGGCCGTTCCCGGCATGTGCTCGGCTACTTGGAAGATTTTCTGTTCACGCCGGATCGCTCGCGAACGCTGGTGCGATTCCTGTCCGGCGGCGAACGAAATCGCCTGCTGCTGGCGCGGCTGTTCTCCAAACCTGCCAACGTCATTGTGCTCGACGAACCGACCAATGACCTCGATGCGGAAACGCTCGAGCTCTTGGAGGAGCGATTGGTCGACTTCACGGGCACGTTGTTGTTGGTGAGCCACGATCGGGAGTTTCTCAACAATGTGGTAACGAGCACAATCGTGTTCGACGCTGGCGACGTGCGGGAGTATGTCGGCGGATACGACGACTGGCTTCGCCAACGCCCGGAGCCGGCCGAGTCCAACCGCACGTCGAAACCCGCGCCCGGGAAAGGCAGTTCGCCTTCCACATCGGCGGAGCCGGCGCTCGCCAAGCGTCGGCTTGCGTTTCATGAAAAGCGCGAACTGGAACTCCTGCCGGCGAAGATCGACGCACTCACCGCCGAAGTCGCGGCGCTGCACGAGGCGATGGCTCAACCGGAGTTTTACAAGCAGCCATCGCCGGAGATCGCCCAGAAGCAGGCGCACGTCAAGGGTCTTGAGGCCCAGCTAGCCTCCGCGTATCGGCGGTGGGAAGAACTGGAATCGTTGGCGAGTTGAGACAACGTCCTTCTCTTAGGCATGACGGCGACGATCATCCAGCGCGCGTCGGCCATTGAGATCTTCTCACCGCGAACTTCGTTTTTGCGGACAACGCGGTTTCCGGTCTGACGCGCTCGGACGCCTCCGATATGATGACGGGCGCTTCGGATCGCTCCGCGCGACGCGGCGATCATTTCCTCTCGTCACGAGGAACTCGTCCATGAAGACCCGATTTGCCTTCGCAACGGTCGTCGGATGGGCCGCGACCTTGTCGCCGTTTCATTCGCTTGCCGCTGACACAGACGCGCCGGCCAGGCATCACGCGGAAGCGGCGCTCAAGACGACGCCGTTGTTCGACGGTCGTTCGCTCGACGGCTGGGTACAAATCCCGCCGAACACGTGGGAAGTGAAGGACGGCGCCATGGCAAGCCTTGGCGCTGGTCGGGGCGTCATTTACACCGATGGCGACTACGCCAAATTTCGGCTCCTGTTCACCATGCGGCACATTCGCGGCGAGAAGGATCACCACGCCTGCATTCTCATCTTCTGCACCCGGCCGACGGAGGGCGAGAAGCCGCGGGATGCGCTGGCGGGCATCCAGTTCCAAGTGCCGTTGGGCGGTCATTGGGACTACCGCCCCGGGCACAACAACGATGGGCGGGCGTATTTCACGCGCGTGGTCAAGCCCGATTTCGATGTGCACGAGTGGTCGCGGGTAGAAATTCTGGCCGACGCCGCGACGGGGACGGCGCGGATGGCCGTCGCGCAGCCGGTCGGCTCACGGGCCGTTGAGGTACTGCAGTTCAAGGATCCCACGGCGGGCAAGCCCGGGCCGATCGCGTGGCAGATGCACAACGCGACGCTGTTCGACGAGTTCAAGGATGTGGCGATCGAGGTCGATCCAGAGAACGACGAGCTGGTAACCACGCGCGAGTTGTGAGCGCCACGGAACTTCCAGCTCCAGCCGCAGAATCGCAGTCGCCCCGCGCTGATTCCATAGGTGGGGTTTCTTGGTGTTTGGCGGCTGTCGCGGGTAAACTGGAGGGACTCTCTTATCCTCGTCCCTCGTCGCGTCCGGGGAGCCTATCGAGCGTGGTTGCCATCGCTGTAAAAGCGAGGTGGATTACGGCGTCGGCCGTGGTCATCGGAGCGGCGCTCGCCAGCGTCAAAGGGGCGCCGGCCGTCGACGCGGTCGATCCGCGGTTGGAGCAGGCCTTCGACGAGACCGTGCGGCCGTTCTTGGCAGCGCATTGCCTCGAGTGCCACGACGCCGAAGTCAACGAGGCGGATTTGGACTTGAGCGCGTTCACGACGATGGCGCAGATCGTCGACGGGCACGAGCGCTGGAATTTGATTCTGGAGCGATTGGCCGCGGAGGAAATGCCGCCCGAAGAGGCGTCGAGCCATCCGACGCCAGCGGAGCGGGCGTCGGTCGTCGAGTGGATTCGCGCGCTGCGATTGCGCGTCGCAGAGCGCGACGCCGGCGACCCGGGCGTTGTGCTTGCCCGCCGGTTGAGCAATGCGGAGTACAACTACACGATCCGCGACTTGACGGGCGTGGACATGCAGCCCACGCGCGAGTTCCCCGTCGATCCGGCGAATCCCGAGGGGTTCGACAATTCGGGCGAGTCGCTGGCCATGTCGCCGGCGCTGGCGAAGAAGTACCTCGACGCTGCGCGGCATGTGGCCGATCATCTCGTCCTGCGGCCGCAGGGGCTGGCGTTCGCGCCGCACCCAGTCGTGGCGAACACCGACCGCGACAAGTATTGCGTGCTGCGGATCGTGGACTTCTACCGCCGGCAACCGACCGACGTGGCGGACTATCTTTACGCGGCTTGGAGGTACAAGCATCGCGCGGCGCTCGGACAGTCGGACGCGACGCTTGCCGACATCGCTGCGCAAGCTCAGGTGAGCCCCAAATACCTCGCGACGGTTTGGGCGGCGCTCGAAAAGTCGCCAACCGACGTGGGCCCGCTGGCGAAGTTACAGCGAACGTGGGCCGCCATGCCGGCGCCGGATCCGGAGGAGAGCCCGGCCGTTCGCGCGGGTTGCGTCGTGATTCGCGATTGGATTGTCGAGCTACGCCAGAAGCTGATGCGGCACTTCGAGAATCTCGACCTCCGCGGCGTGTCCGAAGGCTCGCAGCCGTTCATCCTGTGGAAGAACGGGCAGTATGGGTCGCATCGGAGGTCGTACGATCCGGGCATGCTTCAAGTGGACGGCGTCGTGCCGGGGCCGCGGCGCGAGGAGGATGAGGATGATGACGACGGTGAAGCGGCCGCGCCAGACGCCGACTTGTTTGTGCCTTCCGATCCGGCGGAGCAGGCGCGCTTTGAAGCGTCGTTCACAGCATTTTGCCGGACGTTTCCCGACGCCTTCTACATCTCCGAGCGGGGCCAGGGGCAGCACGATCTCCGTCGCCAGCAAAAGGACAAAGGGCGGCTGCTCACGGCAGGGTTTCACAATTCTCACGGGTACTTTCGCGACGACCAGCCGTTGTGCGAGCTGATTCTCGACGAGGCTGGGCGGCGGGAGCTCGACGAGTTATGGCTGGAGTTGGATTTCGTCGCGTTCGCCCCCGAGCGGCAGCACGCCGACTTCATTTTTTACGAACGGGCCGAGTCGAAGACGATTCGCGGCCCCGAGTTCGACTTCATCCGCTCGGAGGACAAGGACGCCGCGTCGGAAGCCAAAATTCGCCGGCTGGCCGAGATTTACCTCGACAGGGCCCGTCGCAGCCTGGACGAGAGTGGCGGAGACGCCGAGGCGATCCCGGCCATCGAAGAATTCTTCGGCAACGTCAACTCCAACATCCGTCGCGTGGAGCATGCCCGCCGCGACGCCGAGCGGAGCCACTTGGCGGCGCTCGCCGACTTCGCGGAACGGGCCTATCGCCGGCCGCTCACCACGGCGGAGCGCGACGAACTCGCCGCGTTCTACCGCGCGCTCCGCACGCAGGGCGAACTCGATCACGAGAGTGCGATTCGCGACGTGCTCGTGAGCGTACTGATGTCGCCGAACTTTTTATATCGCGTGGACCTCATTCCCGCTGGTCCCGGCGTGCAGCAACTCTCCGACGTAGCGCTCGCCAGTCGGCTGAGCTACTTCCTGTGGGCGACGATGCCGGACGAAACGTTGCTTGACACGGCGGCATCCGGCGATTTGAGCGACCCCAAGAAACTTGTCGGGGAAGCCCGGCGGATGCTCAGCGACGATCGCATTCGCGCCCTAGCCGTCGAGTTTGGCGGCAATTGGCTCGACGTTCGCCGGTTCGAGGAGCATAACGCCGTCGACCGCGAAAGATTCCCTTCGTTCGACGACGAGCTTCGGCAGGCGATGTCTGAGGAGCCGATCCGATTTTTCGTCGATCTGGTGCAGCGTGACGGATCGGTGCTCGAGTTTCTCGACGCCCGGCACACGTTGGTCAATGCGGCGCTGGCCCGGCACTACGGCATGCCGGTTCCGGACGGCGACGCAGATGCGTGGGTGCGGATCCACGATGCCGACCGCTACGGCCGCGGGGGCCTGCTGCCGATGGCCGTGTTCCTCACCAAGAATGCGCCGGGCCTGCGGACCAGTCCCGTGAAACGCGGCTACTGGGTGGTGCGCCGCGTGTTGGGAGAAACCATTCCGCCGCCGCCGGCGGTCGTGCCCGAATTGCCGAACGACGAGGCGGAGATGGGCGAGCTGACGCTTCGCGAGGCGCTGGCGCGTCACCGCGAAGAGCTGAGCTGCGCCGCGTGCCACGCGCGGTTCGACTCGTTCGGACTGGTGTTCGAGGGCTACGGCCCGATTGGCGAGCGCCGCGACGTCGACCTCGGAGGCCGCCCCGTGGACGCCAGCGCCGAGTTTCCCGGCGGGTACGAGGGCGCGGGCGTCGAGCATTTGCGAATCTACATCCGCGAGCACCGGCAGCAGGATTTTGTCGACAACCTGTGCCGGAAGCTGCTCGCCTACGGCCTGGGTCGGTCGCTCATGCTGTCCGACGAGTCGACCGCCGCCGCGATGCAGGAAAAGCTCGGGGCGGATGGCTACCGCTTCAGCAGTCTCGTGGAATCCATCGTCGCGAGCCCGCAGTTCCGCACGAAGCGCGGGCGGGACGACGTCGCTGGGCAAGGAGAACCATGATGCGCGATAAAACGCGAACCCCGATGCGCGCCCGCGGCGTCGTCGTCTCCCGCCGCACGTTCCTTCACGGTGTGGGCGTGACGATGGCACTGCCGTGGCTGGAGTCGTTGCCGGCGTTCGGCTCGCCGGTCGCCGGCGCAGCATCCGGCGCCGCAGGTTCCGTCCCCGGCATGGCCGGCGAGTTCCCCAAGCGGTTCGCCGTGCTGTTCATGGGCAACGGCATCAACGGCAATCACTGGTGGGCCAAGGGCGCCGGCGCCGACATGCAGCTCGGCAAGAGCCTCCAGCCCATGGAGCCGCTCAAGGCGAAGATGAACTCCATCAGCGGTTTGTTCAACGAGCCCGCCGTCGGCGTCGGCATTCACCCGGGGATGACGGGCAACATCCTCTCCGGCGTGCCGCTGCAAAAGGGCGCCGTGCTTCGCGGCGGCATCAGCGTCGACCAGGTGCTGGCCAACCACCTCGGCCAGGACACGCTCCAGCCCAGCCTGGTCCTGGGGTGCGAGCAGCCGAACACTGGTTACCACGAGACCAACTTCTCGATGGCGTACAGCTCGCACATTTCGTGGGAGAGCGCCGAGTCGCCCGTGCCGATGGAAGTGTACCCGTCGCTGGCGTTCGACAGTTTGTTCGAGAACCGCGGCAGTATGCGCAACAAGAGCATCCTCGACCGCGTGATGGAGCACGCCGACAGCCTCAGCCGCCAGGTGAGCGCCGCCGACAAGGCGAAGCTCGACGAGTACCTGGTGAGTGTTCGCGAGGTGGAGCGGCGCGTCGTCCGCATGCGCAGCGAGAAAGAGATGGCGGACCAACGGGCGCGGAAGCACGGCGAGCCCGCGCTCGCGATGCCGCGGCCCGAGAACGGCCTGCCCGAGGACATTCGCGATCACATGCGGCTGATGTGCGACATCGTGGCGATGGCGTTCCAGATCGACAAGACGCGCGTGGCCACGCTGCTGTTGTGTCGCGACCTGTCGGGGTTGTTCTACCCGTTTCTTGACGTGCGGGACGCCCACCACCCGGCGTCGCACGATGATTTGTCGGACGGCTACGAACGCGTGTCGCGCTACTACTGCAGCCAGTTGGCGTATCTCGCGACGCGGCTCGACGCGATGCCCGAGGGCGATGCGACGGTGCTCGACCACTCGTGCCTCGTGTTCCTATCGAACATGTGGTCGGGCTACAAGCACGACAATACCAAGCTGCCGGTGCTCACGGTCGGCGGCCTGGGCGGTGAATTGCGGACAGGCCGCGTGCTGGACTACTACGATCGCGGCAACGAGAACCGCAGGTTGTGCAGTTTATACTTGTCGCTGATGGATCGCATGGGCGTGACGCTGGACAAGTTTGGCGACGCTGATTCGCGATTGGCGGATCTCTAGCGAGTCTTAAGCACCTAGACATCGGCAACTTGCGGGGGCATCTCTTCCTGGGTATGACAAACTGAGTCCGCGAGCGAGCATTGAGGCTCGACGCATCTGCGCCAAACTTTGTCGTGCCTCCATGAACGACCTGCCGACGATTCGCCGCATGACGGTCGTTCCCGTGGCGGGGTACGACAGTTTTCTGTTGAATCTGAGCGGCGGGCATGGACCGCTGTTCACGCGGAATCTGGTGCTGCTGGAGGACAATGCCGGCCGCACCGGCGTGGGAGAGGTCCCCGGCGGCGAGGCGGTGCGGAAGACGTTGGAGGCGTCGGAGCAGTTTGTCGTCGGGCGGCGCTTGGGTGACATGAATGCGGCGATTGCCGAGATGCAGGCCGCGTTTGCGCGGCTCGACGCCGGCGGCCGCGGCCTGCAGACGTTCGATCAGCGGGTGGCGATTCATGCGATCACGGCCGTGGAGTCGGCGTTTCTCGACCTGATGGGGCAGACCCTCGGCGTGCCGGTTGCTGCGCTCTTGGGCGATGGGCAGCGCCGCGACAGCGTCGAGACGCTTGGATACCTCTTCTTTCTGGGCGACTGCGACAAAACGATGCTGGAGTATAGAATGCCGACCAATGCGCACGACGCCTGGGAGGGCGCTCGTTGCCGTGAGACGCTCGACCCCGCGGGGATCGTCGCCCAGGCGCTCGCCGCCAAGGAGCGCTTCGGCTTCACCACATTCAAATTGAAAGGCGGCGTTCTACCCGGCCCGGCGGAGTGCGAATGCATCGCGATGCTGGCCGAGGCGATTCCCGGCGCCGGGCTCACGATCGACCCGAACGGTTGCTGGAGCGTCGCCAACGCGATCGACTGGCTTGGCCCGCTGCGCGAGACGCTGCTGTACGCGGAGGACCCGTGCGGGGCCGAGTTCGGACTTTCTGGCTGCGAAGCGCTCGCCGAGTTCCGCGGCGCCACCGGTATCCGTACCGCCACGAACATGGTCGCCGTCGACTTCCCGGGCATGGTCGAAGCGATCAATCTTCGGGCGGTGGACGTGCCGCTGGCCGATTGCCATTTCTGGATGATGCGCGGCGCCGTCGAGGTCTCGAAGCTTTGCGAGCACTGGGGCCTCACCTGGGGCTCGCACAGCAACAACCATTTCGACGTCTCGTTGGCGATGATGACGCACGTCGCCGCGGCCGCTGCCGGGGACGTGACGCCAATCGATACGCACTGGATCTGGCAAGTGGGGCAGCGACTCACGCGCGAGCCGCTCGAAATCCGTGGCGGCTGCATCGCCGTTCCCGAAGCGCCGGGGCTCGGCGTGGAACTCGACATGGAGCGAGTTGCCGCGGCTCACGAGCTTTACAAACAGGCGCCGCCGGGGCGCGACGACGCGGCGGCGATGCAGTTTCTCCGTCCGGGTTGGTCGTTCGATCCCAAACGTCCCTGCCTGGCGCCGACGGGCGCCGCGTCCACGGAAGCTTGCCGAACATGAAACCGATCAAACAACGACTGCGAAACGGCGAGCTGGTTCTGGGGACGTTTGTTTCCGAGGTGCGGAATCCAAATATTGCCCACCTGCTTGCTCGGGCGGGCTTCGACTTCTTTGTGCTCGACAATGAGCATGGGTCGTTTTCGGATGAAACGGTCTCCGACTTGATCGCGGGAGTGCGCGGCGCGGGAATCGAGGTCGTCGTTCGTATCTGCGAAATCCGCCGCGAGGCGATTCTGAAGCCGCTCGATGCGGGCGCTGCGGGATTACTCGTGCCGCAGGTCAACACGGCCGAGGAGGCGGCGGAGGTGGTGCGGCACGCAAAGTATCCGCCGCAGGGCCAGCGGGGCGCGGCGCTGCGGCGACCGCACAGCCGGTACGGGCGCGTGGACGCGGCGGCGTATCTGCAGCAGGCCAACGAGGACACGCTCATCGTCGTCCAGGCTGAGAGCCGGCAAGCGATCGCCAATGTCGACGCGATCGCGGCGGTCGAGGGCGTCGACGGCGTGTTTGCGGGGCCGTTCGATCTATCGGTGGACCTGGGAATTCCCGGGCAGATCGATCACCCCGACGAGATTGCGGCAATCGACGCGATGATCGCCGCCTGCCGCCGGCATGAAAAAGCGGCGGGCACGCTGATGTTCGACGCGGCGGCGCTGCGACCGTGGATTGCGAAGGGGATGCGGTTCGTCGCGTACTCGAGCGACGTGACGCTGCTGGCCGACGCGGCAACAAAGGCCGTCGCCGAGTTGAAGGCGAGCGCGCCGTAGGAATACTTCGGTGCGCGGCTTGCGAACTACTGAGCGCCCAGCACGCCGATGATCGCGCGGCAGAAGTCGGGCAGATCGTCCGGCTTGCGGCTGGAGACGAAGTGCCGATCGACGACCACCGGCGCATCCTCCCAAATGGCGCCGGCGTTGACCAGATCGTCCTTGATCCCCAACGACCCCGTAACGCGCACGCCGCGGTAGACGCCCGCCGAGATCGGAATCCAACCCCCGTGGCACACGGCCGCGATGAGCTTTCCCGCGGCGTCGAACTCCCGCACGACGTCGAGCACCCGCGCCTCGCGACGCAGGCGATCGGGCATGAACCCGCCGGGCACGACCAGGCCGTCGAACTGCGAGGCATGCACCTGGTGGATCGAGACGTCGCTTGTGCAGGGGTAGCCGTGCTTGCCGGTGTAGTGGGCGGCGGCCTC
>JBIOVA010000138.1:0-18092 GCA_044867485.1 Lacipirellulaceae bacterium | reverse complement strand
GTTCCGCGGGGCGATCAGCGTGTGGGACGACAGCCTCGACGGGTTGGTGAGCGACTACAACGTGCTGGCCTCGCGGTTCACGACGGATGACGGCGATTCGGTGCTGTCGCTGGCCGAGTGGCAGGCGGCCACGGGGAACGACGCGCATTCGAGAGTGGCCAATGCGGCGTCGCTGTTCGTCGACGCGACGAACGCCGATCTGGCGCTGCGCGATTATCGGCTCAAGGAAGGCGCTCTGGCGATCGATGCCGGGACGAGCACGCTGGCGCCAGGCGTCGACTTCTTCGGGCTGAGTCGGCCGCAGGGCGTTGCGTTCGACGCGGGGGCGATTGAAACGCCGGATTCGGCGCCGCTGGCCGGGGACTTCAATGGCGATGGAGCCGTGGATGCTGCGGACTTGACGGTGTGGCAGAGCGAATTCCCAACCGGCGCCCTCGACGGGCGCGACTTTCTCATCTGGCAACGGCAGCTTGGCGGAACCGGCGCGGGGCCGGCGATCGCAGGTTCGGCGGCCGTACCCGAGCCAGGCTCGATGGGCGCGCTCCTTGCGCTGCTATTCATTGTGGCGCCGCTGGGCCGACATGCGGCGCAACATTGAGCCCCCGGTCAATGACCGGGGGCTCAAGAGCGTGCATCGAGAAAATCAATCGGCACGTGGCCGCCGCTCACGTCAGTCGCCGGCGGAAACCGGCGATGCAGGCGAGTGCGGCGAGGGCGCCGGCAAGCGTCGTGGGCTCGGGAACCGGCGCTACGGTCACTGCCGTAATGACGAGTCCGCCGTCGATGACGCCGACCGGGGTCGCTGTGCCCGTCCCCAGATTGATCGTGTAAAGCGACGACTGCGACGCGCCGGCCGGCAACAGCGCCGCGTAGGCGACGCCGCTGGCGCCGGAGATATCAAAGCCTCCCGCTGCCGCGACGTTCACGCCCAGCGCTCCCACGGTGGTGAGGACGCCGGTGTTATTGGCCTGCCTGACTAGGACGTCGAGGGCTGTGTCGATGCCGTAGAGCTGCGTTGCGGGAGTGCCTGCGACGTTGCGATCGTAGGCCGAGTCAACGACGTTGGGATCGACGCCGAAGTTCGTGTCGCCGGAGTTGTAAAAGAGGTTCGTGGCGACAAGCTGGATGGCGCCGGTGATCGGGTTGAGCACCAAGTTCTGGTTCACCTCGGACACGACCCGGATGCGATCGATCTGCGGATTGAAGTCGAACCCGAAGCTGAAGCCGTTGAGCAGCGTGCTGAACTGGGCGCCGACGGCGGTTGCGGCTCCGCTGGCCGGATTGATGGTGTAGAGGCGGCTGCTGCTTCCCAGGCCGTAGAGCTGCCCGGTCGCCGGGCGGAAGTCGATGCCCACGAGGGTCTCGTTGGCCTGAAGGTTGGTGACAAACGCGCCCGATTGGAGAGTTCCCGGCGTGGCGGAGTCCCAACTGACCAGCGAGGTGGCGTTCCCCTGATTGGCGATGCCGTAAATCAGTTCGGCCGATGCGGTTTGGGCCGCTCCGAGGGCTGCGAGACACGCGGCGGCGTAAAGAGCGACGAAGCGATTCATGAGTCAGTCTCCAGGAGGTCACATTCACAAGCGTTTCCGAACGGGCGATCACTTGCCGACCCGGCCGCCGCTTGTGCGACGAACGCGGATCGACTCGCAAGGATTACGGGGCCCGTGGAAAATCAGATGACCGAGTCGAAAGAAATCTCTTTCGGCAGCGCGCCGGCCGCTCGCGCGCGGTTCAGAGATCGGCGTTGAGAACAGGCTTTCCCGTGGGGGCGGGGGAACCGCCGATCGGCTCGGGCGTGACGACGGCTTTGACGGCGGTCCCGGGGGCCAGCGTGGGGAAGTCGGCGATGGCCTTGCCGACGCCCGCGGCGTTGACCTCGAACGTGGGGCCGGCCAGCGGCGCGTCATCGCCGGCGACGGCCCAGAGTTGGTACGTCTTGCCGGGCGGCGCGGGCGGCAGCGACAGGGCGTAGAAGTGCCACTGGCGTTTGGGGTAGTCCCACACGACATAGGCGCCGGCCTGGTCGCGAGCCGCCGACGAATACAGTGACGCCAGCTTCACGTTGCCCGTGGCGAGCATCCGTTCGAGTTGCTGGAGATTGCCGAGCCGTTGAGCGAGGTCCCGCAGCGCCTGGTCGGCGAGGGCGTCCGCCGGAGCCGTCCCCGGCCCTGCGAATTTCAGGGCGAGCGATCCGCCGGCGAGCGCCCCGAGGACGCTGGCCGCCAGAGCGTAGGCCAGGAAGCGCCGCCGCGGGGTGACCGACGGGACGCCCGCGATTGTCGCTGGCCGGGGCCGTAAGCGCGGTGCCGCGCCGTCGTCCGTCTCGATGAGCTGGGCGAGGCGCTCGAACACCTCGGGCCGCGGCGTGGCGGGGGGCAGCGCCAGCGCGAGGCCCGACCAGGCCGATTCGACCTCGGCCAGCTCGCGTCGGCACACCACGCACGCGGCGAGGTGTTCGTCGATGGCTGCGTTCGCCGCGGGGTCCGTATGCCCCAGGGCGTACTCGGCCAGCGCTTCGCGGCAGTGTTCGCAGGTGATCATGGATGGGGAGTGAGTAGGTGAGTCAGTGAGTAGGTGGGGATGTTGCTGGAATCGGTGGATGATGACTCGACCACCTACTCACCTACTCACTGACTCACCTGGGGCAATCAACGGTCTCTTGGCTAACTGGTTTCAGGGCTGCGCATTACAGATCGCAGTTTGGCTAACCCTTGACGAATGTGCGTCTTCACGGTGCCCAGCGGGGCGGCCAGGCGGTCGGCAATTTGTTGGTGGCTCAAGCCCTCGTAGTAGGCCAGCTCCATGGCCTGGCGCTGACGGGCGTTGAGCTCGCTGAGGGCCTCGGCCACGCGGCCGCGCAGCTCGCCGATCTCGGCCGACTGATCGGGCGCCAGGCCGCTGGCGGCGAGCTGCTCGGCGTCGTCGGTTGGTTGCTTGAGCTTCATTTCGGGACGGGCGGCGCGGCTTCGCAGGCGGTCAATGGCCCGGCTGCGGCCGAGCGTCATCAGGTAGGTGCGGGCTCCGCCGCGGGCGGCGTCGTACCGCTCGCGGCGTTGCCACACTTCCCAAAACACCTCGGCCAAGGCGTCCTCGGCGTCGTCGGGGCTGTGAAGGATGCGCTGGCACAAGGCGAGCACCTCTGCGGCGAACCGCTGGTAGAGCGCATGGAAGGCGTCGCGGTCGCCCAGGCGGACGGCGGCCAGCAGCTCGGCGTCGGTCTGATCGCACCCACTCAACCCCCACTCCTCATGACGTCGACCCCGGCGCGGCCCTTGCTTGGTCCGATGCCTGCTCCGGCCCCTGGAGGAAAATACGCGGCAAAAGCTGTGGCGGATGTAGGTAAAGGCCTGGCAAGACGGCCGATGAATGCCCCCGAGTCTGTCCGGAGATCGTGTTAGGCGGAGTCGGAATGCGCTTTCGCGGCATCGTCCGTTCCGGGCGGGGCCAGCTTTCCGGCGGGAAACACCGCCTCGGTCATCCAGCAATCCTTGTAGGGACCGGCCGTTTGCTTGGCGAGGAGAAAGGTAAATGCGTGCATGTGCTGACGCTCGTCGATCACGGTGACGAGAAGTTTTGCGATGACGCCCTCCACCTCGGGTTGGCCGACGAGTGTGGCCTGCGGCTTGGCCAGGCACGCGAACGGCTCGTGGCGGACCATCGCCCCGAACCGGTCGAGCGGCCCGGTGACGTTGCGATTGCCAGGTGACGCCATCACATAGCATTGCAGGATGCCGATGCCGTCGGCCTTGGGGTCGGCGAGCCCGGCAAGCTGGGTTTCGACGACCTGAGAGGGCGTCAGCTCGGGGGTGGGCAGGACGATTTGATCGGCTCCGAGCTCGGGAAGGTGTTCGGGCTCAACGGCTCCGTGGGCGAACAGCGCCGGCCGTCTCAGGTCGGGGCGAGCCAGGGCCGTGTAAACGATCCCCGCCACGAAGGCGAACCATGCCGCCAGAACGACCGGGGGCAGAAAGGCGATTTTTCGCGTCACCATCGGCGTCTCCGCTCAAAACTGGGCAAACTGCGAACAAATCTCCGGCCACGTCCGTCCATTGTATCGGAGGCCCAGCGACTTGTGGAAACACGGGGATGGGCGGAGGAACTTGGGGAGATTTGGCAATTTGGCGCGATTTAAGGGCGCTTGAGCTTGGCTTCCTGATTCCGCTGCGGCCTGGGGAGGTTTGTGGCGCGAAATTCGCACGCAGCCGGCTTGCCGCCTTTTCGTGCTTGGGTATATTGGTTGATTCGCACAAGCTCGCCCCGCCCAGGCTAGCGTAGCTCAATTGGCAGAGCAGCTGATTTGTAATCAGCAGGTTGTGGGTTCAAGTCCCTCCGCTAGCTCTGCCCAGTTGAAGTCCTCTGGCTCCCGCTCGAAGAAAACGACGAGTGACGTGCGGCGGCGTGCGCGGCGGACGAACAAGCGAGAGGCGGTTCTTGAGCGCGGGTGCGCAGCGTTGGATTTGAACGGCGGTCGATTTGCAGAGCGAGGGCCTGCGCATGACTCGGAGCTCCGCGTGCGGGGCGACGGCGCGGCCGCAACACCAGCGGCGGCAAGTGGCGTCGCGACACGGGGAGTTACCGAAGCGGTCAAACGGGTCAGACTGTAAATCTGATGGCTTATGCCTTCGCAGGTTCGAATCCTGCACTCCCCAGTTGGGAAAAGCGGAACAGGAGAAAGCGGAGAGCGGAGAGAGAAATGGCGGAGCCCTCGGGCGATTGTACTGGCTTTCCGCTTTCCGCTTTGAGGAGTGCGGGTGTAGCTCAATGGTAGAGCAACAGCCTTCCAAGCTGATGACGAGGGTTCGATTCCCTTCACCCGCTTTGCGGGGGAAGGGCTATCGGCTGTCAGCTGTCGGCTGTCAGCCAGAAGGGAATGAGACGAGAGTTCTTGGTCTGGCCGATAGCCGACAGCCGATAGCCGACAGCCTTAACCCGCTGCTGTAGCTCAGTTGGTAGAGCACTTCCTTGGTAAGGAAGAGGTCATGAGTTCAAGTCTCATCAGCAGCTTTGGATGAAAGAGTGAGTAAGTGAGTGGTGAGTAGGCGAGTAAATAAGCAAGTACGGAAGCTGGTGTTCAAGCACCTACTACTCACTCGGTACATGACAGACAGCGGCCTGCTCAGTGGCCGAGTTTTTTTCCCGTGTAAGCACGCCAGGTAAGTAGTTAGGGAGAAACATGGCAAAGGACACATTCCAACGAACCAAGCCGCACGTCAACGTCGGCACGATCGGGCACATTGACCACGGTAAGACGACCACGACCGGCGCCATCCTGGCCGTGCAGGGCGCCAAGGGTCTGGCCAAGTTCAAGTCCTACGCGGACATCGCCAAGGGCGGCACGGTGCGCGACGCCACCAAAACCGTGACCATCGCCGTGTCGCACGTCGAGTACGAGACGGCCAAGCGGCACTACGCCCACATCGACTGCCCGGGCCACGCCGACTTCATCAAGAACATGATCACCGGGGCGGCCCAGATGGACGGCGCCATCCTGGTGGTGAGCGCCGCCGACGGTCCGATGCCGCAGACCCGCGAGCACATCCTGCTGGCCCGCCAGGTCGGCGTGCCCCGCGTCGTGGTGTTCCTCAACAAGGTCGACCTGGTCGACGACCCCGAGCTGCTCGAGCTGGTCGAGCTCGAAATCCGCGAGCTGCTGACCAACCACGGCTTCCCGGGCGACGAGATTCCGATCATCCGCGGCTCGGCGAAGGCCGCGTACGACAATCCGAAAGATCCCGAGGCGGGGAAGTGCATCGGCGAGTTGATGGACGCGATCGACGCGTACATTCCCGAGCCGGTGCGCGAGACCGACAAGCCGTTCATGATGGCCATCGAGGACGTGTTCTCGATCGAAGGCCGCGGCACGGTGGCCACCGGCCGCATCGAGCGCGGCGTCGTGAAGGTCGGCGAGGAAGTGTCGATCATCGGCCTGACCGAAGCGCCGATGAAGACGACCTGCACCGGCGTCGAGATGTTCAATAAGAGCCTCGACCAGGGCCAGGCGGGCGACAACGTCGGCTGCCTGCTTCGTGGCGTGAAGCGCGAGGAAATCCAACGCGGTCAGGTGCTGGCCAAGCCGGGCAGCATCACGCCGCACACGAAGTTCGAGGCCGAGGTCTACGTGCTGAGCAAGGAAGAAGGCGGCCGGCACACGCCGTTCTTCAGCGGCTACCGCCCGCAGTTTTACTTCCGCACCACAGACGTGACCGGCACGGCCAACCTGGTCGGCGAAGCCGAAATGTGCATGCCGGGCGACAACGCGCGGCTGAGCGTCGAGCTGATGAAGCCGATCGCGATGGACGACGGCGTCCGGTTCGCCATCCGCGAGGGCGGCAAGACGGTGGGCTCGGGCGTGGTGACGAAGATTGTGGAATAAGAACAGCGGAAAGCCGAAAGCGGAAAGCGGACGAGCCGAGTGAAACCCATCGGCTTTCCGCTTTCTCCGGTTCGGCTTTTCCGCGGCACAGGGGCGTAGCTCAATTGGCAGAGCACCGGTCTCCAAAACCGGGGGTTGCGAGTTCGATCCCCGCCGCCCCTGCTGAGGGGGTCGCGAGTTTCGAGTTTCGGGTCGCGAGTCACTGAGGTCTGTTGGAATCGCTCGCAACTTGCAACTCGCAACTCGCAACCTTGGTCGCGATTCGCGGCGAATAGCCCGGTTGGTTAGCACTTGAGGCACTCACGTGGCTGAATTAATCGCAGGAATGTTCACGTCTTCGCGGTACAAGCGAAGTCAGGGCAGGATCGCCCGTCAGCTCACGTTTGCGGCCATCGCTGCGATTTTCGCCGTGGCGGGCTGGCGGATGAGCGAGGCGGGCGGCGACGTGACGGGGAAGTTTTTGATCCCGCTGGCGATCGTCGGATTGGGGGCGTGGATCGCGTTTCGGGTCGTCAACATTCCGCGGTTCGCCGACTTTTTGATTTCGGTGGAAGCGGAAATGAATAAGGTGTCGTGGCCCAGCCGCGGCGAGTTGTATCGGGCGTCGTTGGTGGTGATCGTCGTCATCTTTTTGCTGACGGCGATCCTGTTCACCTACGACTTAGTGCTGAAATTCATCGTGGGCAAGCTGCTGGGCGGCGGCGGTTAGGACAACATCGCAGTGAGCGACGACGCACAAAAAGTGGTCGACGAAGAACGAGTGAGCGACGCGAGTCCCGCGGCCGCCGATGAGGCGGGTGCGCCCTCGGAAGGCAATGGCCACCCGGCTCCGGCGAGCGCGTCGGAAGCCGTGGTCCAGGGGGTGGCGCCGACGCCGGACGAGGACGACGGCTCCGAGGTCGTGCCGGTGAACTCGGCGCCCTTGTCGCGTCCGTCCGCCGCGGCGACCGAAGCCGAGCAGGCCGCCGCCGCGAAGAAGGCGGCCGATGCGGCGGGGGACATCGAGTTCAACTACTACATCCTCAAGGTCCAGTCGAATCGCGAGAAGTCGATTGCCGCGGCCCTGCAGCGCAAGGTGCGGGTCGAGGGCCTCGACAAATACTTCGACAAGGACGAGAACGGCGACCCCTGGGTGAAGGTGCCCACCGAGAAGGTCACGGAATTCAAGGCGGGCAAGAAGAAAATCGTCGAGCGGAAGCTGTACCCGGGCTACATCGTCGTGAAGATGCACATCACGGACGAAACGTGGTTCGCGGTGCGGGAGACCTCCGGGATCGGCGACTTCACTGGCGCCGGCGGCAAGCCGTCGCCGATGTTGGCGCACGAGGTGGCCCGCATCACGCCGTCGAAGGAAGAAGAGTCGTCGGACGCGCCGAAGCTGGACATCAAATTCAAGGTCGCGGATCGCGTGAAGGTGAAGGACGGCACCTTCGAGGGGTTCGAGGGCGAGGTGAGCGCGATCGACCCGCAGAGCGGCAAGATCACGGTGATGATCAACATTTTCGGCCGCAGCACACCGGTCGAATTGGAATATTGGCAAGTCGAAGGAGTATGAGGCCATCGGCTATCGGCTATCGGCTATCGGCCAGAGGGAACGACGCAAACTTCTGGCCGACAGCCGACAGCCGACAGCCGACGGCCCTGAAAACATGGCAAAGCAATTAGTCGGTCAAGCGAAGTTCCAGATTCCCGGCGGGCAGGCCACGCCCGCGCCGCCGGTGGGCACGTCGCTCGGCAAATACGGCATCAACCTCGGTCAGTTCGTGCAGCAGTTCAATGACCGCACGAAGGACGCCGGGGGGATGATGATCCCCGTTGTGGTGAGCGTCTATAACGACCGCTCATTCGACTTCTTCACGAAGAGCCCGCCGGCGGCGGTGCTGCTCAAGAAGGTCGCCGGGTTGGCCAAGGGTTCGGGCGTGCCGAACAAGGACAAAGTCGGCAAGGTGACGCGGGCGCAGCTCGCGGAGATTGCCAACACGAAGATGAACGACCTGAACGCCCGCGACGTCGACCACGCGGTGCGGATGATCGAAGGGACGGCCCGATCGATGGGATTGGTGGTCGAGGGTTAACGAACGCATTGTCACGCCGAGGTCAGCCGAGGCGTTCGGCGAGTGGACTTGCGGGCGGATCCTCCGGCGTGACAGTTGCGAGCCAACGAACTCGAAGTTGTGGGAGGCGCCAACAGCGCTGCTTGACCACACGAGGAAAGAAACATGCCAGTCGTAGCCAACAGCAAACGCATGAAGGCCGCCGTGCAGAAGCGTCCGGCCGAGGCGTTGGCGCCCGCGGACGCGGTCGCGGCGATCAAGAAATTCCCGGCGCCCAAGTTCGACCAGACGGTCGACATTGTGTTCCGGCTCGGCGTCGACCCGGCGCAGGCCGACCAGATCGTCCGCGGGGCGATCGTGTTGCCGCACGGGATCGGCAAGCAGTTGCGCGTGGCGGTGTTCGCCAAGGGCGCCCAGGCGGACGCGGCCAGGGCGGCCGGCGCCGACCACGTGGGCGAAGAGGATCTGGCCCAGAAGATTCTCGGCGGCTGGACCGACTTCGATGCGTGTATCGCGGCGCCGGACATGATGAAGGTCGTGGGTCCGTTGGGCAAAGTGCTCGGCCCCCGCGGGCTGATGCCCTCGCCCCGGGCCGGCACGGTGACTCCCGACGTGGCAAAGACGGTGGGCGAGTACAAGGCCGGCAAGGTCGAGTTCCGCAACGACAAGGCGGGCAACGTGCACGCCCCGGTCGGCAAGCTGAGCTTCGACGCCGAGAAGCTGACGGCCAACGTGCAGGCGTTCATCGATCGGATTGTGTCGCTCAAGCCGGGGTCGGTGAAGGGCGTGTACATCAAGAGCGCCCACCTCAGCCCGGCAATGAGCCCCAGCGTGCGGTTGGCGATTTGAGGGAACGCGGCTCGGCAGTTCGGCCCGGGACGGGGACGTCCGGGCTCGCACCCAATTGAAACACACTCTTGCCTGCGGGCGTAGCCATGAGCAAATATCTGAAGGATTTGATCTCCAACGACCTCAAGCAGCGTCTGGACGGCGTGAGCGATTTGCTCGTCGTCGACGTGATGGGTCTGAAGAGCGACAAAACCGTCGAGCTGCGCAAGCAGCTTCGCCAGCAGAAGATCAACCTGTTGGTCGTCAAGAACAGCTTGGCCCGCCGCGCCACGGAGGGGACCGTTCTGGCCCCGGCGTTCGAGGGGGTCGAGGGTTCGGCCGCGATCATCTGGGGCGCCGAGGACATCGTCTCGCTAGCGAAGGTCGTCTCGAAGCTGATCGACGGCAAGCAGTTCGAGCCGCTCACCCCCAAGGGGGGCGTGATGAGCGGCTCGCGGCTGTCGGCCGACGACGTGAAGAAAGTGAGCAAGTGGCCCAGCCGGGCCGAGCAGCTCAGCCTGCTGGTCGGGCAAATACTCGGTCCCGGCGCCACACTTTCCGCACAATTGCTCGGTCCGGGGTCTAAGCTCGCCAGTCAGATTAAGAAAAAGGGCGAAGGCGACGAGGTCGCAGCGGACTGATCGTCATGCGATGGGTATGTCCTGGAGATGCGGAGATAACGGGGATGTGGAGATGCCAGAAGGAGATTTCGAGAAGCTCGCGGGCGAGCAGCCGCTGACGCGCCGGATCATCGAAGCGATTATTCGCGTGCATCAAGTTCTTGGACCGGGGTTTCTGGAGAGCATTTATCGAAACGCATTGTGTTTAGAGTTCGATGCGCGCGGGTTAAGGTTTGAATCGGAAAAGGAAATACCGATCTATTACGAAGGTCGCTTGGTCGGGAAGCATCGTTTGGACTTGGTGGTAGAGGACGAAGTGGTGCTGGAGTTAAAGACCGTCGAGGAGTTGGCGAAAGCGCATTATGCGCAGCTTCGTTCGTACTTGAAGTCGTCCGGCAAATTCACGGGATTGCTCGTCAATTTTGCCGCTGATAAGGCGGATTTTCGACGCGTCGACCGCAAAGCATAATCATCCCCCCATCCCTCCGATCCCCATATCTCCGATCGCTTGAGAAGCAAACTTGAATCGATCCCCTGATGGAATCGATGTTCGAATATCCGTGTCAATTAGTTGGTCGCCTTCGGGCGCGAAGCAGAAAGGGTAGTTAGTCATGAGCGAAGCAGCCGTTATGGAGTTCTCCGCCGCCACGAAGAAGCTGGGCGATGAAATCGTCAAGCTGACGCTGAAAGAGGCGAAGGAGTTGAGCGATTATCTGAAGGACGTGCACGGGATCGAGCCGGCCGCGGGCGGCGCCGTCATGATGGCTCCCTCCGGCGACGGCGGCGGCGGCGGGGCCGCAGCGGCGGTCGAGCAAACCGAGTTCTCGGTCGTCCTGGAAGGGTTCGGCGATCAGAAGATCGGCGTCATCAAGGTCGTCCGCGCGGCCACGGGCCTGGGGCTCAAGGAAGCCAAAGACCTGGTCGAGGGCGTTCCCAGCAAGGTCAAGGAGGGTCTGTCGAAGGAAGACGCGGCGAAGCTGAAGAAGGAACTGGAAGAAGCCGGCGCGACGGTCTCGGTGAAGTAGTTCGGCATAGGCGTCCTGCTGCTGGCCCGGGCGAGCAGCGGATGCCGTGTACTACTTCTCACTGCTGGGCAAGCTAGCAGTGGCACACGCGCGCGTTCACGCTTTGCCGGTCCCCGCGGCGAGCGTTCAAGCGCGCACCTAAATCCCACCTCGTGAGAACGGAGCAGTTTGCCCTATGGCAGTCACGGCTCAGCGGCGGCTGGTTACCAAGGACGTGCGGAAGTTTGGTAGCGGCCGAGAGTCCTTCGACATTCCCGATCTGACAAAGATCCAGACCGAGAGCTACGAGCGGTTCCTGCAGTACGACGGCGTCGGCTCGACGCACAAGCGGAAGAGCGAAGGCCTGGAGGCGGTGCTCCAGGAAATCTTCCCGATCGAGAGCTACGACAAGACCATCAAGCTCGAGTACCAGCGGTACGAGCTGGGCAAGCCGCGGTATACGATGGACGAGTGCCGGCAGTTGCGGCTGACCTACGGTCGGCCGTTCCGCATCTGGCTGCGCCTGCTCAAAGATCAGCCGGTCGAGGAAGAAGTCTACCTGGGCGATCTGCCGATCATGCTCGGCGGCGGCGAGTTCATCATCAACGGCGCCGAACGCGTCGTGGTGTCGCAGCTCCACCGGTCGCCCGGCATCGACTTCGTCTCTGAGATGGATCCGGGCGAGCGGCGGATGTACTCCTGCCGAGTGATCCCCGAGCGCGGGAGCTGGATCGAGCTCAACACGACCAAGAAGGACAGCGTCACGGTTCGCATCGACCAGAGCGGCAAGTTCTCGGCGATGACGCTGCTGCGGGCGATGTCGCCGGACCTGGGGCTCGACGCCGACATCCTGCGGCGGTTCTACCCCGTTACGCGGCAGAAGGTCGTCGACGGCCGCAGCGCCGGAAAGATCGAGGGCAAAATCTCGGTCGACGACGTGGTCTACCCGTCCGGCAGCGAGCGGGCCGGCGAGATCATCATCGAATCCGGGCAGCGGATCACCAAGAACGTCGCGGAGATCATCTGCACCGCCGGCCTCAAGCAGGTCGACGTGATGGACGCTCCCAAGACGCCGCACCTCATCAACGCGCTGGCGGACGATAACACCTCCAGTCACGAAGAGGCGCTGTTGCGCATCTACCAGCGGCTGCGGCCGGGCAACCCGCCGCAGCTCGAGAAGGCCCGCGCGCTGTTCAACGAGAAATTCTTCGACGCCAACCGCTACCGGCTGGGCCGCGTGGGCCGATTCCGCATCAATCGGAAGCTGGGGCTCAACGTCTCGGAGAACGAGATGGTGTTGCGGCCCGAGGATTTGGTGGCGTCGATCAACTACCTGCTCATGCTGGTGGCCGGTGAGGGCGAGGCGTACGTCGACGACATCGACCATCTGGGCAATCGCCGCTTGCGGACGATCGACGAACTGGCGTGCGACGAAATCCGCAAAGGCTTCCTCAAGCTCCGCCGCACCGTGCAAGAGCGGATGAGCCTGAAGGACGCCGCGGATATGACGCCGCGGAGCCTGATCAACCCCAAGAGCATTTCGGCGGCGATCGAGTACTTCTTCGGCCGCGGCGAGCTGTCGCAGGTGGTCGATCAGACCAATCCGCTGTCGATGCTCACGCACGAGCGGCGGCTTTCGGCCTTGGGCCCGGGCGGGCTTAACCGCAAGCGAGCCGGATTCGAGGTGCGGGATGTTCACATCTCTCACTATGGGCGGATTTGCCCGATCGAGACGCCGGAAGGCACGAACATCGGGCTCATTTCGAGCCTGGCGATGTACGCGACCGTCGACGACTACGGCTTCCTCGTCACGCCGTACCGCAAGGTGAAAAACGGCAAGCTGACCAGCGAAGTTGTGTGGCTGCGGGCCGATGAGGAGTCGGAGGCGTACGTCGCCAGCGCCGACGTGCCGGTGAAGAACAACGAGATTCAGGGCGACACGGTCGTGGCCCGGTGGCGGAGCGACTTCGTGCTCGTGCCGACCAACCAGATTCAGTACACCGACGTGGCGCCGAGCCAGATGATCGGCGTATCCGCGGGGCTGATCCCGTTTCTGGAGCACGACGACGCGAACCGCGCGCTGATGGGCTCGAACATGCAGCGGCAAGCGGTGCCACTGCTGTTGGCCGAGCCGCCGATTGTGGGCACAGGCCTGGAGCGCGACGTGGCGCGGCACTCGGGCATGCTGGTGCGGGCCGGCCATAAGGGGACTGTCACTTACGTGGACGCCAACCGCATCGAGATTGGCCCCGAGGTGCACCACATGCGGAAGTTCGTGGGCCTCAACGAGCGCACCTGCCAGAACCAGAAGCCGATCGTCATGGTCGGCGACAAGGTGGAGAAAGGCGACGTCGTCGCCGACGGGGCCGCCACGTTCAAGGGCGACCTGGCTTTGGGCCGCAACGTGCTCGTCGCGTTCATGTCCTACGAAGGCTACAACTTCGAGGACGCCATCATCATCAGCGAGGAGCTCGTTCACGAGGATACGTACACGTCGATCCATATCGAGGAGTTCGACGTGGAAATCCGCGAGACGAAGCTTGGCCGCGAGGAGTTCACCCGCGACATTCCGAACGTCAGCGAGAAGGCGCTGCGGAATCTCGACGAGAGCGGCATCGTGCAGATCGGCACGTTCGTCGAACCGGGCGACATCCTCGTGGGCAAGGTCTCGCCGAAGAGCAAGACCGAGCTCACCCCGGAAGAGAAGCTGCTGCACGCGATCTTCGGCCGGGCCGGCGAGGATGTGAAGAACGACTCGCTGGAAGTGCCCTCGGGCGTCGAGGGAATCGTCATCGACACGCAGAAGTTCTCCCGCCGGATGAGCCTGAGCGAGGACGAGCGCAAGGCGTTCGAGAAGTCGCTCAAGGAAGCCGAGAAGGGCGGCAACGAGGCGATCGCCGCGGCGTTCACGGCGCTGGCGACCGAGATCGAGAAGACCCTTGGCAAGAAACTGACCGACGAGGACGGCAACGAGCTGGTGCACAATCAGGAGCCGCAGTTCGTCGCCGACCAGGCGGTGGCGTTCAAGGTCGACAACCTCGACATCCGCAGCGACGACCGCCGTAAGGCGGTGCAGTCGACGTACAAGCAGATGTGGCCGGAGGTGGAGGAGGCGATTGACGCCCGCGACCGAACGCTCAACTCGATGAAGCGCGGCGACGAGCTGCGGAGCGGCGTGCTGCAGATGGTCAAGGTGTACGTCGCCACGAAGCGCGTCATCTCGGTGGGCGACAAGATGGCCGGCCGACACGGCAACAAGGGCGTGATCTCGAAGATTCTGCCGGTCGAGGATATGCCATTTCTGGCTGATGGCACGCCGGTGCAGATCATGCTCAACCCGCTGGGCGTCCCCAGCCGCATGAACGTCGGCCAGATTCTGGAGACGCACCTGGGTTGGGCGGGCGCCAAGCTCGGCTTCCGCGCGGTGACGCCCGTGTTCGACGGCGCCGCGGAGGAGGAGATCAACGCCTGCCTCGACGAAGCGGGGCTCCCCAAGCACGGCAAGGCGAAGCTGCTGGACGGCCGCACGGGCGAGCCGTTCGAGCAGGAGACGACCGTCGGCTACATCTACATGCTGAAGCTGCACCACTTGGTGGACGACAAGGTGCACGCGCGCTCGACGGGCCCGTACTCGCTGATCACGCAGCAGCCGCTAGGCGGCAAAGCGCGGTTCGGCGGGCAGCGATTCGGCGAGATGGAGGTGTGGGCCCTGGAGGCCTACGGCGCCGCGTACATCCTGCAGGAGCTGCTTACGGTGAAGAGCGACGACGTCGAGGGCCGCACGAAGATTTACGAGTCGATGGTCAAGGGCGAGAACACGCTGCAAGCCGGCACCCCGGCGAGCTTCGACGTGCTCACCAACGAGATCCGCGGCCTCGGCTTGAACATGCAGCTCGAGAAGCGCGCACTGTAAACGGAATTAAGGAACTAAAAAGATCTCTCGCAAAGGCGCAAAGACGCAAAGGAGGAACGCAAAGAAGAAAGAATTAGGAGAAGGGGAATTCGAGATCCATTCTCTTCTCCGTCTTTGCGTCTTCCTTTGCGCCTTAGCGCCTTTGCGAGAGTCTTAAGCGTATTTGCCACGGCCCTCCGGGCCAGGTTCCAACGAGGAACGATATGAGCATTCTTGAAGGCTCGAATTACGATCGCGTCAACGACTACGGCTCGGTGAAAATCAGCCTGGCGCGGCCGCATGATATTCGCAGTTGGTCGTTCGGCGAAGTGAAGAAGCCGGAGACGATCAACTACCGCACGTACCGGCCCGAAAAGGACGGGCTGTTCTGCGAGCGCATCTTCGGTCCGGAGAAGGACTGGGAATGCGCGTGCGGCAAGTACCGCGGCATGAAGTACAAGGGGATGATCTGCGACCGCTGCGGCGTGAAGGTCACTCACAGCCGCGTGCGCCGGAAGCGGATGGGCCACATCGAGCTGGCGGCGCCGATCGTTCACATCTGGTTCTTCAAGGCCATGCCCAGCCGGTTGGGCAGCCTGCTGGCGATGAAAACCACGAGCCTGGAGAAGGTCATTTACTTCCAGGACTATGTGGTCATCGACCCAAAGGAATCGTCGCTCAAACCGCAGCAGTTGCTCACCGAGGAAGAGTACCGCAGTGCGCGCGAGCAGTTCGGCGAAGGCGGCTTCGAGGCCGACATGGGCGCCGAGGCGATCCGCAAGCTGCTCCAGGCGCTCGACCTGGTGAAGCTGAGCGAGCAGCTCCGCATCGAGCTGCGGGACACCGGCTCGAAGCAGAAGGCCAAGGACCTGATCAACCGGCTGAAGACGGTTGAGAGCATCCGCGACTCGGACAACAAGCCCGAGTGGATGGTGCTGGACGTGATTCCGGTGATCCCGCCGGACCTGCGGCCGCTGGTGTTGCTGGATAGCGGCAACTTCGCAACGAGCGATCTGAACGACCTCTACCGCCGCATCATCAACCGCAACAACCGGCTCAAGAAGCTGGTCGACCTCAACGCGCCCGAGGTGATCATCCGCAACGAGAAGCGGATGTTGCAGCAGTCGGTCGATGCGCTGTTCGACAACAACCGTTGCAAGCGCCCGGTGCTGGGCTCCAGCAACCGCCCGCTCAAGTCGCTCACCGACATGATCAAGGGCAAGCAGGGCCGGTTCCGCGAGAACTTGCTCGGCAAGCGGGTGGACTACTCGGCCCGCAGCGTGATCGTGGTGGGTCCGCGGCTGAAGCTGCACCAGTGCGGTCTGCCGAAGAAGATCGCGCTCGAGCTGTACCAGCCGTTCATCATCCGCCGGCTTAAGGAGCTGGGTCACGCCGACACGATCAAATCGGCGAAGAAGATGCTGGAGCGCAAGGACGACGAGGTGTGGGACATCCTCGAGGAGGTGATCCGCAACCACCCGGTGCTGCTCAACCGGGCTCCGACGCTCCATCGCATGGGCATCCAAGCGTTCGAGCCGGTGCTGGTCGAAGGCAACGCCATCCAGTTGCACCCGCTGGTGTGCAAAGGGTTCAACGCCGACTTCGACGGCGACCAGATGGCGGTCCATTTGCCGCTGTCGATCGAAGCGCAGGTCGAAGCCCACACGCTCATGATGAGCACGCACAACATCTTCAGCCCGAGTAACGGCGCGCCGATTATCAGCCCGTCGCAAGACATCGTGATGGGTTGCTACTACTTGACGATGGGCGTGCCCGAGGAAAAGGGCGACGGCATGGCGTTCACGTCGATGGACGAAGTCGAAACGGCCTACGCCGCCGGCAAGGTCGGCACGCACGCCAGCATCAAGGTGCGGCTGCCGAAGGATCGCTGCCTCCGCGAGGACGTCGGCAAGAAGGGCGCCTACGGCAAACGCGTCGACACGACCGTCGGCCGCGTCGTGTTCAATAAGATCCTGCCCAAGGGCATGCCGTTCTACAACATCGCGCTGCGGAGTAGCGAACTGGCCCGCGTGATCAGCGACTGTTACGAGATGCTCGGCCGACGGCAGACGATCGAGTTGCTCGACGACATGAATCAGCTTGGTTTCCGCCAGAGCACGCTCAGCGGCCTGTCATTTGGCACCGACGATCTGATCACGCCCGAGAGCAAGGGCAAGATCATCGGCGAGGCCGAGAAGCTGGTCATGAAGTTCAACAAGCTGTTCCAACGCGGCGTGATCACCGACATGGAGCGTTACAACTCCGTGCTCGACGCCTGGACGCACGCGCGCGAGCAGATCACTACCGAGATGATGGCCGGGCTCGAGACGGACTTCCGCCGCGAAGGGTACGTCAATCCGATTTTCTTGATGGCCCACTCCGGCGCCCGCGGCGGCGTCGAACAAATGCGACAGCTCGGCGGCATGCGCGGCCTGATGGCCAAGCCGTCCGGCAAGATCATCGAGACGCCCATCAAGGCCAACTTCCGCGAGGGGCTCACCGTGCTGGAGTACTTCTCCAGCACGCACGGCGCCCGCAAAGGCCTGGCCGACACGGCCCTCAAGACAGCCGACTCGGGCTATCTTACCCGCAAGTTGGCCGACGTGGCGCAAAACGTCGTCATCACGGCCGAGGACTGCGGCACGACGCAGGGCATCACCAAGGGCATCATCTACCGCGGCGAAAAGGTCGAGGTGAGCCTTGCCGACTCGATCAAAGGTCGCGTGAGCCGGGCCAACATCGTCAACCCGATCACCGACGAGGTGATCGTCCACGAAAACGAGCTGATCACCTCCGAGATCGCCCGGAAGATCGAGCAGATGGGCCTCGAGAAGATCCAGGTCCGCAGCCCCATGACGTGCGACGCCTCGCTGGGCGTCTGCCGGCGGTGCTACGGCATGGACCTGTCGACGGGGGCCATGGTCGAAGAGGGGATGGCCGTCGGCATCATTGCCGCGCAGAGCATTGGCGAGCCGGGCACGCAGCTCACGATGCGGACGTTCCACATCGGCGGCACCGGCCAGCACGCCGTCGAAGACAGCGACATCAAGGCCAAGAAGGGCGGCATCGCCAAGACGGCCCGGCTGAAGGTCGTGACCAACGACGCCGGCCAACAGGTCGTGCTGTCGCGCAACGGCGAGATCACGCTCGTCGACGACAAGGGCCGCGAGGTCGAGAAGTACGAGGTGCCTACCGGCGCCGTCCTCCGCGTGAAGGAAGACGAACTGGTCGCGGCCGGCGCGGTCGTCTGCGAATGGGACCCGCACAGCATTCCCATTCTCGCCGAGACGGGCGGCAAGATTCGCTTCGAAGATCTGATCG
>JBIOVA010000137.1:0-70269 GCA_044867485.1 Lacipirellulaceae bacterium | reverse complement strand
GTTGCACAATGCATGGTCGCTTGCTGCCAACGTCGTTGATGATGGTGAGACGGACACTGCGCTCTCAAAGATTGGGATTCGCACGGCTGCCCAACGCCGTGAGCGCTAGAACGTCCACAGCGCCTGCACCTGGGACGGCGTCACGTTGAAAATATCGTACAGCCGCGGCACGCTCACGAACATCAGGCCCACGAACAGCGCTAGGCACAACGAAAGGTACGCCACCAGTCCGCGCTCCTTGTACAAACGCTCGGGATTCTGGACGGGACTGTCGTCCTTGAGCGTGACGCGCAAGTAGTAGCTGAACAGCCCCGCGAAGAACGGCGTCGCCAGCAGCAATTCCAACTTGTAACGGATGATGAACACGCCGAGCATCATCGCCGACGACGCCGCGTAAAAGAACATGCTAACCAGCAGGCGATCAGCGGTGTAGAAGCGGAACGATTTGCGGTACTGGCCGGCGACGTGCGGATCGTTGATCATCCGATACTCCGCGAATCGCTTGCTGGCCATGAAGAAGGCGCCCACCATCCAGTAGGAAACCAACAGCGACACCGGCGGCAGAATGTTCGGCGTGACGACAAACCAACCCAACAACAGTCGAAGCGGATTGTTCACCGACTCCGTCAGCACGTCCAAGTAGGGCAAATCTTTGAGCCGCACCGGTGGAACATTGTACAAAAGCCCCATGACCCATAGGGCAACGAGCATCGCTAAGAACGGAATGTTCACGCAGTATCCAATCGCCGCGCCGACGATCGCCAGCGCCGCCCACTCGATGTATGCCACGGAGACGCGCACGCGCCCGGCCGGGATCGGCCGATTGCGCTTCACGGGATGTTCACGGTCGGTCGGTGCGTCGAGCACCTCGTTGATGACGTAGTTGCTCGAAGCCACCAGACACGTGGCGAGCAACGCCGCGGCAAGCAGCCCCACGTGAAAGCCGGCGAGCTGGTCCGGCGCGTAGAACGCGGCCAGCATCACACCGGCCAGCATGAATACGTTTTTGAACCAATGATCGGGACGCGCGATGGACGCGTACGGAATCAAGGCGCTCAGAAACGACGCCGACGCAGTGCGCATGGCGGAAGATTCGGAGGGATCACTCATATCTTTGGTCGTAATACCTGAGAACCCAAATTAATGACTAAAGAGATGCGACGTGCGTCGGCGCCTCGGTGAGATAGCGAGACATCCACCGCCCCAGCACCATCAGTTGCCACAACACCGCTCCGTGACGCCCGGTGCGGCGAACATGCGAAGCGTACAACTCCTTGGCGACGCGCTGGTCGATGTACGACGCCACGGGCGTCCGTGGATTCAGCACTGATTCGTGAAATTGCTCGCGCAACGGACCGCGAAGCCACTCGTCCACCGGAATGTCGAACCCCTGCTTCCGGCGACGCACGACGTCGGGCGGCAGCCAGCCGTCGCAAATCTGCTTGAACATCCACTTAGTTTCGCCGTTTCGCACTTTCAGCGACGAGGGCATCCGCACCGCCAGCTCCAAGAATTCATGGTCGACCAGCGGCGGCCGCACTTCCAATCCCACCGCCATGCTGGCGCGGTCCACTTTGGTCAGAAAGTCGTCCGGCAGCAAAAGGTCGACGTCGGCCGAGATCATGCCGCGCAGCGGATCGCCGTGCGCGACGCCATATCCCTCGATGATCCGCTCCTCAGGCAAGTGGCCGTTCAGTTGTGCTCGCACGTCGGGATGCAGCAATTGGCGCCTCAGCGGCGGTCGGCACAGCGACACTGTATGAGCGTACGCCTCCGCGTCATTGAGCGAAAGGTTCGTGAGGGCCGACTTTAGCCGCAGCGGCCGCGGCAGCCAATCGGCCTTGGGCCACACGCGCGACAACGGCCCCAACAGCCGCCGCCGCAACGCTTCCGGAAGCTTTGCACGCAGCGACGCCTCGCGCAGATCGTGAGCGTAGCGCGCATACCCGCCGAACGCTTCGTCCCCGCCATCTCCCGAAAGGACTACCTTCACATGCCGCCGCGCAATTCGCGACACGTGCATCGTGGGGATCGCGGAAGCGTCGGCAAACGGCTCGTCGTAATAGGTCACTAGGTCGTCGAGGCTTTCCGCTGCTTGCGGCGTCACGATCTCCTCAACATGTCGCGTGCCGAATTGCTTGGCTATCCGTCGAGCATACGGCAATTCGCTGAATCGCTCCTCATTGAAGCCGATCGAAAACGTCCGGATGGCGCCGGCGCCCGATTCCACCAGCGCGGCCGTGACGGCACTGGAATCGAGCCCGCCGCTCAGGAACGCTCCGACGGGGACGTCGGCGATGCGGTGGGCAGCCACCGTCTCGTGAAACTTCGCCCGCACGGCCTGCTTCCAGTCGTCCACAGTCAACGACTCGTCCGGCTCGCTGCGCAGGCGCCAGTACCGTCGTGGCTGGAGTTTGTCGTCCGTGCGCGATACGGCCAACACTTGCGCCGCGGGAAGCTTGTGAATGCGGCGAAAGATTGATCGCGCACCGGGAACAACGCCAAATGCGAGATAGTCCTCTAACGATTCAACGTCGACTGTCCGCTCGACCTCTGGGCAGGTCAACAATGACTTGATCTCGGAGGCAAAAAGAAACGAACTCCGCGTGCGGCAATAGTAGAGCGGTTTGAGCCCTACGCGATCACGCGCTAGGAGCAATCGCTGCCGAGGCCGATCCCAAAGTGCGAAAGCAAACATGCCCCGCAGACGTTTCACCAACTCGTCGCCCTCGTCTTCATAAAGGTGGACAAGCACTTCGGTGTCCGAAGTCGTGCGGAAGCGGTGTCCTCGTCCTTCCAAGCGCACCCGCAATTCGCGGTAATTGTAGATCTCGCCGTTGAACACGACCTGAATCGAGCCGTCCTCATTGCTCATCGGCTGATCGCCCGACGCCAGGTCGATGATCGACAACCGCCGATGCGCCAACCCAACGCCGTCGCCAAACCACAAGCCTTCGGCGTCGGGGCCACGGTGAGCGATGGCGGACGCCATTCGGCGCAGCGGAGACCGCTCAACCGGTTGGTCGTCTAACGTGTTGACTATGCCGGCAATGCCGCACATTCAGAAAGCTTCCTTGGTCTCCAGCCGCGGGCATGGTTCGGCCAACGCCCAAATGGCGGAAAGTACAGCGGCGTCGCAGAGTCTCGCCCCAAATGTAGGTCGGCGATTCAGGCGGAGTCGTGCGAAAGTCCCTACGAACCGAAAATCCGCTTTCGCCGCGACAATCGACTCCCCCGGGACTCTCTCCATCAGAGTCCATCGACGCGATTTGCACAAACCGCAGTTGCCCCGGGGGGGCAAAGCCGCTGCAGGCGGCTTTTTCCTGAGCCGCAGTCGTCGTCGTCGTGCGCTAAGCTAGCGCTGTCGCTTGATCGCCTTACGGACCAGTCGGTCGACGCCAACACGCACCAGGCCGTTCCGCAATCGGTCGTACGCCGCATGGAGCATCGTCTGCATTCGCAGGATGCGTTTCCACTGATTGGTCGCCGCGCAAAACACCGTCGATGCGTCGCAGTCGCTGTTGCCGAAGCTGCGCTTGTAAGCCAGGTCGCCGACGCCAAAATCGACAATCCTCGCCCGCTCGTTCTCGGCGAGGTCTTGAATCACCGAAAAGATCAAGATCGATCCCGGGCCGGCGTCCGCCCATTTTTGGCTGTAAGCGCAGTCCAGACCGAAGTAGGTGCCGTTGTACAAATAGCCGTGTTCGTAAGCGACCGGCTCATCGTTTCGAAGGAGCACGTAGCACCGCAACCAGCCGTTCTCTGCGACGCCTCGCAGTAAGACGCGCTGCCCGTCGTCGTCCCATGGGCGCTGTCCAAAGGTGCGCCCCTGCCATGAATTCCTGTGAATCTCGTTAAGCCATTTCAGCAAGCGATCCACGTCGCCGGGGGACGAGATTTTCTCGATCGTCGAATAGCCACCCTCAAAGAATCGCCTTGACGTGCGTTGCAGATTCTTTCTGGTGCTCTTGCTTAGCGTGGCCAGGTAGTCATCAAACGTCGGTGGCATCAGAATCTGATGATTCTTTTCCGCCCGCATTAGCACGGGCGACAGATGCGCCAACTGCTGAAATAGACCTCCTTCGATGCCGTGAACCCAGAGGCTGTCGCTCTGTCGCAGGCCCGTGATCGCCAGCAGGTCAAACGGAGGAATTCGTTCGCGAAGGCCCCGCAGCACTTCTGTAACGCAAGCGCGCTGGTCCGCGTCGCGGGAGAAGACCAGACGATCGCCCCAGATGCAGAGCTTGCGGGCCCACAGAGATGCAACATTCCAGACGCTAAACTCCAATGCAATGCGACTTTTCTCCAAATACAGCGGAGCAATGCACTGAATGCGACCGCCGCGCCGCACCACGTGAATCAGCGGTTGCAGGTCCGGCCGGCGCCGTGCCGTATCCACGATCATTCGTGGATCGTTCTCCACGTGGTCGCCAATCGTGCCGCCGGCGAGGAATTCCAACCATGTCGGCTGCAACCTGACGAGGTCCACATACGACGACGCGATCGCAAGCTCGCCAGAGCTCTGTGCGGGCGCCGGAGGCGCGGGAACAGTCGCGGTCATCGCAGAATGCGAATTAGATAAGAGTAGCGCCATCGATTCCCGATAACATAAGACAAAATGCGACCCGGGCAATAGGCGTTCCGGTCGAAAATCAAGCAATTGCCCTATGGAGACGCCATTGCCACGGGCTCGCGAAAGTGAATTGGCCGGAATACGCGGCAGGAGTTGGAATATGGCCTTCGAGTCTGGGCGTTAGTTGACGTTCGAATGATTGACCTGCTCAGGTCGTCGTACAACGTCATAATCTCCACAATCACCAACCACAGCAGGCGGAGGACGGTGGCAAACGTAATAGTCGCCTCCCGCCGTTAGAAATGCCTCCCACCCGGCTTTTTGGAAGGCGCGCAGTGAGGCAAGGTTGCCGGCGTCCACATGCGCCTCGATGAGAGTCACTTTTCCGCGAGCCATTTCCCAAGCCAAGTATGTTAAGAGTCCCGGCCCGATTCCCTTGCCTCGGCATGTATCGCACACGAACAGCTCATCAACTTGGCCAATCTCCGCACGGTTCGTCTCCCCACTGGTCGTCCACGCAAAAGGATGATCAAGCTTCGGAATTCCCGGAACCGTTGCGGGGATTCCGTCAGTTGCAACCAAACGTCGCCGGGACAGCCATCGATTTGCTCTCCATTGCAGCGGAAGGAGCAATTTTAGTCGGACGACCATCCATAAGATGGCAAACGGATGCCTCGCGAGGTGTGCCGCGGCGAACTTTCTCCACATCGTGGGGCCTACTGTTTGCCCAAGCGCAAATCCGCAGTATTGCCCTTGCGTCTCGGCGATCACAAAGTACACGTCTGGCGACACGGCGAGGAGTTCTCGAGCCGCTGTGCGGAGAACGCTCCGAGGAAAATATGGCATTGGCACACCGAAGGAATCTCTCCAAAGGATCTCTTCGATGACGACGGGATCGTGGCAACGATGGAAGTCAGGGCTGCGCGAATCAATTCCAGCCGCCTCAAATCGTGTCGTCATGCGAAATCTCAATCGCCTAATGGCGGAGTCCCAACATGGAGAATTCCTGACACGCAGCGTTCGTGACCAGCGACATCGTTATGCGCCTGTTGTGCGCAAAGCATTGCGCAGCAGGCTGATCAATCGTCTTGTGCGTCGCGCCGAGGCGTATTGGCTTAGCGGAATATGGCAGACATGGTTCGCCAGGAACACGCTCTCGACGGAGCCATAGGGAAAGCTTGGCGCAAAGCACGCATAGTTCGCCGGGATAATGCTCCACGCCCAAACCAGGAAAAGACCCCTGCGATGCAAATTGTTGATGAGCGTTTCGCGGTGAATGTCGGCGGAGAGGACAAAGCTCAGAAAGAACGCCGACGGCCGACACTCGTCCGGCACATGGACAAATGCTAGCGACTGTTCGTCGCGAAGTGCGTCCTGAATCGCCTGGCTCGCGCGCCAACGTCGCTCGCGATCGTTCGTCAGATGCGAGAGGTGACGCTCAAACCGCGCCTGGCAGAGTGCGTTCGGCGCACCGACTCCTTCCGTCCAAACCGGCGCCTCGTATTGCCGCCGATCGTCAACGAACTCCGGATGAACGCGTTTAACGACGTCATGGAGCATCCGCGCCGGACGTACACCTGAAGCCCATTGGCGAAGCGTTGCCACGGGTGGCGCCCCGGATCGGATCGCATACGGCGAACGCGTTAACAGAACTGCGCCGTGGTCATTCACAACGGTTGTCTTGTAGAGGGAATGCAGGACCCAGTTTCCGTCGTGACCAACTGGCCGGCCTTCGATCTCGCCGCCCAACGCGCGCACGCAGTCCTCGATGATCAACAGATCAGAATACCGCCGCCGCCACTCCCTGATCGCCGCGTCGGGATAGCCAAACGTGTGGTCGACCAGGAGTGCGGTCTCCGAACTCTTGTGTTCTGCTAAGCAACGGCGCAGCGCGCCAGAGTTCATGTGGAGAGTTCGGCGGTCGACGTCGATATGCAATACCTTCATGCCCGTTCTCAGGAGCATGGCAGACAACGACGGGCAGATAAACGCTGGGAGTAAGATCGTGCGTCGCTTCTCCTGACACAACGCGTCAAACAGTAAAGTCGTGCCATTGGTCCCCCAATACGCGTACGGAAACTCCGAATACTCCGCCGTCGCCCAGGAGCGTAGCGAATCCGAAATGTTTGGCGTCATTTCGCCTGACGACGATCTTCTCGCATCGTCGCAATGCGACGGCCATCGGTCGATTGACGCCTCGGCGCCGACTTCTTCAGCATCGACGACGTTTCTAGCGGCGCCGTTGGCCAACGAAACTGACGTCAATTCCTGCGTTCGTTCTCGCGCGCCCCGGGCGCGCGCCCCAAAGGAAAAGTACTTCATGGTTGCTCGCGGAGCGTCGTTTGCCCCGGTCATGTGGGTCGACCAGCGTCGGGCCGTGCCTTGAGTGCGCCGAGCGCCGCGTCTAATCTCACCGCTTGCTTGCGTAGTTTCGGAAGTGCAATCTCAAGTACCCTCACAACCCATGGGTTATCGTCATGGAGGAGTACGATGTCGCCGGGCGACGCATTCTCGGCAAGGCGATTCCCAGCAATTTCGGCGTCCGCCTCATTTCTCAACTGCCAGTCGCCCACATCGACGGACCAAAGCATCGTTCGCATTCCCAGCAGCCGCGGCGCCAGCAAACTGCCGGCCGTGAGGGAACCCAATGGGGGTCGGAAAAGTTGGGGCACTTGCCCGGTATGGAGGTGCAGAACTTGCTGACACGCTTTGACGTCACGATAGTAATGAACGAGCGGCGGATTGCCGTCCAATGGGTGCTCGAACGTGTGATTGCCGATGGCATGGCCCGCCCTATGAATCTTCGCGAGCATCGGCGGCGATTTGGGAATGCGATTGCCAACGATGAAGAACACGGCCTTCGCATCATACTGGGCTAGCAGTTCCAACACCTCTGCCGTCACCTCGGGATGCGGACCGTCGTCGAACGTCAATAAGACTCCGCTGTCGCGCGGCACGCTTCGGACAACGCCCAGCGCGTTGAGAAAGCATGACTTGGCAAAGGATTTCATCGTGAAAGCGCCGATGCTAGGCGAGATTGATTGGTACGATTGGCACTTTGACCCAAAGCAGATCTTCAGACGCTTCCTGCGTCGGCTTCCGAACGTCGGGACAGTGCGTGATCAGCCAAAGAAAAGCCGCCACGTACACACGGTCGCGCGGCGTGAGGAGGCTCAGAACGTGAAACCATCGCCGCAGAAATTTGTCAGCGGCCAGCGGTCCAGCGCGTACATCTCGCGGGACCAATTCCATTCCTCTGGAACGGAGCAGGTAAACGTCATACCCTTGCCCACAGGAACAAGCCCGCGTCGCGCCGCAGTGCGGTTCAACAGTTTGCTGTTGGAGATGATCTCCAGAACGTCGCACTTGCTCGCCAGAAAAAGGCTGCTCAAGTGCCCCAGGATTCCGGATGCGGCGCGGGAATTCCCGTGCACAAACCCAAAATCCATCAATGTCATGAGCCGAAACCCGCAGTATTTTTCGGCCAACGGTCGGTCCTGGAACCGCTCCCGCACAATCATGTACGCCAAGCAGTCTCGGGACTGACGGTCCTGGAGGAGCCACAGCGAGACGTCGCCCGTCGTGGACGCAACCTCGAGCTTCTTCCTCAACAGGCCCGCTTCCATCGCGAAATGAACGTCCCGGTGCGCCGCGACGGACTCCAAGAATCTCGCGAGCTCCGGCTCGGACGATGCGTCCGCCGGGACGCATTCAGCGTGCCGGGCCAGCGCCCGGCACCAGAAACCCATCGCCGTTGCCGCCGATGCGGCCAGCGGTCGCAAGATCGCTTCCGCGATTTGCCGCGATCGTCCATCCGCAAGGTGAGCTTGCAGCAACGGCGCCACCGACCGGAGAAACAGGAGTCGGCGCGCACAGCCCACGAAGGCAAAGCCGAGTTTTTCAAAGATGTGGCGCGTGACGTCCGTCGAAAAGACCGACCCGCGTGCGACGCCCATCTCGTGAAGGTAGTGCGTCGCTTCACTCTGCAGCCACGTCGACAGGCCGCGCTTGCGAAACTCAGGGTACGTGTAGTTGTCGCCGGACCACGCCCACGGGCGTGGCTCGCCGTCGACTGTGACCTCGTCGGGAATGACGCGAAAGTAGCTGCATAATTGGTTGCGGCGCTGCACGTAGAAGAAGAGGGGGAAACCGTCGCTGGCGCCCGGGAACTCGGAGTATGCGGCTAGTAATTGCGGGGAGACCAAGCCGTTCGCCAGCGGATGGCGGTCACTCAAGTGGCCGATGTCACGGCAGGTGATCGCCTTGAGCTCGTTGCCTTCGTCCGCCATGGAACGGGCCAGGGACATTCGTTCATGCGCCGCAACGCCGCCATCGGTTTCGACGGTTCCATTGAAACATGGCAACGCGGGACCAATGCCGATTTGGGGCTCTTGGTGAATCATGGCTGATCTTCGTGCCGTCCGGGGAGATTGCCGCACAGGCTGGTGTGGCAAATCGTGCGCCAACCGCGACGCTCGCATCAAGTCACGCCCCCACCGCCTCTTGGCCCCCCATCTTGCGCCCCCTGAAGTACACCGCGGATGCAACGCGGTGACTGCGCTTACTTTTCATCCAAATATAATCCAAGTACCTTAGCGGAGCCGTCACAATTGCCATACCCACCAGACATAGGTTCGATACGACCCGATCCTCCCTCACGCAGTTGGCCCATTCCCGGGCAATCCACACTAACCCGCAGGTTGGGCCAATGTGGACGCCGGAGGCCAGCTCGTGGAACGGCTTGCACAGTAGGCGGAGGCCCTCGATCGTGAACCGCCAGTAGTCGTTCGGGTCGGCGTGAAATCCTTGAATAAACGGCACATCGACGTGCACGATTCCGCCGATTCGCGTGACGCGGTGAATCTCCTGGATCGCCCGCCACGGGTCCTCAACGTGCTCGAGCGTCCCCGTGCAGAACACGCAGTCGTAGCTTTCGTCAGGAATCGGCATTGCATGGATGTCGCCGACGACGTCGATCTCCGGGCCGGCCAACGCGTCAAACGTGACAACGTCGGGCGTAATTCGGCGTCCACCGGCCCCGACGTCGAGGATTTTAGCGCTTGGCGGCAACTGCGCGAGCGTCTCGCGAACGTGGTCGGTAATGACCAACGTCGGCGAAGGCAACAGCCGCAAGAATCCCGGCAATCCCCACCCCATCGTCAGCTCCGCCCTTCAATTACGGCGTCCGCCGGCCGCGGCGCAATCGGTTCCATGTCCTTCGGGCTCTCCCGCTCTGCGAAACTCCGCGCCTGGTCGACGATGTCTTCTTTCAAGGCGCTCGCATCGCGGGGTTCCGGCGCTCTTCGCCATTGAATGATTCGTGCTGGGTTGCCCGCGACGATGGCATAGTCCGGCACAGGCTTTGTCACAATTGCCCCGGCGCCGACCACGCAATGCCGGCCGACGTCGGCCATCACCACCGCTCGATCGCCAATCCAACTGTCTTGCCCGATGGTAATTCGCGGGAAGACGCCGGGCTGGAGCCGCACCGGCACGTCGAGTCGGCTCGTGTCGTGCTGCCGTCCGCCGTTGATCACCGACGCATGGGACCCAATGAGCACATCGTCTTCGACCGTCACATCCCCCAGCATGCAGCCTATGCCGATGTAGACTTGTTCGCCCAAGCGAATTGATGGGTGCGAGAAGACGGTCAAAAACGAGATCCATGCGTCGCGCCCGCAAGCTGGAAGAACGCGGCGGTAAAATGCTCTCCGCAGATACGCTCCCAAGACCCCTGGCCACAGACTCATCGCTTGTGAAGCCGTCGGGAAAATGCGATGCGATCCGAATACCGACGCGGCGATGGCGTACGCCAGCAACGCCGGTGACAGGACCACGATTACGAGCGCGTTAAGCGCCGCTTTGCCAATAGGTCTCATGACGTTGTACCTCGGCCGGTGCGCCGCTCAGATTCCGACCGCTGAGCGATGGCGAAGATCGACATGCCCACCAGCGCCCGTTTGTAGAGTAGCTCATTGACAGCCGGCCACAGGACGCGCTTCCACAGAGGTTTTTGCCTCGGCTCGGGCGGCGGCTCGGCGGCGTTAAAGGGCACACCGACTGTCGCACTGGTGACGCTATTTCGCACGCTCGGCTCGTCAACGCCTGAATACGCGCGCCCAAACACGCATTCCAATTTCAGGCCGCCGCCGCTGGAGAGGCGTCGTACTCCAAAACCGCACTCCGAGAGCACCCGATGCAATGTCCGCGGCGTGAAGTAATTGAGGTGCTGCGGCGGGCGATTCTCCCAAAAATCGTCCCGGCCGAGCATGATGGACAAACAGTTGTAATTGGGCACAGTGAGGAATAACAAGCCGCCTGGACGCAAGTACTGCCGTAGAGTCTGCAAGGCGGCGCGCGGCCGTGGAAGGTGCTCGAAGACCTCGGTGGCCGTGATGACGTCAAAATACTCGCGCGGCAGCGCCGAGGTCTCCAACTGACCTACGCATACGTTGGCGGCGCCCAGGCGAGCGGCCGCTTCCCTGACCCACGTCCCTACATCGAAGCCATGCGCGTCCCACCCGTCCTGTTGAGCCTGCTTGAGGAAATAGCAGGGACCACATCCAAAATCTAACAATCGCCCTTTAGCGCCGACCTCGCCTTCCAGTTCCGCGAGATAATCTTCGTACCGTTTGATCTGCGACGGCGTGCGCGAGACCTCGAAGAACTCGATGAGTGCGTTCGCGTCGGAAACGTCATAAAGCTCGTAAATCGCTTCGTTCGACGGCCGCGGATTGACGAAGACGAATCCGCACGCACATTTCACCAGACCGAATCCGTCGATCTCGCGCTCTGGGCGGTGATCTTCACCGCTGCAAAGCGGGCAAGATACTGGCGTCAAGGATTGCTGTCCGACGACCAAGGACCTCTCGACGACCCAATGAACGTTTCTTCGACTTCGCAATCAACACCGATCGCCAGACGACCGCGGCGCGACGTGAGCTCGAATATCCGACTTGTCACGATCGACGACGCCACCGGCGAGGATTCAACACGCGCATCACCAGCGTTGCGATGCCGAACGGGCGCCTCAGCATTGCCCGCACACGCCGCTTTTGCGGAATGAACCGCTCGCGATCTGCGATGGGGGGCCTTGCAGGTCTCCTGGGAAGCGGCGCCTCCCGTTCGTGTCGGAATACGCAGTCCGCTAGTCCTTCGGTCATCATCAAAGCCAACGGCCGAATCGCGGCTCGAGAATCGGGGAAACTTAAGAGGTCCTCCCAAGCTCTGATGCCAAATTCGTCTCCCTTTTCTCGTAGCGCCCTAGCGAGGTCCGGAGCAGCGAACCTTGCCGCCCGACGAAACACGTTGGCTTTGCGAAACTCTTGCGCCGCCCAAGTCTCGGTGGGATACTCCAACTTGTCCGCCTGGTCAAAGTAAGGCCGTTCATGCTTCAACATCCACTGCGCATAGTGCACTATGCTCTCCGTCGCTAGCTGGTAGCAGTCGTCGAGTTGCCCGGCCTCCTCCTTCGCGGCGGCGTACTTGGCGAGGCTCGTCAAGAACATCGTGTACGACCAATTTCCTTCCACGTCGAGCAGGTCCCACTTGTCGACGTCGTCGGAAGGGTGAATGCACCGCCGAATGAGGTCCTCGCAAAGATTGAGATACTTGGCTTCCTTCGTGAGCATCCACGCATCGACAAGAGCATTAATCGAATTGGCGCCGCCGCGGCTCGGCTTAGTGCGGTTCGCCGCCGCCAGACCGGTCGGACCATCGTCAAGGATGCTGAGCATGGACTTTCGACCGTCCTCCATGTCAACGATCCAATCGGTCAATTCGATTACGGTGCTGCGTGCATACGGACAACCGGTGAGCAAATGATAGAGCAACAGTCCCGTCGTGGCGTTGTGCTCAGCGCCAGGCCCGCCGCCGTAGACGCCTGAGGCCGGCACGTTCTTCCGCGAATAAGTCCGGTGCGTCGACTCGTGGGCCGTGTGGTAGTGATCGGTGAACCAGAAGAGTCCGCCGTTATAGGCCGCCCGATCTTCGCAAGTGTGATAGACGTCGATGTCCATGACGTGACGCGCCAACTCGTCTGCAAAGCGAAACCACCGTCGGTCGTTTGTCCGTAACGACTGCATCAGCAGTCCAAGCAAGACGTCGAACTGGTTGTTGTAATGCGAGACAAACTGGGCTTGGCCTTTGTAAAAAGCGGCTTCGTGGTCGGCCACCATGTCGCCGAAATTGCGCCAACCATACTCGTCGACCTGCTCGCGGTTGACCACGATGCTTCGTGGACCATCGAGGGCCTCGCTAAGCACGTGGTCGAGATTGTCGAGGGCCTGGCTTGGTCTCGGCCGGATCTCGGGGTTGACGCCGGCGGCCACGAGTGCCCTGGCGGCCGGCAAGGCGATGGTCGGATGGAAGACCCATCCCAGATCGTCGACCTCGGCCCCCGCGGCCACGAATTGCATCCAGAATGTGTGACGCTTACGCTCGCCGCCCTGCAACTCGAAGAAGTCGCCAAACTCCGCCGGAAATAACCCCAGACGCATTTCTTTGGCGTCGGCCTGCAGCACTTTGGGGAACTGTTGCCAGAACTCCGGCGCTGCCAAGGTCACGCAATACGCATCGCCCTGCGCCGTCACGTGAGGAGACGCTCGCAGACCTGTGCCCTGGTGCTCATCGACGCCAAAGCGATAGCCGCGAAACGGACAAGGGACCTCGCCATGCCGATTGACGTGCACCCGACTCTGCCAGTTCTCGCCGCCGCTGGAAGCTTGAAATACCTCGAAGCGACGGGTAGCCGTAACCTGCGGCAACCCGGGTTCGATCCGCGCGGTTAGGTACTCGCACGTCCCCGGCTTCAATGGCCACCGAAACGAGAAATCCTTCAACAGGATTGATCCGGCGTCGCCCAAGTCCCACAGCCCGCCGCGATGCCGAGCGCGCCGCGAGTTGTGGAGCATGACATCGCAGCGCAGCAGACCCGGTTCCCCGTAAATCGTCCATTGCACGTAGACGCCAAGGCCCTTGATGCGAGGAAAATGTCCCGCCTCATTCCAGGACTGCCGGACTGGTCCCCAAGCGCCGAAGATCGGTCCACATTTGAAACGCGGCGAATGGATGCGACCGCGTCGATCCACGATGCGCCAATGCTCGGAACCGAGTGTCACGACGTCCGTCCCGTGATACCGCCTGCCAACGCCGAATGGTGCGATTTTCACGGGGCCGCAGGCAGCGAAGGCCCTTTCAAGAGGCGCCTTAGCGCCAGCCTCCCGCCCGGCAGACTTATCGAGATCAAACTTCAGCCGCCACGCAACATCCTCTTTTCCCGTCGGCGTGATCACCGCATCCGCTCGCAGCCATTGGATCGAGTCATCCGACCACCGAGCCAACGGCTCAACCTGTGCGATGCTGCGTTCGCCGTGCGACGATTCCAAAATCGCTTCCGCCGGCGCAATCCACATGATTCCCTTTACGACAGGGACGCCAAAACAGACGGGTTGCGCATGGCCGGCGAGGCCCGGGAACACCCTCACCGGAACTGTCAGTTCGGTCGACTCGAGCATCGGAGCGCATGTGGAGCTGAGGGGCATTTTCAATCGCTGTCTTACAGCACGCCGGACTCCAACTCGACCCCCGCGACGGCGCGTCCGCCTGATAGCGGCTGTGCCGCGCTCTCGCCCATGGCCTCGCGGGCACGCTGGGCGATGACGCTCCAATCGAAGTTCCGAACCATCCATTGTCGGGCCGCAACGCCCATTTCCTCAAGCGCAAGCGGCGAACTCAGCATTTCAATCAATGCGGCGGCCAATGGCTCGGGCCTCGTGCAGTCGACGAGGCGGCCGGTCTCGCCGGGTCGCATTGTCTCGACGGTCCCCCCGGAAGCACCCGCGAGCACCGGCCGCCCGCAGGCCTGGGCCTCGACAAGCACCATGCCAAATCCCTCAATATCGCCGTTAATTTCGCGATTTGGCAACGCCATCAGGTCGCACTGCTGATAGCACTCGATGAGCTGGGCGTCCGCCAGTTCGTCGTGAAACTTCACGCAATTCTGAACGCCCGTGGCCACGGCCAAGGACGCTAGCCGCGCGCGCCGTTCGTCGTCTCCGACGATCGCATACAAGATATCCGGTATTTCACGACGAATCGCCGGCAGCGCTTCGATCAGACGATCGTGCCCTTTGCGCTCTTGCAGCCGGCCGACCGTGAGGACGACCCGCCGACCCGCCCAGCCAAGCCGCCGCCGGACCTGGTCGTCCCGTTCGGCCGGACAGAATCGAGTGGCGTCGACGCCCGGCGTCACCACAGCAATCTTCTCGTCAGCCGCCGGCCACGCCTTGAGGATCAGCTCCCGCGTGTTAGCACTGTTGGCAATCAGGCGGCTCGCCCCACGCACGACGTGATCCGTCATCCAAGAGAGTTCACGGCTCGTCGCGGCGCAGCCGAGTTCCTCGCCATGCACGAAACACACGTAGGGGAGGCCGTATTTGTGGTGCAACATCCACGCGAGAAAGCCCTCGGGAAGCAGCGTCGCGGCATGCACTGCGGCAATCCGTTGGCGCCGAACGATTTTCCGAAGATGCAGAAAGACAGAGGCGTAGCTCCGAAACCCCAGCGGCAAGAGTCCCCAATTGCGAAAGTGGAGCGGCATGCGAACGATGGGAAATGGCGCATCGCCGTCGAACCCCTCGCTGCCGGCACATTCGCCCGCCGCAGTGACTAACTCGGCGCCATCCTGCCGGCGGTAGATCTCCCACAGGAAGCGCCCGCTGCCGCCGACTTGGGGTGGAAAGACGCGGCTGATGAGCAACTTACATTTCACAGTCATTCTGCGGGACCGCCGTCCGATCCCCACTCTCGCCGGTGCGTCGCGGTCGTTTCGCCTCGGCGCTTGCGAGCTAGCGTAGGAACTCTTCGAGCACGGCTTCACAATGCGACTCGTGGCCGGCAAACCACTCATCAGTGGCATATTCACGCCAGCGGCCAGCACGAGGCTGCGCACAGAGGCCGCACAGGGCGTCCATGTCGCGGGGCGCCAAGTCGATGGCCGCGAACATTCGTTCCAGTTCACGCCGCGGGTTCGCTACCAGATCTTCGAGTCGCAACGAAACGTGGGAGTACTTTGTTCCGAAAAGGTAGGAAAGCTTCCAAAGGTAGTAAAACATCTGGTAGGGATGCTCGCACTCCCGCTCGTCCAAGAACGGAAAGTGATATCGCAAATCGCGAGCCCAGCTCAGAACGTAAAACTCGTCGCACGAGGCAAACCCGGCCATTCCCGCCGACGGCGGATGGGGCGTGGTGCGCAAAAACGTCGAACGCCATTGCTCGCGCGGATGCCGACAGATGTGCACAATCTTCGCGGATGGATAGTTTGCCCGCACCCAGGGCAAGCGAAAATCGAGACGGTTGAATTTTAAGACCGCTCGCCCGGATGCATGTTGAATCAGTGCGTCGACGTACCGCTTCATCCGCGGATTCCACGCCCGCTCGCCCATGAGCAATCGGCGGTGCGTCCACTGCTCGTCAAAATCGGCATCGAGCGACTGTAGCCCTTCGTACTCACGCCAGTAGTCCTCGACACCCAAATGCGTCGCGTCGACTCGTGCCCCGCGTCGATTGGCATCGAACCAACGTCGCTCGTTGAACGGTTCGTAGTATGCAGTGCAGCCTTCGCAATGTCGAAAAATGTTCCATAGGAGCGTGGTGCCGCTCCGAAATCTCCCGGTGACAATCGTCACGTCCTTGAGCCCCTCAATGCCGTGCGTCGGCGTCGCAATGCCGAGGTCGCCATACGGCGGCGCTGCGGATCGGGCGCCGATCAGGAGACCGTTCTCCTGATGTTTCAGCACGCGGAGTTCGTCCAACAGCGCGGCGCGCCCTCGCTCATGTCCGAGCGCGCGGCGGAAGAGGTTCAACGCCTGGTCGCGAACTTGAGCTCTCAATTTTCCCCACATGAATGCGCCGGTACTTGGATCAGATACGAACGCGACACAACTGCGTCGAGGCTAAAGCGAGTGCCCCGCCTCGCGCGAGTCGAGCGCGGCCGCGTCGCTCTCCGTCTTCGGTTCACAAGCGAGTGGACGCGCCCCGTTCTGGGCGCCCACGCGCGATGTCCATTGCTGCCGACAAATAACTAGGACGTTGGGAATGCTCGCTCCCTTACCCGTCCCGAAAAAATCCGTTGGCAAAATGTTGAGCCGTCCGGCACAGTCGGCGCTGAACAGCCATCGGCCATGCGCCTCGAAGGCGACCTCGAGGTTGTATTCGCCGGGGTAAAGGAGAAGTTCCGGCACGACGCACGATATGATGAATCGCCCATGAAGCCGCCCGCCCAGGCGCCCGCCGCATCGTCGACTATGGAGCTCGGTGACGACTTGCCCCGAACTGCTCTTGATCCGGATGTAGGCCGCCGGGTTGGTCAATTCGTCCGCCGTTTCGCACTCGATGTGGAATTCCAGCGGCGCCCCGACCGCGTAGCCTTCATCCAGGACGACGCCGTTCGATGAAACTCGCAATTCTCGAACGACTACAGTGCTGGCGCTGGTGCGCAAGTCGTTGCAAGGTTGAAAGCGATGCCCCGCGCCTGGTAACGACGTCAAGCTGCGTTGGTGGTACGTCTTCACCGCATTGGCCGCAGTCGCGTCCAAAAGGAGCATTCCTTTGTTAAGTACCAACCCGCGGGTGCACAGCCCTTCCACGGCGCCCATATTGTGGCTGACGAACAGCACCGTCCGCCCGCTGTCCGCCACGCTGTGCATCTTGCCGAGGCATTTCTTTTGGAAGTCCACGTCACCGACGGCAAGTACTTCGTCGACGATCAATATTTCAGGTTCTAGGTGGGCGGCGACCGAAAACGCCAGCCGCACCTGCATACCCGAGCTGTATCGCTTGATCGGCGTTTCGAGAAATCTCTCGACGCCCGAGAAGTCCACGATCTCGTCGAACTTGCGGTCGATCTCCCGCTTGGTCATGCCGAGTATCGTGCCGTTCATGTAGATGTTTTCACGGCCGGTGAGCTCCGGGTGAAAACCCGTTCCTACCTCAAGCAAGCTCGACACGCGGCCATGGATGACAGCTCGGCCCTTGGTTGGCTCCGTGATGCGGCTGAGTATTTTAAGGAGCGTACTCTTTCCCGCCCCGTTGCGGCCAATGACGCCGACGACCTCGCCCTCTTTGACCTCGAACGACACGTCGCGCAACGCCCACAGCGTGTCGGGGGAGTCGTCCTCGACGGCGAAACGCGTAAGGCGGCGCAACTTGTTCAGATTGCGCAGCGGCGCCCGGACGACGCCAATGAGCGCCTTCGTCAGCGTGTCGGCCACCTCTTCCTTGACGCCCAGGCGATACGCCTTGCTCAGGTTCTCGACGGTGATTGCAGGGTGCGACATTTCGTATCCCCGTCGGCGCGGCCGTATTCAGGCCACGTCGGCGAAGAGTCGTTCCTTGGAATGAAAGAATGCCAGGCCCGAAAGCAACATCACCACGGCTGACGTTGCTCCGACGCCGACGAGGTCCCACGGCATCGACTGCGTGCCCAAGAGCGCCGCTCGGAATCCTTCGACGACGCCGACCATCGGGTTGACGGCGTATGCCAATCGATACTCAGCGGGAATCAGGCTGGTCGGGTAAACGATAGGCGACGCGTACATCCCCAACTGCACGGCAAATGTCAAGGCATGCTTCACGTCTCGATATTGCACGGCCAACGCCGTGAGCCAGACCCCGCCGGCCAGCGCGGCGGTCATCATCAACAGCACAAGTAGTGGCAGCGCAAGCACGCTTGAGGACGGCGGCTGCCGGAACGCGACCAGCGCCACGGCCAGCACGCACATCGCGATGCCGAAGTCCACGAGCTTGGCGAGGACGGCCGACAACGGGAGCAGGACGCGCGGAAAATACACCTTGCGGAGCGTATTGGCGTCGCTCATGACGCTGTTGACGCCATCGGTAACGGCATTTGCGAAATAAGTCCAGGGAACAAGCGCCACTAGGCTGAACAGCGAGTAAGGGGCGCCATCGCTGCTCACCTGCGCCAGCCGGCCAAAGACCACGGTGAACAACAACATCGAAAAGACGGGCTGGATGACCGCCCAGCCGATGCCGACGGCGCTCTGCGCATAGCGGACTTTGATTTCTCGCCAGACGAGAAATCGCAGTAGGTCGCGGTAGGCGAACGTTTCTTGCCAATCAATTAGCCGCCACTCAGAGCGCGCCTCGATGACAGTGATGCGGCGCCCCGCCGGGCTTTCGATGCCCCCGGCGGACGACGAGTCAGCCGATTCAATCTCGACAAAAGTTGTGCTCATTCTAGGCGGCGTCTCGACAACCTGCTTTATCGACAGCGCAAACGTCGCAGGTTGGTTCAATCCTGCAGAACCCAGCGATGAGCGAATGGGGCTGCCTTGTCTCTCTAGATATTGTCATTCAAAGTCGCCGCGGAATTAATGGGCCATCGCCCACTTCTCGACGAACTCAGTGTGCTCGCAATCCTCATCTTCGTCATACTCGGATTCAAGAGCCTGCGCGGCCTGCTCATCATAGGCAATCTTCGTACCACAGGCCCCGATCAATGCGACATAGAACGGGAGTTCGAAACCCTCGACCGTCACAAACGACGCCGAGATGGCGAATCCGCTCAGCGACGCGGCCATCATCCGCGCTACGGTTGGCATCCATGCCGCGTTGGTGCGCTTGCTCGCGCGCCACGGCAGAAAGACGGAGAGGAAATAAAACATGAACAGGAACGTGACGCCAGGTATGCCAAGCTCCGCACCTGTCTGAAACCATAGCGAGTGCGCTTCTTTACCCTTAACCCACCCATAGGTCTCGACCACCTTGGACCAACAGTCCTGCCCCGCGCCTAAGATTGGATTCTTTAACATCGTATCGGTGCAATCCAGCCATAGCAGCAATCGACTCTCAGCTGAAGCGTCTCGCTGCGCTTCCGCATTAAAGGTCGTCGTGAACTCGGCAACCACGGACGGGCCCGCCAAGACGACGCCCACGGCGACGCCTCCCAAAATCGTGATCCAGGTTTGCCGCGACTTCGGCACGATCGCCACGGCAACAGCAGACGCCACGGCGGCGCCCAGCATCCCGCCGCGGGACATTGTCATCATCGGAACATGCGCCATCGCCGCCGACACGCCGAACATGAACAATCGCCGCCAGCGGGCGGGATCTTCGAAAGCCATGATCAATGTCAGCCCAAAACCTGTCACAATCAAAATTGAGACCGAGTTGTTGTCGAGATTGAAGACCGGCAGTCGCTCCATGTCATACTTCGACAAGTACAACAGGTTTGCCTCGTACGCCAGAAATGCGCATGAGCCCACAATGACCCACAATAGCAACTGAAGCTGCTTCCATGTATGGATCAACGTCACCCCCGCGACGAACGGAAGCACAATCTTTGCCAGATACTCGATAAACGGGACGCCCAGGGGGGGGTCGATTCCGAAAGTCGTGGAAAGCACGACCCACAAAAAGTATCCCAGTAGCATCATCACCACGGGCCGCGCCTTTCCAAGGCGGCCGTCGCCAAAGCCGTTCATGGCCCAGCCGAGTAAGAACGCAATTCCTACAATCCTGCTGTAGTTCTCTGGCGGAACAGCCCACGGCCAGAGCGCCGGCGGCTTGAGAATCGCGAAGCAAATATAGACCAACAACCCGTGGAACGGGTTGAACAGCGACACCACGGCACCGCCGAAGGTCAAGACGTAGGTAAAGATCAGTCCGTACATAGTGAGGCCATCGCGACGCTTCCGACGGCTCCGTCACTCCACGCGGCGATAGACTGCCAAAAGATTGGAATCTACGTATGGAAGCCGATACGCGCGGAGGGCTCGGAAGCACGCCAACTCGATGCGCCGCAACACAGGGAGCCGCCATAGCAAACCCGCGTCGGGCAGTACCTCGAACATGCACTCCTCAAATCCAGCACAATGCATCAATGTGCGCAGCGTCGACCGCCGGTTCATCCGATAGACGGTCGGAAATGTATCGTCCTCCTTGGTCTCCCATAATCCCTTCTTCGTCCAGTGATGCACTGCCATAGGCGAGCAATGCGCCGCCAGTGCGGAGATCGACCACCAGTTGACGGTATAGAATACCACCAAAGCCTCCGCCGACGTGACTCGCCGCAGCGATGCCGTGAATTCGTCCGGCCGATGGACGTGTTCCACAACCATTCGGGCCGACACCAAATCGAACGGGCGATCTGGAAAGTACTGCTCCAACGTCGCCTGGCGACCTTCATGGACATATTCGTTCGCCCCGACGCTAGCATCGGGATCGATGCCGACTAACCGCGGGCATCGCTCCGCCAGCGTCGCCGACAACTGCAAATTGTTCGGAAACGGCGCCCGGCCGCAACCAATGTCGAGCCAGTGGCGCTGAGCGTCGACGAGGCAGTCCATAAGCGCCTCGTAATGGTCTTCCGGTGGAAAATAATCGGCCTTTAGTCGGGCAGAGATATACGGGCTGGGATTCCGCCCATACTTCCCCTCCGCCAGTCGCCGACAACCGTCCAGGATCGTCTCCGAGGCAAAGCGACGATCATGTGATTCTGTAGTCGTAGCGAGCACACTTATTGCTTTCGTCTGTGACGGTCGGATTGCGGCGATCAATATAGCAATCCCCTTCGGCTTGCTAGAGAACTCGACTCCGCGCCGCCACGCGGCGATATGCGCGACCACACTGGAAGGCCGTGAGCAATCGTACGGCGACCATATCACGGAATCTTACTTCAACGAATGATCGACCTAGTTGCGACATGCAGCCAAGAACGAGTACGCATAAGTTTTTCGCGCCATATTCACGAGAAACCGTTGTGGGGCGCGTTGAACCCGATTCATTCTCGACGCGCTTGCCAATAGACGTTGAGCCCACAACCGTGCACGTTGCCGCCGCACCTATCCCCGCGAAGATGTACATGAGCGGCATGTGAGGCGTCCGATGTCGATGGAACGCTTCCTTACCTGTAATTGCCACGGTCAACAGCAAGTATGCAAGAACGGCGCCGATCAATAGCGCCGGCCACCATGTCCGGGGCCGGCGCATCAAGGAGACTATTCCTATGGCGACGAACAACAAAGTTGCTAAGACGTGCACAAGCTGCCAAGCCAGCATAGCGAGCAGAATCCAGTGATTTGAAAGAATCTGGCCTTCCTGGTTCTCACCGACCGCGCGACTCCTGGACTTCCAAGGCAGGCCCCACATCATTCCAAGTTCGCCCACGTTGTGCGATAGGTGAGCTTTGGCGACCCCCATTGCAGATGAAAGCATGAGCGACGTCGGATATCTTAAAAGTATCGCTCTCTGCACAGATCTCAATCGCTCGTCCATTTCATCGACCGACATTTCTGTTGTCCAATGATTGTTAGTTTGAGAGGGTGATGGGAGTTCGTACTCCGCGGCAATCTGCCTCTGCGCTTCCTCCAACGTCACCCCGCGCTCGACCTCAAAAGCTCCGCCGCCGGTGAAATAGACCAACATAATCGCATCCGACGTCGTCACATGCGGCACTCCGAAGACTGCAGCATTTCGCATCACCCAACCGTAGACCGGAATGGCATAAATGCCGATCATTGCGACAGCACATAACATCACGTGATGAAGTTGATGCTTTGCCAAGCTAAAGAGCACGAGGACGCTAACCACTACTAAAGGAATGTGCAGTCCAGCTGGCCGGGTCAAAGTTGCAGCCGCAAACGCGCAACCCGCGAAGGCAAACCGTAGTGGTCCCGGCATCACTCCAGTCAAGATGTTTCGCGGCGTCAAAGCCAACAGGCCAAGCAGCGTCAAGAACATGAACAGCACCTCCGACATCGCTTCAAAGTTGGAGATTGCAATCATGATGTCAGTCGCCAAGAACGACGCCGCCAAGAAACCGGCCAACGGAGTCATCATACGCTGTGCTATGAAATACACTACAACACATGCAGATACATGGAGCGCTGCCTGCGCCAAATAGATGCCCACTGCGCCGGCAGTCAGCTCAAGGGCGCCCGCAAATAGCGGATAGAGAGGCGTACGCAGAGCATCGGGTACGAATGGCGGTCCCGAGCATCTCGAAAAGTGGCCCAGCAAGAGCGTATTGCGCCCTTCGGTAACGTAGTGCAAAGCGTCCGGATTGCCATTCTTCCGAAAGTCGATGAGGTACTCGGCATTGCCGACGTATGTACCAATGAGCAGCACAACATTCACAAGGGCGCAGATCGCTGCTGGGATGCGCCAACTTGGTGACCAATGCCGGCACGAGACGACGCCGTGCATGCGGTCGCTTATATCCTCGCAACGCTCCAATTGAGATTCGGCCTGCATCGCTACAACTCAATCGCCCGACTCAACTCAGCGACCACTACCGTCGCCGAGCGACAATTTGGTACTGGCCGCCAAACGGAATGCCCGCGCAAAACGGCTCTATGCCACGCAACCAGCGCAATTGTCGCGGAAAGATGAAATGAAAGTCTGTGGAGAGGACCTCAAATCTTGCTCTTTGCAGAAGTATCTTTGCAGCTCGAGCCGAGATCAAAAGCGCATCACGATCAAACGGAATCCGCTTCATTACGTATCTCGTTCCCGGATTCCACGGATTGTTCTCCCAAAACGAGAAAAGTCCGCCGGGTCGCAGACAGTGCCGTATGTAGTGAAGCGCGTTCGGCCGTTCATTCGGCGGGATATGATGAAAGACGCCATTGCAGTAAGCCAAGTCGCACGGACCAGGACATGAGTGCTCCTCATACGGAACAAACCGACAATTGGCGTCGCCGTAACGATCGTTCGCGATCATCAGCGACTCTACCGACAAATCAACGCCCACATAGTCTGAGACCGACAACTCGCTAAAGAATGCCCGGCAGGAATCGCCGCATCCACAGCCAAAGTCCAGCATGCTCTGCGCTGCAAACCCAAGAACCACCAACCGTTCTGCCAGCGCCTTGGCTCGGCCGCGGACGAAATAATCCTTCGTCTCTCCAGTGAGCTTCAAGCCCGAGCCCAGGGCTTCGTCGTACTGTCCGGCATACGCGTCAAATGCCGGCGTCGGCCGCTGATCCGGAACGCAACCAGTTTTGGAACTCATGACCTCAAGGTCTCCTCATCGCAAGTGTTGCCGTCAGAGTTCGTTGCCATGTCGACGAGCGGAGAGATTAGATCTTGCTTAAGTGCATTGCTACGCACGTGGAACACCTTCAAGAGCGCACCTGTCACGAACGCTATTGATGCGATGACCAGTCCGAATGCGGAAGTCATCACCCGCGACCAATGCAACGTCACCTGGGCGGTCGTTATGTACTCCACGAAACCAGGCCACACCAGCGCGATGGAACAAGCGACTGTAAGCCCCAGAAATGCCCACAGTCCCTTCCCCACGAACAATTGTTCGAACAGACTTGGCCAGAATCGCGCCACGACGCGCCGATCACTCGTCGCTTGGACGAATCGATGAGCAATCGTTCCGCCTGCAAGGAGGACGAATCCGCTCGTCCCAAGCAGATAGCAAACAATGAATCGATAGATCATCCATTCCTCGAGCCGTGCGTATCGCAAATAGAACTCAATCGGGTAAGCCGCCAGCAAAAAAGCCGCCAGCGTGCAACAGACGAATGCCCATAGAAAAAGTCGCTCGGGCCGATACCAAAGCACGCCCTCGACAATTGTCCGAAGAAAACGATACCCGTCGCTCAACACACGAAGTTTGCTGCTCCCCACTCGCTCGCTATAGGTCATCGGCATCTCATCAATTCGCATTCCACTAAGCAATGCCCGAGCGCTCATTGCGGGGGTGAAATGCAATCCGTTTGGCAATGGATGCAGGTCCATCAGCGCCGTCCGCCGCAAGACGCGCATTCCGCTTGCGGTGTCTGTGACCGACTGGCCGCACAGCGCTCCCAGGATCAGAGCATAGATTCGATTGCCGATGCGACGGATGCGAGGCATCTTGGAATCGGGTCCCAAGCGAGATCCCAACGCAATTTCCGCTCCGCTCTCCTGTATTTGACGGCATAACACGGCAAAGAAACGAGGGTCGCACGTCCCATCGGCGTCGAGGAAGCCGACCAGCGTCCCCCGTCCCCGCTCAAATCCTTCCTTAATCGCAGCGCCGTAACCCTTGTTGACTGCGAAAGCGATGACTTGTATCTCTGCAACGCTCCGAGCAATGTCAGCAGTTCGATCCGTCGATCCGTCGCTGACAACTATGACCTCCACGTCCGCAACGCGCCCTTCGCGGCAAATCTCCGCCCTAGCCGCCAAGCATCGCTCGATTGTTCCGCCAATCGCATCTTCCTCGTTGTACGCAGGGATGACGATCGTGAGGGACTGCACGATATTGCTACCCGCGGGAACCCTGCGAAACTCGTCGATGCCGTCGCCAGTTGAATTCGGAGCCTTGATCATACGGACTGTTTCACTGCGTTATGGTTCAACACCAATATCTCGTCCAAATGCCTCAAGCATTGCGACCAATCGCGCAGTTCGCAAATAAGCGCTCGGCCGGATGCTCCGAGTTGACGCCGGTCGCTCTCATTGTGCATTAGGTTGATTAGTGCAGTCGCCCATTCGTCCGGTGAGCACGCCGCCACAAGATGCTTCCCAATAGTCGCATCCAACCCTTCGATCGCCTGTGGCGTTGCGATCACAGGTTTTCCAGTTGCCAGAGCCTCGAGGATCTTATTCTGCACGCCTCGGGCGATTCTTAAGGGCGCTACGACGACCGCGTTTTTCCATAACCATGGTCGTACATCGTCAACGTCAGCCACAACGTCGACTCCTTGTATCTCCGCCAATTGACGAACCGACTTTACGGGACGCCGCCCCACGATCGTAAACTTAGCGGTTGGGCTAGCATCCCGGACACTGGGCCAAACTGCTCTGCAGAACCAATCGACTGCATCGATGTTGGGCTTGTAATCGAGCGCGCCGACAAAGACACACGTGTCTGAAGCGACAGCCGACGCATGATTAGGATGAAAGAAGTCAAAATCAACCCCATTGGCCATTGCGACGACGTTGGCGGTGGCGTGAAACGCCAGCATGCACTCCACCTCGGCGTTACTCACCACGGCGATCTGATCGCACTTTCCAGCCAGCGCAATTTCCAGGGCCCGCACACGACGACCCTCCAAGCCGTACGCCAGCCGCCGCCAGCCGGTCGAGTTAGCGGCGTAGTCCAACCACTTTTCGCTATCAACGTCGACCAGGTCAACAAGAATCCGCGCCTTGCCGAGCGGTAGTCCCTCCAGGAACTGGACCATCCCGGAACAAACGACAAGAACCAAGTCGTACGCTGTTGTCGCCGTCAGCTGTCGCAGCCGGCGCGAGAGTTCAGGCGAAGCGAACAGCCCCTCGGTCGCCGACCGGCCGTGGACGAGTGACGCGACGGCGCGAACCCATCGCAGCCGAGGCGCAATCGGCACGACCTCTAGTTGGCTCGCCAGCGCTCGCAACGCCGATTCCGTCTCACGGCTCACAGGCTCGTCGGCAAGCGTGGCTAGGTCGACTCGGGCGCGGCGCGCAAGGTATTTAAGGATATGGTAGCTGCGAATGCGGTCGCCTTTGTCCGGTGGAAACGGCGTGCGCTGCGTAATCATTAATACGCGCGGCAAGCCGCGGCCCGACGACGCCAGGGCGTTTGCGCCACTCGCGGCAAAAAGTTCCGATGATTGACTTGGAGTCAGAGCTTGCATGATTAGACGGCCGTCATCATTTGCTAAGATTCTCCGCCGCGGCACCCTTAGCTCCGCTTGCGGCAAGATTTCGCCATGCGACCTTTGGCGATTCAGGATGCGCTGCACTTTGCGGAGTTAAGCCATTGGCGGAAACCGCAGCGACACTTTGTGCGATTCCCGCCGAAACGATGCCCGCGGCGCATTGCCCAAGGGAGTCGCTCAACGTTCCGAACCGGAATTTCGCAAGCAACCGCCGCAGTTTCGCCTCGGCGCGCGACAAACCCACGTAGTGGCGGAATCGAGATTTCCAACCGACGCCGTCAATTCGCGGTTGCTGCGGGTCGAACTCCCACGGATGGATGTAAAACATGAACGGCCAGCCGCCACGATTGACCCGCGAGATTGCCAGCGACGTGAGGGCCAAAGGAAAAAGCCGAAAATAACCGCCGCCGCCGACCGGAAGCCGACATCCAGCCACGGCGAGCGTGCCGGGCGGAAACTCGATCAGTCGACCCGCCGACAACTCGAATGCGTGCGGCTCCCGACGAGCACTACGCATGCCGTAGCGGTCGTGGCGCACGGGAAACACGCTCGAGTCAATCCGAAAGCCTTCCTCCGCCAAGATTTCGAGCGCCCATTGCGATTTTTCGGTAATCGAGAAGCTGGGCGCCCGATACAGCGTGATCGCGCGCCCCACGATGCCCTCCAGAATCGACTTCGATCGCCGCAAGTCGGCGCGGAACTCGTCCGGCGTGAGCGTGTAGATCAAGCGATGCCAATAGCTGTGCGAGCCAATCTCGTGCCCCGCCGCGTCGATCTCGCGAATCAGGTCCGGGAACCTCTCCGCGACCCAGCCCAGCACAAAAAACGTGGCCGTCACGCCGAACTCGGCGAACAACGCGAGTAGCCGTCGGGTGTTGGCGACGACGCGACTCTCCCGGTCGTCCCAATCGGTGCGGGAAATACGCCGCTCAAAGGCGGACACGTGGTAATAGTCCTCAACGTCCACCGTGATCGCGTTGAGCGTTCGACCGGACGCTAGTGCGGCGGCGGGCAAATGACTTTTGAGCATCCTCATCTAGCGACCGATGCGCGCAGAACATGAGCGATAATGTCACGAAGGCGCGCTTCGCGCACGCGCGAACGACGCGGTCACTTAGGGCGACGAGGCGTCGTCCGACGGTCGCTTCCCGAGAAGGCGGCCAATCCAGCCGCGGCGGTTGAATACTCGAAAGCGGCCGCGTCGCCCGACTCGTCAACGTCGCCGTTTTCGCCGTTCGCTCCGTGAACGAGCGCGCGAATGCCGACGACCGTCTCATCGAGCGACATTTCCATCGTGTCGACCAGGCTCCGCGTAGTTTTGGAAAAGCGATACTCAACTCCCAACCAGCGCGGCGCTCGTCCGTGTCGAATCCCCATCATTCTCAGCGCGGTGCAAATCAGAATTCTGAAATCAAGATAGGGGTCGCCTTTCTCGATGTAGTGGCAATCGATCGTGACTTTCTTCTCGACCGACGCCAATGAATCATCTGCCGGCAGGTTGATTTGGGCGAGCCCCGTAATGCCGGGCAATACCTTCAGGCGCTCTTCATAGTTCGGCACGACAAGCGCCAGATCGCTGACGAACTCCGGCCGCTCAGGCCGTGGGCCGATGAGGCTCATGTCGCCCCGCACGACGTTGATCAACTGCGGCAGCTCGTCGAGGTGCAGGAACCGCAATGCCCGCCCGACCGGCGTTGTTCGCGTGTCGTTGGGCTTCGCCCATTGCGGTCCGTCGGCCTCCGCGTTGGCGTACATCGTTCGTACTTTGTACAACCAAAACTCGCGGCCATTCTTGCCGACCCGCAATTGCGGGTAGATGCCGCCGCCCGACGACGTCGCCCGAACAAGAATGATCAGCAGCGCCAACACCGGCGCAAAGAGGATCAGCAGCACAAGGGCGATCGTTCGATCGACCGGAGCCTTACGCTCGTGATACCGCGACGGGACGATGCCTTGATGCTTACGCGAACGCTTCAGTTGGTCGTCAATGATTGCAGACACTTGAGATGAAGCTCCATGTTAATGTTGCGCGCCTACGCAGGGGGTGAATGCCAGAATGTCTGAAGAAGTGATTCCACGAAGTCCTGGCAGGGATCCCTCGTCTCTCCCGTCTCAGCCGGATCGATCGACGTCGATGCTTGAATTTTGTAAAGCAATCGGGCGCCGCCGAACTCGTAGCGCGGCGACTCGGAAGCCAACCACTCCTCGCCGCGGCTCCAGCCGTAGTAGACCCGCAACGCGTCGCTGCCAGCATTGGCCGAACGAAACGTGCTCATCCACAGCGAGTGGGACAATCCGCCCGGCGGCTTGAACCACCATTTCTTTCGCGGCTCCTGGAGATCGTAGTTGCGGCTCGAAAAGCAGATCTCCGGTGTGTGAACAGAGGTTGGCCCCGGCGGACCCACAATCAACGCCACGTTGACCTGCCAACCCGTCCCCTGATGAACATACGACCGATGGACATAGCCGGCGCATTGAAGCGTCTCCACGACGGCTTCCAGCACTGGAAGCTCCTCGATCATCCGCCAATCGCCCACTTGTCGCGGCAACGTTGCCATTTGATCGGCAGCCGCTTGAAGATCGACGGGCGGACCCCAACGCTGCGTCCAGCGGCCATACACCGCACCGGAGGCCAACGTCAACCCGAACGCCGCCGCGGCCAGCGCCAGCAGCTTCCCACGATTGCGATCTGTGTTTGTCGATGCGTCCATAGATATCCAGCCGCCTATGCCGCCAACGGCAGCAAACCCTGAAACTGCCGCGACAAGTCTGACTCGGGGACTTCCGTGCGCGACTCGATCGTCGGCGATGTGTTCGTCGTGCCCAGCCCGCGCTCCAACTCTTGCAAGAGTTCTTGATCACCTTGCGTCAGGATCGAGTCATCGAGCCCCCACTGGCGAGCTCGCCGCAGGGCCTCGCGCGCTTCGTCGATCTGCTTGGCCCCGTGGTAAGCCGCCGCCAAATGAAATTGGTATCGCGGATCCGCCCCGCCGCGGGCAACCGCCTCCTCAAGATTGGCGACAGCCTCGACATACTCGCCCGAGCGAAGCTGGATTGTCCCCAACGTATCGAGCAGGTGCGGCTGCCTGCCGCTCGCCTCGATCGCGCGATTGATCAACTCCAACGCTTCGCGCCGGTCGCTGGAATGCTCAGCCAAAAGCGTCGCAAGATTGTTCAGCGCAACGGCATTAGTCGGAGCCAACTCGGCGACTCGCCGAAAATAGCGAATCGCCTCAGAGTCGTTTTTCCGGGTCACGTTGAGCACCGCCACGGCCATCAACAGCTCAACGTCGTCGCCGTGTGCATGGAGTGCCTCAGCGATTACCGCGTCGACTCGCTCCGCGTTGGCCGCCGTCGTGGTTGCCGCCGACACCAACGTTGCGAGGACTGTCGCAGCTCGGGCCGCGCCTCCCGCATTTGTGGGGAACGCCGTCAGGCACGCTTCGATCGCATCGTCTGTGCGTCCCTGTTCAGACAGCTCGTTGACAAGCATCACGTAGTGCTCCGGCTCAATCTCGGTGACGCGACGAAACCATTCTTCGGCCTCAGCGTGCGCTCCAACAGCCGAGTACAATCTCGCAATGGTCAGCCACGCTCGAGCCTGCCCGACTTCCGTTTCAATTGCCGGGAGTTCTTTCTTCGTGAAGTCGGCAATCGTGGCCGCGGCCAGATCCGACTGCTCCGTTGCGTGCAGCAATCGCACGCGGCAGCTTAGTAATGCGACCAAGTCGACGGGTGCAACTTCCTGTTGTGATTGGCGATCCAACTCGACAATGCGTCCTTTAGCGTCTTCCGTAATGACCTCGCGCAGAACTTCCCACTCTTTGGTCGTGACTTGGTCGTCGCTCACGTCAAGCGATCGCGCAAGTTGACGTAACAGGAAATCGGTGTACTGGAGCGTGTAACTCATTGGCGCCCCATCTCGCCCCACGAGGTACTGCCACTGCTCGCGAGCCGCTTGTAGAAGCGGAAGCCGATTGTTCAGCCACGCCTCCTGCTCGTAAATACTCGCGAGCAACAACCGGTCAACGTCCTCTGCGGCGGGACCCCGTCGCTCGACCAACTGCTCAATCGCCTCGCGCGCTTCTGTCAGGTTGTCGCGGCGTTCCTTGAGATTCCGTCCTTGGCGACTCAACAGCGCCGCGCGAAGACGGCTGTCCGCAATCTCGTCGATCGCAGCGCCGCCATTGGGGTTCTTCTCGAGGAGCTCCATCGCGCGCTTCTGGTCTTCGGCGTTGCCTGACGCGGACCACAGAATTGCCAAATGCCGGCGCGCCTCGCCATTGGACTGGTCCAAGGAGTGCACTTTGACAAACTCCGCTTCCGCCCGGGTCACGTCCGTCGACATGAGAAGTTTGGCAAGCAGCACGCGGCCAGTGACGTTTTTCGGCTTGAGCTTGCACGCCGCATCGGCCTCTTGAATCGCTCGCGGAACGTCGCCCAGGAGTTGATACGCTCGCGCGGCGACAAAATGTCGGTCCCACGAGCCGTCGCCCATGGTCGCCGCGAATTCGTCGAGCACTTGCTTGGCCTTGTCAAACTGCTGCGAGCGGTGCAGCAACATGATAAAGGCGCTCCACACGCGCACGTCTCTCGGGAACTGGCTGAGCGACGAGCGAAACGCCTCTTCCGCCTCTACCGGCGGCAGTTCGCGGGCCAGCGCTTCGTGCGCCAAGAGGTTTGCCAACCAGATCTGGCGAACGGGATCGTCGGGATGAACTTCCACCGCCTTCCTGGCCGTCGCGATCGCGTCAGGCACGTCATTGCGACGAAGCGCGGTGGCAATCGCCAACGATTCCATCTCGGGGTTCGAATGCACCTTGTCCGAAATTCGCGAAAAGTACTGGTCGGCGACGTCGTACTGACCTTCGGCGTAAAGCAATGCGATCAACCGCTCGAGCACACCCGGCATGCTCGAACCCAACGACGCTGCAAGTCGGTAGTCGTCGATCGCTTTGGGGCGATTGTTCTGAAGCTCGGCGAGCCGCGCGGTGAGCGCCGCCGCGTCACCCCAAGCGGGGCGAGCACTCCGCACGTCGCGAACCAACAGTTCGACCTCAGCGCGTTCGCCAGCCGAGAGTTTCTCGAACTGATCCAATAGCCGCCGAGCGCGAAAGTATCGCGGCGTGAAGTCATCTGTCGGCGCAGCCGCAGCCAGCATCGCCTCCCACGCCTCGGCGTCGTCAAATTCCCGCGCCCGAAGTGCGACTTCCATGCCCGCCGTCAGGAGCCGTGCTTCCGGCTTGGCAGTCGCAATTAAACCGGTAATTAACTTCTTCGCGTCTTTAACAAAGCCGTGGCTCAGCAACAGGTTCACCCGTAGTAATTGCAGTTCGAGTCGTTCTTCTTCGTTCGCGTGAACGAGCGCATCGGCAATGACGTTTTCGGCGCCCTCAAAGCCGCTGTTCCTGATCGCCAGCTGCACGTGCACCTGCGCGCGTCGAGCAGGATTTGACTCCAGGGCGTCGAAACGAGCCAGCGCGCGGGCGGCATCATCCGCTCGTCCAAGATTCTGGTAACCGAGGGCCGCCGCCCGCCAGAATGTCAAATCATTTGCAAATCGATCCTCGCCCGCGGCCAGCGCCTCGGCCGCCGAACGTTTGCCGTCGTTGCCGCCAAGTGCCGAGAAATATTCGAACTCGGCGACGCAAGCGTCTACGCGCGGCGGGTCGAGCTTCTTGGCTAATTCCAATGCCCGCGAAAACTCCATCCAAGATCGGTCCTGCGCCGCCGCCTGGATTTGCTTCTTGAGATGCGCCTTTAACAACACTAGGCAAGCCTCGGGCGCCGGAACCCAAGCCGGCTTTCCCGCCGTATCCGTCGGCGGACTCAAGTACCTATCCGCCTGTTGAATCGCTTGATCCAAATGTCCTGCAGCCAGCAGCGTAGTCGCCGCCCGAAGCGTGGCCTCGCCGGTTGCCGCGCTCAATTGCGGTTCAGCCTTGCCCTCGCCCTGGGTCGCGGTGAACGCCCGCGCCAAGTCCAGCCAGTGTGCCGCCGCCACGTCCCAATAGCCGAGCCGCTCCATCACTTTCGCGAGAAGCTCTTTCGCTTGAACGCCCAAGGGGGTGAGTTGGCCAAGTTGGCCCTGTTGGGCCCCAGCAACAATCCCCTTGAGCAACACGGCGGCGCCATGAAGATCGTCGCCAGCGACCGCCAACCGAGCGCGCATCAGTTGCATCTGGTTCTGCAGATTCCGACGATAGGCAATATTCAATTCCGGCAACTTAGCTTGAAACGACTCCTCCAATTGAGCCAACGAATTCGCGCCTCCCTCAAAATCACCCGATTGAATGAGGAAGAACGTCAACAGATTGTCCATCGACAAGTCGCTCGCGCCGATCGCGCGACGCCCCTGCTGGATGGCGGCGGCGGCGGCGCTCCAGCGTCCTTGAGCCGCCTCAAGTTCGGCCAGGGCGACATATCCGCGGCTGTCGCTTGGTTTCTTCTGGATCGCCTGCCTCGCCAGAGCAATCGCTCCGGCGTAGTCTTTGTCATTCTGGACCAGAGAACCCGCTTTCAAAAGCAGCCCTACAAAGTGGTCAGGTTCTAACTCCAGTGCTGCCGACAAATCCGCCGGCGCGTCGGGGTGCTGTCGTTGCACTCGGTATTGGTAGCGTGCGATCAGCGCATCGGCATCCTGTGGGCGAGCTGCCACGAGCTCATTCATGATCTCGTCGGCTCGAGGGACGGCCATAGCCGCGGTAAAAGTTTCCCTGTGGCGTAGAAAAAACCCTGCGGCCGCTCGCGCCAGTTGTTCGTCTCCCGGATTATCACGCTGCGCCGCCGTGATGTACTCATCTGCCATGGGGAGCGAGATGTTCGTGCTTGCGGTGGAAACTGAGGCGCCGTCGCCCGTTCTCTCCACTTCCGATTCGCGTCCCGACCGCGCCAATTCGGTCGCAGTGATGGCGCGAATGCGCCGCATCGCAATTGCGTCTTCCGAATTTGGGTCGACGCCCACTTTCCCATCCTTGGGCTCCAAAAGATCGCTGGCGGTTTGATAGGCACTCATCATGTCGCCCACCGCAAAATGATTCTTCGCCACGCGGACGCGTAAGCTTAATTGCAGCTTTGCTTGGTCATCCGGCAAGAGCCCGATCGATTCGTGCAGCATCAACGAGAGTCGCCGGCGATCTCGCGGCGTGACGGCACCTTGCTCGACGGCGTCGATGAGATTCATCCGCGCCTCGACGTCATTTGGCGCCAGCCAGAGGTAACGTTGCCAGTAGTCCGCCGCCCGCCTCCAATCCTTCGCGTCCGCCAGCGCGGTCGCACGTTGCCGCATCGCGCCGTACATCTTGGCTTGTTGGTGGCGATGCCATGCGAATCCCGCCGCGGATAAGCACACGAGGACTGCCGCGCTGCCAATTGCCAGGGGCGCATTGAGGCGTCGTCCCTTCTGCAGGCGATAGCGCTTGTCGGCGAGCCGTCCCACATTGGGCTCGGTTGTCGTCAGCGGCGGACTTTTTTGCGATGTCGCGGACATGTCCTTCAAGCTATTCCTGCACTTCCTTCGCGTCGGGTTCAGCGTTCACCCTGTCCTTCGATTCGCGAGCCGAAAAACGGCTTGCCTGTTTCAACCGCGTCAAGCGTCGGGGCCTTCCAATTGCGCCGCGTACGACCCATATCCGTAGCTATAGGCGTAGCCCGTCGATGACGTTCCATTGAGCACCGCACCGGCGACCTTCGCGCCGGCTCGCTCCAATCGCTCGATCGCCACGCGAAGTTGTTTGCTACGGCTGACATCGCGCATCACCGACACGACGACCGAGTCGGCCGCCTTTGCAAACACCAGCGATTCGCTGCCGCCAAAGATCGGCGGCGTGTCGACCACGATGGTCGAGAATTGGTTCCGGAGCTGCGCCAAGAGCGGAACAATGCGATCCTCACGAACGACGTGATGCGGATTACCCTTGAGCCGCCCTGCCGGAATAACGTAGGTATTCGACTTCCCTACGCGCTGCACGACGTCGCTCAAGCTCGCCTGATTAGAGAGGAGCTCCGCCAAGCCCGGCCGATCGCGGGTGTTCAACACAGTCGCCACGTCCGGAGACCGCATGTCACCGTCAATCACCAACACGGGTTTCTTCTCGGCATTGCCGATGCTGACCGCCAGCGAAGTCGCGAGGCAAGTCTTGCCCTCGGCCGCCGCGGCGCTGGTCACCACCAACACGCGACTACTGGCCCTCGGCGACGTCAACCAGAGGTTGGTGCGCAGACTGTCAATCGACTCAAGATAGACGAACATCTGCCGCCGCAGCTTCGGCGGCAACGACTGGCTATTGGCCGCCGCCCGTCGGATCGGAAAGTGCGACACTTCACCAATCACGCGGACCGAAGACTCGCGAGAAAGTTGCTCCACTTCGCTGATCCGGCAAATCGACATCTCCCGCAACACGGCCAAGCCGAATGGCGCCGCGAAGCTCGCCGCACACGCAAGGAGTAGCCACTTCACGGGGATCTTCGTCACGGGAAGCACCGGCACGGCCGCCCGTTGGCGAACCGTCACGCGGGCTGGAGCCCGCGATTCGGTCTGCATGGCAAGCTTGCGTCCGGCAATCATCTCGAACACCCGTTCCTCGCGCTCCAGCTCGGCCTCGGCAAACGTCAGCGCGACGCTCTTGGAGCTGCCGGCCATAATCGTCGAGGACTCCTCTTTGAACTTCTTATCGAGCAGACCCTTACGCGTTTCCAGCGTCGCGATCTCGTGCTCCAGATCGGCGATCGCCTCGTCCCGCTCGGCTCGATCCGCTTCGCGGAGGCCGGTCAGCAATTCCTTGCGAATTCGGGTCCTGTGCTTCTTGAGTTGATCGCGCTGCTTTTCCAGTTCACTCTGGATCTCCATGTACCGGGCGTCTTTTTCCGGGTCGAATCCATCGACGAACGAACTCATCCGATCTTCGGCGGCGAGTTCCAACGACTTGATGGCCTCCTCGTACGCCAATGTCTGTGCGTGGCCGTCAACCATCATGTTGAGAACGCCGGACTTCTCGCCGCGCTCCGCGGCCCCCGACGTTTCCTCTCGGAGCGACCGAAGCTCGGCGTTGCGCACCTCCAGTTCGACTTCCACTTGCGTCAATTCCGCATAGGTTGTCTGAAACGGACGACTGGAGCGCGTGACGTCCAATGTGTTGCCATATCCGAAGGGGTCAGTTCCTGTGACCTCCTTAGAAAGCTCCATGACCTTTTGTCGCAAGCTTTCAACGACGACTTGTCGATTTCGCCGTTCTTCTTCCAGCAGATCGATGACTCGCTGAAAGCGGTCGTATTCAGTTCGATCCTGGATCTGGAGATACTCCTGAACCACGGAGTTCGCCACTTTCGCCGAGTGCGCCGGGGATTTGCTGACATAGGCGACGTGATACAGCTCAGACTCGTTGATCCGCGAGATTGTCAGATGCTCTTGCAGGAAATCCATTCGGTCCTCGCTCTCGGCAAGTTCCGGATAGCGGGCGATTTCGTCATCCGCGAGCAGGATTTCCAACACTAGCGGGCTACGGAGTAGTTCGATTTGCGTCTCAACGTATCGCAGCGAACCGGTCGTGTCCGCTTCATCTGAAAAGGCGATGTACGGCGCACTTTCTTCGATCATGATCAACGCCGACGCTCTGTAGTCCGGTTTGTAGGTGAGCATGATGATCGTGCAAGCGACGGCGGCCAGCCCCAGGCTTACCGGAAGCAGGACCATCCACCATTGCCGGAAGACCCACCAAAAATAAGCGGGCTTGAGCGCCAGATTCGCTTCCGTAGGCGCAGCGGAGCCGTGCCCGCCGCTATGCAGGCGTGGGGGTCGCGCGGGCGAGGAATTCATTGGAGTCAACCCAGTGGGCGGTAACGCGCCGGGGCCTTGGTGCTCAGTCATGGGTCAATTCGTTCTCAAGAGGTGTCACGTAGGAGAAAGCCCAACGACGGATCATGCCTCAGACCTTCGAACTTGCCGCCATGCGAGACACGGGAGATACCAACTCCACTTCCGGAAACAAACGATCAAGATAGACCAAAAACGCCCAGAAAATCCCAGCCGCAAACGGAATCATGACGATGCCCGCGAAATCATGGCTGAACTTGTGGGCCGCCTCGCCGGAGACCAACTCAGAGAGTAACGCTGTCACCACGATGCGTGTCACATTCGCGAAGATCGCCACAGGCAACGCAGCCAACAACGCCATTCCCTTCTGCCACCAAGCCCAGCGAGAGAACAACACAAACGCGAACGCCAACGCGAAGATGCCGACAAAAATTCGCAGCCCGGAGCAGGCCTCCTCCACGAAAATCGGGCGATCCCCCAACCAGATCGTATTGCCCTCCGACAATGCCGGCTGACCCAGCATCACCAGCGCTCCCGTACTCAGCTTCGCCGCGACCGACTGCAACGGGACGCTGAGCCATCGCTCAGCGGAGTAGGGAATCGGGAACATGAACCACAGAAAAACGATCGACGGCAACGCCCAGCGCAGGCATTGGCTGCCAAACAGCATCCATGTCGCCCCCATCATCCATAGGGGAATCGTCCACGCATCCAGCGGCAGCACATAGTAACGCCCGGCGAAGACACGCGCTGCGCTCACGCCCAGCAGCACTGCCAAGCCGGTGAACGAAGGATGAACGCTCTCGCGGGGAAATCCGTCGCGACGAATCCATAGAAATACGATCCCCAGCGGCGCGACAAGAAATCCATGCGAGTAGTCCGGCTGGCTGTTCCACGCGGCCATCACCTCACTCAGCGTCGGCCAATAGGCCCACAGCATCACCGCGAGCATCGCCACCCCACAGGCGCACGCGGTTTTGAGGTAGGCGCCCGATAAGGCGGCCGTCGAATCGGCGGTGCTCGAATTAGTCTTCGCGTCTGCCATGTCGTTCAACAAAACCTTTGCCGTATCGCTAAGCCCACGTCGCCGTCAAATCGATCGACGAAACTGGCGCCGCATTTGCTCCAAAGCTGGCGTTTGTTTGGCGCGGACTCCGTCCCCGTCAGTTACACGCTTGCTTTCTAAGCAAGCGCAAAACATCCCTCCTCGTTGCGAGTTGCTCCGCAGCCGACTCATCAACTCATCGAATCTCTGCCGACCGTCCATGCCTCTCGCTCCGGGGCGAAGCCATGTCCCTGGGCTTCGCGGCAAACGCCGCCGCCGCGCGGTCAGCGCCTAAACGCGTGCGAGCGGTCGCGTCGCTCAGCGACCGGGGCGTTGTTGGTTCGGTCACCTCATACCAATTGCACTTGCTGACCGCCGGAGTCATTCCTGGCGGGCAACTTGTTCGTCGTGTGGCCAGCCTGGTCGTCAGGCGACCAATCAGCGTGCATCAGTCCCGTGAAGGGCTTCGCTTTGGCAGGAGTTAATGCGACAGTGCGCCTGGGGTGGGAAATCTCACAAGTCTCTATCTAGGGTCTCGCTCACACTCACAACTCATCTGCTTTCGAATCGATTGGATCACAAGGGGCGCGATAAACCTGGGGAAAAGGCAAGCTCGATCCTCGAACCGTTCCGCGATGCGACAGACTTGGCGAGTTCGGAAGCCGCTCGGTGTCGCAACGCCGGACGCCCCGTTGCCGTGCAACGCCAGGAGCCGCGCTTTTGCAAGCGGCTTCAGCCTTCGCGGCAACAGGGCCTTCAGAGAAGTGGTCTGAAAGCGGACCGATCAGTGCCGGTTGAGCAGCCGTCATCGCCAACATGTGTCCTGGGAAGCGATGCCAAGGTGTGCTTCGCGTCGACGCTCCGAGCTTTTTCGGACAAGCCTCAAGGCGCCAACTCTTTTGGGGACGAATGCGGTGTCTCCAAATCTTTTCAATCCGCTGCAAAGCGACGGGCCGACTCACTGGCCCCGAACATCCTTAAAGCGCTTCCCGGCGCCCGCCTTGCCCGCACCCAACGCCCGGCCAATTCCGGGCTTGTCGAACTCCGATGTGATAAGCCACATTCGGCGTTCGGCATTCGTCGGATTATGTCGCCACTCGCCCGAAGCTTCAAGCATTTGACTCAAAAAGTAACGAATCCTTCATCGATTTCAGGCGCCCTGGCCGGTCGAATCTACGCAATCGGAATTGCCCGCCGGCAGCGTAAGCGAAGCTGCCAGCGCCGTTGGACTTGGCCGCACGACCGGGAGCCCTTGAAGGGCGAGCCTGCCCCGCATGAGGGGTGGCGCCGCCGGGGGTCTTCCGCGGGAGTGGAGAAGCGGGGTACGCCGTCGAGGCCTTACCTTAGAACGAGCTGCTGGAGGCGTCTCCGACGCCGTGCAACTCGAAGCCCCGAAAAGACTTGCAGTGCAGCCAAAAACGCCGGCTCTGCATTAAATCCTTCCTAATCAGGAGAATCCCCAAAAAATCTGCGGGAAAAGCTTGCAATCATTCGCGGCAGCCCGCATAATCCGTGCGGCGCAAGTCTCCGCGCGCAAGGTGCGTGGCGAGTGTGGTACGCGTAGACCTCCATTGATCGTAGCCAACATGCTTCGACGCCAAACCAGTTTGTCGCGGTTCCAACTCGTCGCCCTGGCGACGATGCCGCTGGCGTGGTTGGCGGTCAGTGCGGTTGCCAGCAACGCGAACGCCAGCATTCTACAATCCGGGCTGTTGCCCGATAGCCAAGACGTGCTGGCAAGTTTGGACCAGGACTGCGGCGCAGGCGGAATGACGACGGACGACGGTCAGGAAAGTCCGCAGGAGTCAACGCCTTCGCAACCCAACGACGATTCGAACGATGCGCCCAGCGACGCTTTCCTCCCCGCCGCGCCGTCGCAGGGAGGAACCACGTCGTCCTCCTCGCCTTCTTCGGGCGCCTCAAGCGGTGGCGCTATGTCGTTCATGGCACAGTCGGCGATCTGCCTCGAGGACGAAGAGTCGTCCACACGCTTGGCGATCTGCCAGGCTATCTTGCTACCGGAGCCACTTGGCGCTGATCTTCTGCGTCCACCGCAACGCTAGCTGCCAAGTTTTCGATCCGGTTCGGCAGCTTTCTCACGTTCAATGTCTTGCTTTGGTTGGCTGCGCTCAACGCCGGCTTTATTACGTTGGCCTCCGTTTCGCGCACCCGACTTCAGAAACACTTAAAGGGTTACTTCCGATGAAATATGCAATTCTTGCCTTAAGCTTGGTCGGCATGCTGGCGATGGCTCCGATCGCCGAGGCTTCAATCCTCGGTGGATTCCTTCGCAAGGGTCCCCCTGGCAGCCCTGTCATCAACACGATTGACGACGCCGACGCCGAATTCATCACGAAGGGCGTCGGAAACGTGGCGGCTTCATTCGAAGTTGGCGACTCGGTCACTCTCTTCCTGCAGTTCAACAACATTACTTCGACCGACCTTTTCTTTTTCAACACGCCGTTGACTGATCCGACGGCTGGCGGCGCTGGTTACAATCTGCTCGCTAACGGAACTCTCACGATCGCGGCGATTGGCGATTTTGACGGCGATGGCGACGCGGCGGATATTTCATGGACCGGCTCGATTGGCCTGTACGAAGGCGCGTCCCCCATCGTCTTTACGTCGGGAATCGCCACTGCAACCGGCGTCATTGGGGCGTCAACGCTCATCGCGACCGTCGGCGTGGACGCGGCGACGGACGACTTCATCGTCTCCGAGGACGCACCGTTGAGCTTTGCGTCCATCGTAGGAGGCGCCACGGTCAACACGTTCTTTGGCATCTCGCTGCTGGCAGGCGGCGCCGATTTCGGCATCGTTGAAGAGTTTCTGAATAACCCGGATTTCCCTAACGGCGGCTCGCTGCATGACATCACGGGTGATTCGCAGGCCGAAAATTTTGGCCCCACCATCACTATTGGCGACGATACTTTTGACTTGAGCACGGATCTCGAATTTGATATCGCATGCGTGGTTCCGGAACCGGGCGCCATTATGGTGTGGGCCGGGTTGGCCGCGCTGTTCGGGGCCGGTTCGTACTCGCGCATCCGCAAGTCGTAGTTACTTTGACGTTCGCGTCACAAGTCGCGCATTTGCATTAAACGAAAAAGGGGGGACCACATCGTGTGGTCCCCCCTTTTTTTATTTCGCAGACTGTACCGCGTCCGCCGGTCTGCGACTTGATTCTTCTGGTGGTTATGGCCGGGCGCCTGCAAGCGATGAACTTGCGGCGCTCGCGATCCTCCGCCGTGGCACGCTGTGCGCGTGGTAATCGAGCACGGCGGATAGGTAGTCCCAAGGCGATGGAATCCGCCAGCCATACGGCGAGAGGTAGTCAGCCGTCCGCTCAGTCTGGAATTCCTGCGACTCGTCAAGATAGTCGAGAAAATACGGCATTGTGCGTAAGGATCGCCTCAAGCGTCCTGCCGTCACCCAGCTTGCGATGGAAACCAGTCGCCGCGCTTGGGCCCGAGACAAGTACTTCAAAGACGATCGCCCCCCCTCACGCATCGCCGTCCGGTGCTGGAGATACGCCGCCAACTTTTTGAGGTTGGTGCTTCGTTCGGGACCGCTGCACAAGTGCAGTACTCTTCCAACGCTGTCCGACTTTTCGCACGCTACGACTATTGCATGAGCGACCACGTCCGCCGGAATAATATCGAGGACAGCGTCTCCGAGATCCGGCAGGAATCCCCAGGTGCGCGTACCCGTCAGAAACTCCGCCAAGAAGTAAAAGACCTGAAACCTAATGATACGGCCGTTTATTGAATCGCCGACAACCATGCTGGGGCGATGAATCGTCACTGGCAAGCCATCTTCGATGGCCTGCCAAAGCAGTTCCTCCGCCTCGGCCTTTGCCCGCTCGTAGTTATTGTGAAAGGTGCGCGCCTCGGTGATCTGGCGCTCAGGAATTGCTCCCGGCATTCTCCCGGCAACGCCAATCGTGGTCACCGCGTCAAGTTTCACCAGGTGACGCGCACTTCGCGCAAAGGCCAGTATCGTCTCAACCGCGCCGCATGCATTGCGGCGCGCTTCGCTGAGCGACTGATTGAGCTTGACGTTGCCCGCGGCGTGGATCACGCCGGTCACGCTTCCGACGAGGCGTTGATAGTCTTCAATACTCAGTCCGAGCCGCTCCTCGCACACGTCGCCCCGCACACAATCTACGCGCGACAGGCGGTCATCGTCGTAAACCTGGCAAAACTCCAACAGCTTTCGTTTTCGGTCGTCAAGTTCCGGCTCCGTTCGAGCGCGCACCATGAGCGACAGTTGGACGTCGGGTGCGGCCAGCAGGCGAGGGATCAGGGCGCTACCAATCACCCCAGTCCCGCCAGTTAGCAGAATGTGCTTCATACCGTCGCCGCCTCGGTCAACAATGAGGTGGTGATCTCGGCCATCTCGTCAAACATGGCGGCGATTTCGCCAGCGTAGCGCCGAGCAATTGTCGAACGGCAAATCTTAAGACTGGGCGTTAACTCGCCGGAACTTACGCTGAGGGGACGTTCAAGTACTCGGAACTGCGCGATCCGCTCGTGGGACGCAAGGTTCGGCGACACTTCCTCCAAAGCGCGCGACACCAATGCCGCGATTTCGTTCGTCGCGAACGACGGCATCGCCATTCGCTCCGGTCCCAATCGTTGCTCGACTTCTCGCTCGTCAACGACAACCAAGCCCGCCAATCGCGGTTGGCCGTCTCCAAAGACGACAACTGTCTCAATTAATGGGTGCCGCTGATAAACCTCCGCCACCGCGGCAGGATTCACCTTTCGACCGGTTGACGTCTTGATGAACTCCGACTTTCGACCCATCAAGTAGAGGTAGCCATCGTCGTCGAATCGCCCAAAATCTCCGCTGCGCAGAAACCCGTCGGCCGTCATCGCTGGCCGGCCTTCGGGCCAGAATCCAGCGGCAATGCCTGCTCCTCGTACCAGCACCTCTCCGTCGCCCGCAAGTTTGATCTCGTTCTCAGCAAGCGGAATGCCCACGGAGCCAAGACGCGCGGCGCCAGGACGATTGGCCGACATCGGCACGGCATTCTCGCTGATTCCATAGGCCTCGAGGACCTCCCACCCAACTCGGGCGAGCTTTTCGGCGACGACCGGCGACAGCGCGGCGCCGCCAGTGACGAGATACTTCATGCGACGGCCCAAGGTGCGCCGCAATTGCCGCCTCATGAACTGGTCGACAACGCGCATGGTCCAAGTCGGCGGCTCCGATGCGCCGTTCAGGATCCGACGCATCGACCTCGCCACAATGTTTGAGCGGCCTGCTGCACGACCCTCCATCGCCGCCGCCAGCTTCTCATAGAACCGGGGCACGCCGCAGAAGATCGGCGGGTTCACTTCTCGAATGCAGTCCAGGATCACACTCGGGCGATCGACAAAATGGACTACTCCGCCCTCGCTGGCGACGACGAGGTTCATCATCCGCTGAAACAGATGACTCATCGGCAGCCAGCACAGAGCAGGATCACCGGAAGCAATTGCGGGAAACGCCGCAGCAACGGCGTGACATGCGACCCCCAGTTGACCATGCGTATACGGAATTGCCTTGGGTTCTCCCGTCGTTCCGGAAGTCAGAATGAGCGTGGCAAGATCATCGGGCCTGACTTCCGGAAGTGCGACACGATGATCACTTGCATCGTCCCACGTCCGCCATCGGTTGTTGGCACACGCCCCCGGTCCAAGATGATAGCGCATCGACTCATCGTGCAACTCCGACTGGTCGATGGCTGCAGTCGCATCGCCGATCGCGATGATGACTCGCGGCGTTAGCCGAGCGAGCAGTGAACGCAACCGTTCCCGCGGAAGTTCCGCGTCGATGCCAACCACGACGCCGCCAGCGAGGAGCGCGGCCCACTCCGCGAGTTGCCATTCCGGAGAAGTCCGTCCTACAACGGCGACTCGCTCGCCCCGCACAACGCCTGTGGCGATGAGCGAGCGCGCCAACCGGCGCGCCGCGTCCACGTGCGATTTCCAGCTTACCGCTATCCAGTGTCCGGGGCCGACGCGATGGCAATACGCGGGCGCATGAGGTGTAGTGGCCGCCCGGCGATTCAATAGCTCGACAATCGTGGCGTCCATAACACAGCGCCCATCGACGCTTTATGAGTGAGCGTGCCCGGCGAGTTCCAGCTCGCGGACGGGTAGGAACGCCGCCGAGTTCTGGCAACATGAGTCGCCCGCAGGCGACGAGTTGCCGTTGCACGTCGTTTTTGGACAGATTCTTAATTCGCTCTCACTCATGTTGAGCCATTGAAGCGACGATCGCACTTGACGCCCAAGAAAGATCTTGCGACGAATCATGAAATTCACAACCGGACCCAAGACGCGCCAATGCAATCGGCTCGCTTTTCCTTCGCGGATGAGTTGCGAGAACTCCGGTGCGTAGGGGTTGTATCCCAAATGCTTCAAGTCGGAATACATCAGCAGCCAATTGACCGGGCAATTGCTATGCACGGGGTTTGCATGGCGTCGATTGGCAATCAGCCCTAACTCGACGACCGTCGACATTGCCTCAGATTGGCTGTACGGCCACGCATGAAACGGCGCCAGATATCGTGGAAACGACGTGCCCTGAGAGTAACGAAATGGATTCCAAAACAATTCCAATTCTTGCGAGTCAAACAAACCGCTGTCTCGAACCTCGGGGGGAGTCCAGTCAGTCTGACTGATCATCGAGCCGGAAAACTCGTAGACCATCCGATCCGGATCCGGTTGTCCTGGAGAGTACCCGGCCATCACTAGAGGTATTTGCTTCTCGGTCGCCAGCTTCAGCGAGTACCCTTCGAAAAGCGGTGCACAGACGTAGCAGACCGTGCGAACCGCGCCGCGCTCCTCTTGACGCCCCAATAGGTAACGGAATAGCTTTCGATAGAACTCCGTAGGAGGCTTGAACGTGATGTGCGGAACGTCGAGCTGTTCAACCGTTCGACGAATGTTCTTCCAGGCAATCTCCGGGACGTTCATGTCGGTTGTGAACGCCAGGACTCTTAGTCCAAACTCTCGTTTCAACTTGTAAAGCAATAGGCAACTGTCTTTGCCGCCGCTCAGGTTGACCAAGACGTCGTACTCGCCCTGTCCTCGCGACGCTTCGATCGTCTCCTCCAGATCGCGCTGGCGTGCAATGCGCAGCGATTCCTCGGCGCGCGCGTCGCGCGCGCGAAAGTCTCGGCACTGATTGCAGACGCATTCCGCGTCAATTTCGACGCCCGGCGCCTCTGCCGGAAGTAGGCACTCGATGCACTGTTTTCCCATAACCAAGGACCTTGCTCAACAGTTGATATGCATCGATCCCACCACGTTTCCTTCAAGCCATTTTCAAGACGCAGCGAGCCGTCCGATAGAAAAGCATAAGTCACTAATCGGCGACATTAATCTCAACGTCGACTCGAAGGCCGACAATCAAGCCGGCTGGCTCGCTTACATCGAGCATCGTCTCGAGGAGCTTGGTGTCGTAGAGCTCGTTGGACTGACCTGTTGCCATCTTCTTGACATTCATGCGGGGGCTCACCGATCGCACAATCCCGGGAAATGACTTCCCGGAAATCCCATCTGCCGTTACCACCGCTTCAGAGCCAACCGACACCCGCGGCGCGTCGATCTCCTCCACGAACGCCCGCACGCGCAGTTGCGTTGTATCGGACAGGACGATCACCGGTTCGACGAGATCCGCCGCCACCGTCTCGCCGGGCTCGACGTGCACCTCCAGCACCTGGGCGCGGATCGGCGCCCGCAGCGTCAGTTTGTCCAAGGCGATCGCCGTCAGCTCGTGGTCCGCTTGGGCGGCGGCGATGCGCGCATGCGCCGCACGCAACTCGTCGTCGCGGGCGGGCGCATCAAGCTGCTGGAGCCGCGCTACGGCCGCTTCCACCTCCGCGGTCAATGCGAGCACCACGCCCTCTTGGTCGTCGGCTTCTTGCTGGGCAATGGCGTCCTGCGCCCGCAGCGTCTGCACGCGTTGCCAGGTGAGTTGGGCCTGCCGCAGTCGCGCCCGCTTGGCGGCCAGCAGCGCGCGGGCCTCCTCGCGCTCCGTATCGCGGGCCCCGTTGACCAAGCGTTCCAGATTCGCCTCGGCCAGGTGCAAATTTGCCAAGCTGACGGCGACCCGCGCCCGTTCGGTGCGGTCGTCGAGTTGCAGCAGAGTCTGCCCAGCGTCCACCCAGTCGCCTGCTCGAACCAGCACCGCGTCCACGCGCCCCGATCGCTCCGGCCGAAGCTCGACGTCCTCCGTCCGGCCTTCGACGATGCCGGAGGCGAAGATTCTCCCCGGCGCCGGCGCGGCCGACGCCCGGGACGGTGTCGGCGAGAACTCGACCGATCGCCGATCGACCACGGCAATCGAACCGGCGACGAGCAGCGAGCATGTCGCGAAGATGAGAATCTTGATCATCAGCCATCGAACTCCAAGGACCGGAAGTCGACCGACGCCGGGCGAGGCCTCCCGTCGCGCTCAAGTCTCGTGACGCGACGCGGCAGAATTCCTCAGGGCCAGTCGCCCTTGCTCCATCACAAAAATACGATCCGCATACTGCTCAATGCGGGGATCGTGCGTCACCACGATCGCCGTTTTTCCCATTTCGACCGTCAGACTCGTCAGAAGCTGCATGGCCTGCTGGCCCAGTTCGGCGTCGAGGGCCGCGGTCGGTTCGTCCGCCAGAATCAGCGGCGGGTCGGCCGCCAGCGCTCGTGCCAAAGCCACGCGCTGACACTGCCCGACGCTGAGCCGTTTGGGCTCGCAATGGGCCTTGTCCGCCAGGCCAACGCGGGCCAGCAGCTCGCGGCCACGGCGCTGGGCCGCGCCGCGCGCGACGCCGTCCAGCGCCAGCGGCAGGCAGACGTTGTCCAGCGCCGTGAGCCCGCGCACCAAGTGATATCGTTGGAACACAAAGCCGATGTGCGTCCGCCGCAAGTCGGCCGCCGCGCTCGGCGACAGGGTATCGACGTCGCGGCCCATGATGCGAACGGATCCCGAGTCGGCCCGCAGCACGCAGCCAATGATCGACAGGAGCGTCGTCTTGCCGCTGCCCGAGGGCCCGTGCAAGTACACGCATTCGCCGCGACGCACCGAAAGCGTGCAACCATCAAGCACGCGCGTCAGCGCCCCGCCGCGCGCGTAGCTCTTATGCACGTCGACCAGCGTCACGGCGTCGTCGCCGCCCGTCGCCATTCGCAACGAGGCCGGCGCCGGCGATTCGACGGGCGTCTCTGGCAGCGCCACAAGCGTCATGTCAGTTCCTGCATTTCCGACTTCGTCAACTCTGCAACACCAGCGCTGGGTCGATGCGCTGCACCCGCAAATACGGCAGCAGCGACGACGCCAAACAGATGACCGTCACCAGCACGCAACTTCCCGCGGCCATTTGCCAGGGAATCGCGATGGGCGCCCGCGGCGTGCTGAACGCCTCTTGCACCGCCGCGACGATGCCCATCCCAACCACCGCGCCCACGGCGGCCAGCGTCATCGCTTGCCGCAGGATGAGCCCAAGAATCTGCGGCTCGCGCGCGCCGATGGCTTTCAGCGCCCCGAATTCGCTGATCCGGTCGAGCACTGAGGCGTAAAGCGTTTGGGCGACGATTACCAGTCCGACCGCCAAACCGAGCAAGGTCGACGCCCCGAAGCTGATCCCCAAACCAGTCCTCTGCATCCAATATCTGGTCGACTCAGCTGCGTACGTCCCGCGCGTGAACGCCTCGGCGTCGGGCAGTCGCTGCTGGATGGCGTCGCGCACGTCACGCGGATCATGGCCGTCGCTGACCTGCACGAGAAAATACGACACGCGTCCGGGGGGCTTGTGGAGGAACTCGGTCGAGCGATCGAGCGTCGTGAACACGTAGGGCGTGACCAGGAATCCCAGCACGCCTTTCGTGAAGCCGACGACCCGCGCCCGGCGTTGTCCGATCTCGCGAACGTCGCCCAACTGGGGGTCGCCGATCTTGTGGGCGTCGCACTCATCGACCAGAATCCCGTCTGCCTGTCGCAGCCGATCGACCTGGTCGCACGCCTCGCGATTGACGCCCCCCAGAAGGCTTGCCGGATCGCAACCAACGACGAGGACCTGTTCGAACCCCCCGTCGGGCAACGTCATCACGCTGTGTCCCACCAAATATGGCTCGGCCCGTTCCACGCCCTCGACGGCGCGTATCCGCTGCCCCCAACTCCGCGGAATGTCGTGTGGGAAGTCGACGTTGTTCATCTTCTTGTGGCCCACCCAGATGTCGGCGTCTCCTTGGTCGACCAACAGGCTGGCCTTGCGAATGAGGCCCACGAACAGGCCGCCCTGGACGTTGACCAGCACCACGGAAAACACCACGCCCACCACCGCCGTAAGCAGCTTGCCGCGATCAGCGATCAACGTCTTTAGCGCGATGGACCACACAGGCGCACCAAGCCTCGTCAGCGTGCTCTTTGGGGCGATCGCATAAGACTACGTTACCTGGCCGGGCCGCGATTCTGTGGCGTGACAGTCGTTAAGTTCGTTCCTGCCGAATGCCTTAGGACTTGCGACCCGCATCGCCGCTTAGGCGGATCGTCGCCTTGTGACCTCAATTGGAGTCAATGATCCGTCGTCGTCGTTAAGGTACCGCAGCGTCTGCCACAGCATTCCCAACCGCCGCAACTCAGTCGGCGACGTGAGCTCCGGCGACAATGCTCCCTGCGAAAACGACATACCGAAGTACAGCCGGTGGGCATCGGGGTGATCCACCGCGAGCGCCGCCAAGTCGAGTTGCAGGGCCACGGCGGGACGGCCACATACGCTGTGGTAGGACGCCGCGGTCGCGAGCTTTCGAAAGCCGGCGGAACGAATGTAGAAAGGCGCATGCCTCGGATGGACGGCGATCAAGACGCGCGACGCGCCGCGAAGTCGCGCCGACTGCGCAGCCAATCCCATCAAATGATGCACGATGGCAAGCCCGTCGCGCCGATAATCGTGAACGGCCAGGCACGTCGCCTCGACAACCTGAATGCCCTTGCTCGTGAGTTGTCCTACTTCCGGGCCAAACGCCGCCCTCATCGGCACGCCGACAGGCGAGTCGTCGACCAAGCTAAGCGTGCCTACGACTTGCGCTCCGTTCCGTGCCAAGAACACACGCGTCGTCGGCACGAGGTGGTGCCGAGTCATTCGCATTCCGAGCGGGTGAAACGTCGCCAGCCCTTGCCGTCGGTAAGCCTGGTATATGCACCGGAACGCGGCTCGATACTCGACGCTGCCGACGGCTCTTGAGTATTGAATGTCCAGCGACCTCAATGCCATCAACTCCTTGGATTCGCTGCGCGTATTGCTAGCCTCAAACATCAACGCCTCCCCCGCGCTGTCCCATTCAATTCCGACGAGAGTCCGAGCGGACCGGAGTTCCCGCTCCAACGCGCATCAGGCGTCACTTTGATGCGGCGGTTGCGAACCCAGCCGCTACTGTGCGCATCGGAAACAGGGTTTGGCTTTGTACATAAAACTTGGACAAAGAGAAGCTCAAGGTCGACGACTCGCGCTCATTGGCGCCGTGCAGCCCCCCACGCGTGGGGTGGCTAGCGTTGCTTCCATGCCTCTAGTTGCGCCCGTGGACCGCGATCGAGAATTCTAGGGTGAACTCGGCCTCCAGCATTCGCGCCCCTTCGCAACCAGATCGCGCGCAAATGCGTTAATGACCCAAGTAACTGTGAGTTGCCGTCGGGCGGTTCGATGCCTGGACACTCGGTGTGATCTGTCTATCCAGGGACCAAATTGGCGCTCACCAATCACTCTCGTGGCGACTCGGAGAAACGCGGACGGAAATCAAATACGACCCGCACGAGCGCCGCCACAGTGCGGCCCCCCCAAATCGTTATCTCCCTTAAGACGTCAATGACGCTGCACAGGCGCAAACCGACTTTGGGTATCGCAGCGATCAATGCGTCTCGCAATTCGAAACTGCGCTCCGAACGCCGTCCATGCCGCGACGTTTCCGTCCGCCCAGGTCGATTCTCGACCGAGGTCGACAGGGGTATAATTTCCTTGGCGATCAAGCTTGCACACATTTTCTCCCGGCACACAGCAGCGCAAACAGGGGGCTCTGCCACGCCGTTGGAAGAGGCTCGGCAATGAGAAAGGTCCTCCTCGGATGTCTCTTCGCAGCCGTCAACGGAGTCCCGCTGTGGGTGCTTGCGCAAGGCAATTCCGGCATTAATTCCGCGGTATTCGTCGCCGTCGCGGCCCTTTTCAACCTCGTCCTTGGGATCCGTATCGGCTATGAGTCGGCGCGCGCTTACGCCCGCGACGTTGCTCGGCTCAATCGCTATTTGGCCGATCAAAATGAATCGCTCGTGCTGAGCAACCGCGAGCTGCTGGAGCGACTCGCCGCGTCGCCGTCCGACGCCGCTGAAGAGGAAAGCCGCCGAGCGGGGACGGGGGCTTGAGCCGTCGCCGCCCACAGCGACGCCGTAAGGCATTGGCGGGTCGCCGCTCGTGCAAATCAGCGCACGAGATTCCAGTTGTGGGGCTGCGCTTCCTCGCCGCCGTCCTCGTCCGCGGGACTGATGAACGCGTCCAGGAGCGAGCGACGACGCGACTGCGGCGGGGCCTCGGCAGCTTGCTGGTCGACCGCCGGAGGGAGTTCAACGACGGTCAGACTCGGATTCTCGATGGCGCTGCTCCCTGCAGGCACAGTCTCGATGTGGGCGACCTGATCAACGACCGGCGACTCCAGAGCCTCGCCCGCATCGGTCCCCCGCAAATACCCGGCTCGATTCACTGAAAACTGGGGGGCCGCCGGAATGTGGACCGTATCCGGCGTCTTGCTGCGCGGCGGCAGTGGGGCCGGCGCCCCCGTTGGAGTGCGACGCGGCGCAAGCACCTCAGGCGCCACTCCCGCGGCCTGACGCGGCGCGAGCGACTCCGATACAGCGCCGGCGAAACTCCGCGGCGAAAGCGCAGGTGCCGCAACATACGACGCCGTCATCCGGGGCGGCAGCCCCTGAGGCGCAGACTGCGCGGTCAGCGGCCGCCCTTGTCCATCAAGTCCATTCGGGGCGTGCGGCTCGGAGACGCTCGACGTGGGCGGCAACTCCTCGAGCGTCGGCGGCTCGACGCCCTCATCGACCGGTTCGTCCGTCGAGGGTAGCACCATCATCTCCACCGGCCCCTCGGACGCAGTCGTCACCGTCCCGCAGGGCTGCGTCCCGCAATAGGAATCCCGCCACACGGTCGCCGGCGCCGGCCATGTGCGCCAACACGTCGGCTTGTGGCCGTAAAAATCATCCGCTGGCCCGCACGGGCAGCGAAAGATCGCATCCTCGCCCATGCACCACGGCACCGTGCGCCGGATATCCGTCGGGCAATTGAGCTCGGAATCGCGCTTCACCAGCGGACCGAACGAGTGGCAGCAGCCGCTCATGGCCGCCGCCACCAACAGTGGTAGGCAAATGCGATGCACAGACATGTCAGATCACGAGCGGACCGCGGGTTGCCCGCCCTCCCTGGCTTGTTGTCGTCCGGGTCTTGAATTCGGCTCAGAGCGCCTCAGTTCAAATGTTTCGCGGGTCGTCGTCGACGATGCCAATCACGCCGGCACGGCGGTCAGAAAAATCCTCCGCCGCTGCCCTGTTGGTTGAAGAATACGATTTGCCGCGCCGTCGACGTCGTCAGCGCTGTGAAGCCAAACAACCGCTCCAGCGGCGCGAAGATCTTGCCGAGCTTCGTGTCGAACGCGACCAACTTGTCCTCAGATACGTACAGGCGGTCGCCGGGCATCAACTGGTAGTTGGTGCTCACGTCGCCACGCTGCGTCACCGCCGGCCAGTCCACGGGCAGAATCTGGTCGCCGCCGCAGCCGTTCATTCCCGGCCGGGCGACCCACATCCGAGTAGACGACATCGAACTGAGGCCCTGAATCTGGCCAATCGCGTCGATCACTGTCTCATTGCCGCGAGACGGCAGAATGATTACCTGATCGCCCAAACCGGCGCCTTGGGTGACCACGTAGAAGACCTTGCTGTTGTATCCCAGCACGTCGATCGCGATTTGGGGGTTCTCAATCGACTGCGCCAAATGCGCCTCGATCGCGGTCTTCGCCTCGTCCATTGTCAACCCCACCACGCGCACGCGACCGTAGGTGCCGAGGTTCACCTTGCCGTCGGGCGCCACCAGATGGTCGCCCGCAATCTGCTGTTGCGCCGCCATCTGGACGAGCACCATCGTCACCACCGGCTCGCGATAGGTTTGCTTGAGCTGCTCCAACAATTCGGCCTGCAGGGCATCGACCGTCTTCCCTACAGCAGGGATGGGCCCCAGCGACGGACCAAGCTGAATCAACCCATCGACTCCCACTACGAACTCGCCGGCCAGGTTCGATTCCTCGGGCAATCCTGTGGTCACGATCGACACGACGTCGAGCGGCCGCAGAATGTAAGGTTGTTTTGGAAGCAGGCTGATCGCCTCGATCGAAAGCACATCGGGAGGCTCGATGATGTAGTCGGGCAATGACACTTTGCACAATTCGCGCGGCGTCTCGGACGGAATGCTCGGCAGCGGACCATCCGGCAGACGCCCCGGATAGGCAATGTGACACCCAGCGCTTCCGGCGAGCAGGCAGGCGAGCCCCGCCAACGCCAGCCAGGCGCCGCCAATTTGGTTCCGCGTCGGCGTGGATGTGTAACGACTCGCTGCCACCGTGCGCTCCCGTAAGCGGGCCTGCCAAGCATCGACCGGACGCTTGGTTTGCTCTTCCCTGGCCGGGAACTGTCGCCCCCAAATCCGCATCTTTCCCCCACAATGGGGCAGAGGACGGCCAGCCACAGTTGGTAAAATCGGTGCTGGTGCTAGAATCCTTGAGGGCAACCTAGCCAGGATGTCGAGATTAGGTGGTAGAACCGCTAGAGTCGGTCCCGCTGCCTGCAAAACGTCGGGGGAAGTTCACGCCATGCGCAAGAGGCTACCGCGATGCCTGACGGCATTCGTTGTTCTGCTAGCGACGACCGCGGTCGCCGAGGCGCAGGCTCAGGCCCCGCGTCGCTATCAGCCCGCGCGTCCAACCGTGAGCCCCTACCTTAATCTGTTTCGCAACAACACCGGCCCGCTGCCCAACTACTACTCGCTGGTGCGACCACAAATCAATCAGCAGGCGTTCAACACTCAGGTGGCTGCCCAACAGGCGCAGCAGACGTCGGCGCTCAACTTGCTCGAGAGCCAATCAGGACAAGTCGCCGCTACACCGACAGGCAAAAGCGGTTGGTTCATGACTTACGGGCGGCAATCGTTCATGGCAGCGCCGCCCGCCGGCGGCAGAGCTACCGCGAACCGCGGAGCAACGTCGCTACGAGCGACCCCGCGACGGTAGCTGATGCGGTTCTGACCCAAGCGGGTGATCTCGACAAGGCGCTCTCCCGTCCTCGCCTCGCTGGACGCGGGTGGAGAGCGCGCACCCGGATGTTCTGATGGTCGACGCCGAGTGCTAATCCGGCGATTGGATTTACGCGCCGTTTCGCGGCACGGTAAAGACGCAAAGATCAACTTTGCGCTGCGCCCGGGCAGGCACGCCTCGGCGGGGGACAATTCTCGCTTCCAAGCTTCCAACAAGCCGGCTGGCCGAGATAGTGTTTCCGCAAATCCATGCCCCAAAGGCGCTTACGCTTCGCTTCGATTCGCGCGGCGCCTTTGGAAATCCCATGAATTCTGTGAAAAATCTGTTGCGTCGCGCCAGCACCGCTCCAATAATGATCACCAAGACCAAGAATGAAGTCTGAGAGGCGGTAGGACGATTGTTAGGCACCCGGGAGTTTTGGAGTACTCTTATGCCATCGAGACGTACCGCTGCTAGCTATTGCGCCCTACTTGGCCTCATGGTTGCCGCAGTCATATGCGGGGCCGAGCGCGCCGCCGCATCCATACAGGTCTTCATCAACGAGATTCATTACGACAATGCCGGAACCGACGCTGACGAGTTCGTGGAGATCGCAGGGCCCGCCGGAACGAGTCTTTCAGGGTGGGACCTTCTGCTTTACAATGGAGCGAACGGCGACGTCTACGCAACCATTGTGCTCTCCGGCGTCATCGATAATGAGATGAACGGCTTTGGTGCTCTCGGCTTCGTAACGCCGGGAATTCAGAACGGCTCGCCGGACGGAATCGCACTCGTCGATGCCGCCGACAATGTCATCCAGTTCCTCAGCTATGAAGGCTCGATGACCGCCGACGACGGACTCGCGAGCGGAATGACGTCCGAGGATATCGGCGTCGATCAAGACCCGGCGCCGGCTGCGGGAATGACGCTGCAACTCGTTGGCACGGGCAATGAATATTCCGATTTCACCTGGGTTGATCCGCCGGCGAGTTCTGGAGTCATCAACATCGACCAGACGTTCACGCCGCTGAACGGCGTTGTCCCCGAACCCGTCTCTGTCGTAGTCTGGGTTGGCTTAGCAATGGCGTGCGGCGGTTTCGCCAAAACCCGCAAGCGCTCTTAGTCGGCGCACGGGCCGTCAAGCGCAATTGAGTACTGGGTGCGTCGCGAAATCAGGGCCCTCGTATTGGGGATGATTGGGCTCCGCGCCAGCCCTCCTGAAACTCTGCGCAAGCCGCTCAAAGTGCCGCCGGTCGGTCTCACAGATTGGCTGCGGCTCGACGACCGCCTCTGGCAACGGGTCGCCGGCGAATCGCTTCCAAGTTTCCATACGGTTCGCTTTGCCGTCCTCGAGGTCTAGACACAACAGCACGGCCGGGTTGCCATTGACTGCCTCATAGTCCCGCGCGTCGCCAATCTGTTTGAATGCCATCGCCCGGCAGTACATCCGTGCATGCCGCGGGTGCACGGCGATGAGCAACTGATCCACGACTTCGCGGTCCGCCATTTGGATCATCACCTGCGCCAGCTCGCTGAACAGGCTGAAGAACCGGGCCGCGTCCTTGCGTCGATCCGCCAGGCACGACACCTCGGCCAGCTTCAGCCCGTTTGCCCGCCGCTGCCGCACTTCCTCCGGATAAACCGCCTCGACCGGCAATCCGAGCTCGCCGTCGCGTACCAAGCTCAACGTGCTGATCACTTCGCCGCGGAGGATCGCGACAATGATGTCGGTCGTTGGCAGCAACTGGTACGGCGTGATCCTGAGCCCTTCGTCGCGGGCCTCGCACAAGCCGGCGCGATGATACGCATTGTAGGCGAGCCGAAATGCGCCTTGTCGCTCGTCACGACTCGACGCCACCTTGATGGTAATGTCCGCGCATTCTTTGGACACATGGCGCGGCGCAGCTTCCGTGGCAATCATCGGATCCCCCTGCAGTCAATCACTGGTGGCAAGTCAATGGGTGGGCGCCCCGACCGCATCGTCAAGCGGCGGCCGAAGCACGACATGGCGAGAGTCCCTGCGCCGTGGCCTTACTCAGCGACGCCGGAACGGGAAACGTGGAATGTGTCGGGCGAGAAGTCGTAGGTGGTCAACACAGCCGTCGACGACCATAGCGCCCCCAAGGGCGGCCACGGGGCCGACAAACCAAACCGCGGGATTCTGGGCGAGGAGGAAGGAAAAGGAGCAAATTGAATCCGGCGGGCGGGCCAGGCGGCGCCGCCCGAACCAAGGCCGTGGCCGTGGGCCACGATCATGGTCATTGACAAGGGGCCGCTCGGTACAGAGCGGCGTCCATACAATCCATAGGTCGCCGCTAGCCGCGCGTCAAAAATCCCAGTGCAAATTCGGATCGCCGCGCTGGACGTTGGTCCGGTCGGGGCGACGGCGCCGGTTGCGCGGATGGCATGCCTGCCCATTCTGCGTCGGCCGTCACGGCTCGCAGCTCAAAACGCCGACAGCATGCCGCAATCGAATCTGTGCGACCGCCGCGTCGTATCTCGCGTTATGAGAGTCGCTTGCCGCCTGCGTCCACCGCGTCTGGGCGTCCAGCACTTCCGATTCCACGGTCGATCCTCGCTCGTAACGCAACGTCGAGACGCGGAGATTCTCCTCGGCCTGCGTCAGCGCCCGAGCCGCCACTTCCAATCGAGCCGCCGCCTCCATCACGCTATTCCACTCCGTCAGCACTTCCAGCGCGATTCGCGACTTCAGATCCTCCGCCAATTTCACCAAGCTGGCGGCGCGCGTTTGCTCCGCGCATGCGGCCCGGCGGCTTCGCCCGGCGTCGTAGAAATTCCAATCGACGACGATTGCCGCCGTCGAGATGGCCTGCGGCGTCTGGAATCGGTTTTCCTCGAAGTCGTATCGCCCCACGGCATTGACGTGCGGACGGGCCGACCCTCGAAGTCGCTGAGCCTCAAATTCGTGCGCGTCGGCCGACGAGAAGAGCTGCGCCAGCTCCGGACGCTGGGCCCATGCCAGGCACTGCAACTGGTCCAAGTCCCCGTCCAGGGGCGGCAGTTCCGCGTCCTCCAGTTCCAACGGCGCTCCAAGCGGCCTGCCCAACAGCCTGTTGTACTCGCCCCGCGCCGTTTCGCGTTGGTGCAAGCGCCGCAACCGCAGTTGCTCGGCCGTCGCCGTCGCGACCTGTGCAGACAGCAGATCGCTTCGCGGCACGCACTCTTGCTCGAATCGTCGCTGCACTTCGCGCTCGTGCGCCGCGAGGCTTGCCAGATTCCGCTCCGCCACCTCCAGTTCACGCTGACTCCGCAGGACGCCGATGTACGCCTCGCCAACGGCGCGCAGCAGGTCCGCCCGCGATGATGCCGTTTCCTGTATCGCCGCTGCAGCTCTGGCCTCGGCGCTCATCACGCGATTGGAGATCTCGCCCCCTGCGTATAACGGAAGCGACACGCCGGCGGCCGCGCCGGACGCCTCACGCTGGGCATAGGGCGCCATGAACTGCTGCCCAGGAGCAAGCGGGTTGGTTAGCCGAAAGCTACGCTCATCGCTGCGCACCAAGTACGAGCCCTGCGCCCAAGCCGATGGCCACCGATCGGTTGCCGCAACTGCCACGTCCTGGTGAGCCGCAGCTTCTTCGAGTTGCACCGCGGCGAGTTGTGCATTGTTCGCCAGCGATTGCGACCACGCATCGGCAAGCGATTCCGCGCGGCATGGTTGCCCGCCGCCAGGGATCGCCAGCAGCAGCACGGCGGCGGCCGCAGTAAGTCGGTTCATCCGCCAATGCCGTTGCTTGGAGCTGCTGGGGAGACCACACGGAGAATAGCGCACCGTCTGTGGGATTCGGCACGTGGAAAACCGAATAATGAGCGCGGTCGACCGGACCCCGTATCCCACCCTCGCCCGCAAAGATTGTGCGAACTGCCTGGGACTCGCTCCTTATGACTGCGAGCGGCAAGTGCAGAATGATCATCTGTACTTGCGAGTGGCGCCTTTTCGACCTGGACATGGGCTCCCGGGGGTCATTCAGACACGCTGCACCACGCGAGAACATCTTAAACATAATCCACATAAGCACTTGTGGATATTTCAGAAGACCTCCGGGGCAACCCGCGGAGCCGTGGCGCCACGCTCTAACTGCGCCAAACCGAAAAAAACCAGGTTAAAAATCCGAAACGCGAAATACGGAAGCTTGACTCTGGTTTATCCGTACTTAAATTGCTAGCTGGCAGAGAATTAGGACAAGGCGTGGGTTTCTGGACACCTCGTGTTTGCCTTGCGGCAAGAAGGTTGATGGCCATGCGATTGACGAAGCACCTACGAAACTTCTTGGCACGGGTCGCGCCCTACTTGGCCCTCGCGGCCGTAGCGTTTGTCGGCCTCACCAGCACGGCGTACGCCGTTCGCCCTGTGATGTCTCCGGAAATTGACCCGGGCTCCATTGGCGCCGCGATTACGCTGTTCGTCGGCGGTGCGATGTACTTGACCAGTCGCCGCCACGCCAAGTAGCGGCGACCCCAGCGAATCGGCTGCGACGCACGGACTCATCGTACAGCTTGCAGTCGAAATCTGGTCCTCGTTTAACGAACTGCGCTTGCGCTGCGCGATAACGCGGAGGCTCTGTGTCGACGGCTTGTGACATAACCCCTCACTCGCGACGCCATGTTCGTCGCTTTCAGTGGTCTGGGCCGTGCCGATGGGCGGTGCTGGGGGCGCTTCTACTCGCCGAATTCGTTGTGCTCTCCCTCCGCTTCGACACGGTCTCAATCGAGCACGTCGAGGCAACCTGGGCCACGTTGCTGGGCCATACATGGCTCGCCGGGCAATTCGCAGTCTCCATTGTCGCGGTCCTCATCGTATTCGGCGGTCGTCGTGTGACCGACGCTTGGGAGCGGCTCGTCAAACAGTCAGCGACTGGGGGGTTTCCGTGGCAGGCGTTGGCGGTTCACTTCGCCTCCGTCATGGCATTCTACACGCTCAGCAGTCAAATGCTCGAAACCGGGATTTCGCAGTCCCGCATGGCTTGGCCTCTGTTCGCCGCGTGGTCCGTCGCGGGCGCCCTCACCTTGGCCAGTTGGTGCACCGCGCTCATCCCGCTGCAACATTGGCGAGCGCTCATCCATCGCACCCGCCGCATACTCGTCCTGTGCATCTGCCTGGCCCTTGCTGCACTCGTCGCTGCATTCATTGCCCAGTACTTCTGGCCGCTGTTGGGCGGCCCCACCATGGCCGCCGCCGCGGCGCTGTTGCGGCTTTTCTACAGTGACGTCGCCCTCTTCCCGGAGGAAATGGAGATCCGCGTCCGCTCGTTCACGGTGGGCGTCGGCCCCGAGTGTTCGGGATTCGAGGGCGTTGGACTGATTGCCGTCTTTGTCGGCGCCTTTATGTGGAGCTTCCGCGCTCGGCTGCAGTTTCCTCAGGCCCTTGCGCTCTTGCCGCTGGGCATGGGGGCCATCTGGTGCGCCAACGTCCTGCGTATCGCCACACTGGTCGCGATCGGAGCCTCCATTTCCGAATCCATCGCCGCTGGCGGGTTCCATTCCCAAGCGGGGTGGCTGGCCTTTAACGCCGTCGCGCTGGGGCTCGTGTACGTCGCGTGGAACACCCGCATCTTTCGCGCGGCGGACGCGCGAGACAAGTCCGCCGTCAGGTACGAATATGTTGCCGGCCCTTACCTCCTGCCGCTCTTGCTGCTGGTCGCCGTGATGATGATCACGACCGCCATATCGGCCCGGGGATTTGATTGGCTCTACCCGCTGCGAATCGTGGCGGTCTTGAGCGCCGTCGCTTACTTTTGGCCGACGTACAGGAACCGCGGCTATCTCGCTTGGACCTGGTCGTGGTCGCCGCTGCTCATCGGCGCCGCCGTGTTCGCCATGTGGATGGCGCTGGAACCCTTCGCGCCTATCGCCGCTCATTCGAACGTGCAGCAATCGCGAGCCCTGAACAGCCTGTCGCCCGCGATCGCAGCGCTGTGGCTCGTTTTTCGATCCCTCGGGTCCATCGTTGCCATCCCCATGGCCGAAGAGCTTGCCTTTCGCGGATTCCTGCTCAGAAAACTCATCGACGACGATTTCGAGAGCGTCCCGCTCGGAGCGTTCACTTGGTATTCCCTTATTGTCTCATCGGTTTTGTTTGGACTGCTCCACGGTCGATGGCTCGCTGGCACGCTGGCCGGCGTCCTGTTTGCCCTCGCCCTCTACCGGCGCCGGCGGCTGGCGGATCCAATCGTCGCCCACGCCACCGCCAATGCTCTGATCACCGCCTACGTTCTGCTCACGGGGAATTGGGCCGCATGGTCCTGACGTGGGCATCTGGCCCCGTTCCAACTCCTAACCGAATTCCATACGTCGAATCCATTTCCCACGCCAATCGCACAAGAAACTACTACCCTCGAGGTGACGTCATGACGATTGCTTTCCCGAAACGACTTCAGCGGTATCTGAACGCCATGAAGTGCGCGCGCCGCGCCAATTGTTGCGGACGCCGCGGGCGTTCGCTCCGCCTCGAGACCATGGAACCGCGACATATGCTCGCCGGCCAGGGTTTCTTGCAAGGCATCGCTTTCGTCGACGCCGACAATGACAGCACGCTCGACGTGAACGAGCAGCGCAAGAACAACGCCGAGATTCGGCTCTACACGGACTCCGATGACGACGGCCTCTTCACCGGCGCGGAACTCACCACATATCAGACCGCGTTCACCAACGCCGAAGGGTATTACTTGTTCGACGAGCTCGAGCCGGGGCTTTACATGCTCGAGGAAATCGCGCCGAGCGGCTTCGTCACCTCGGGCGTCGAAATCCAATCGCAGCTCTATCCCGCGTCCGTCGAATCCGGCAACCGAATCAAAGTGGAAATCGTCGATCCGACGGACCTGACGGTCACGATGGACCTGAACAATGCCCCCCTCTTCGAGGAGTTGTCGTTCAGTTTCGAGTACAACTCGGTGGTCACCACCGTGTCCAGTGCGTTCGGTCCGCTGCCGATCACGATTGACGGACCCGGACTCGATGCGCCGACGGATTTGATTCAGTCCTATTGCGTCAACATCTTCGAGAACCTCGGCGGCGGGCTGAACGTGTTCCCTGTCCTGCCGAAGGTTGATCCCAACGACGCGACGTTCCCGGCCAACTGGGGCCGCGTGGCGTACCTCTTCAATCACTACGGCGCGTCAGCGGCCACAGACTCCGTTCAGGGCGCCGCGATGCAATTGGCGATCTACGAACTGCTGTATGACAACAGCGCCGATGCCACGCCGTTCGACGACGGTTTCGTCAAGGACGTGGTCAGATTCCCCGGTTCGCCGTTTACTAGCGATGCCGAAGCCGCGGCGGTCGTCGCGCAGGCCACACTTTGGGTCAATGAGTCGCAAGGCAAGATGGAAGGCGCCTTGTACCTCGACGCGTCCCTTGACGGCGAAGTGGACGACAACGAATCCTACGGCCGGCAAAGCGTGATCTGCACCGGAAGCTACAACTTTGCCAATAAGTCCGACGAGCCGGGAAAGCTAAAGGGCAAGAAATACAAGGAAGTCATCATCTGCGAATGCGACAAGTATGGCAACGTGACTGAAGAGATCGTCACCAGCGCCCAGAGTGGCGTGCGCATCAACCTCTACCAGGACGCCGGCGTCATCGGCGTGCTCGACGGCGAAGCCGTCTTCCAGTTCGACATTACCGACTCCAACGGCATCTACTCTTTTGACAATCTCCCGGCGGGCAACTACCTCATCGAGGAGATCGTGCCGACTGGCTACGTCGCCGTCACCGCCACTGTGATCGACGTCGACCTCGACGCCGGCGAGTTCATCTCGGGGCTCAACTTCAAGAACCGGCTCGTCAAGTCCAGCGTAGGCAACTACTTTTTCATCGACAACAATTCCAATGGCATCCAGGACACGGGCGACCAAGGCGTCAACGGCGTGACCGTCAAGCTGCTCGACCAAGGCGGCAACGTCATCGCCACGACTGTCACCGACTGGGACGGCTCCGCCACGCCCAACGCCGGCTACTATTTGTTCTACAATCTCGACGCCGGTCAATATCGCGTCGAATTCGACGTGCCGACCGGAGTCCAGTTCACGCTTAAGGATATCGGCGATAACTCGTTGGATAGCGACGCCAATAGCAACGGGATGACCGACCAGTTCTCCTTGGGCGTGAACCAGCACCGCCGTGACGTCGACGCCGGCGTGAAGCCGGAAGTCTGCATCGACACGGTGACCTACAAGGTCAAGGACTACTTCGACAAGTGCCAGGAGTCCAAGGCCGGCGTTATCAAAGGCATCACCGTCGAATACAACGACAGCGCCGAAGAGCTGTTTGTCCAAGTCACGATCGGCTCCTACAACGGCCGCATTGCCGATGGCTTCACGATCGTCCTCGGCGAAGGCGAGAGTCTCGACAGCGTGAAGGCCGGCTCCTATGCGGTCTTCTACTTCGACGCCACGGGCCCCACCCCCGTCCTCAACGTGCTTGGTTACAACGGCAAGAGCGATGGCTCGTCAATCAAAGACAGCAACGGCTACCTGTCGTCGTACGACCCGGATCGCATCGCCACATCGCTCTTCAACGACGATTGGGTCAAGGAGCTTACGGTCGCCATGATCAACGGCAAGAAGGTCATGACCTTCCGCGTCGACGTTGGCGCCATCAACGACCATGTGCCGTTGAAAAGTTACAACTGGCAGGGCGCCGAGATCGGCAAATACGCCAGCTTTGAGGTCGACACGTTCGACGGACTCACCACGAAATACGACAGCGAGGGCTTCCTCACCAAGTGGTCCTTCTGCTACCACGGTTGGGCCGACGCCTGCCAGGTCAAGACGCAAAAATGCATCATCAAGGAATGCGTCGACATCGACGATTTCTTCGCCGAATGGGGCTGGGAGGTGTCCGACTTCAGCGGCAACAGCAATGGCGATCCGCTCCATGACGTCTTCTGGGACGGCTCCGAAGTCGCATGCGATTGCGACGACAAGTGTGGGCAGGACGATTGCTGGGACGACTGGGACAAGGACTGCTACTCAAAGTACACCCAGTACTGCTCGCCTCATTGCTAAGGCCAGTAGTTTGACGTAGGCCGTATGCGGCGCGTGAGTGCGTAAGCGGGTTCACTGGGACATTCCGCGTCGTTCAAGCGTCGCTCTCTCCCCGGGCTTCGCCCTTCAAGCCGACGCGACCGAGGCGGCGACGCCGCGTTGGTGCATACGTCTCCGGCATTCCGTCGATGCCCGCGTTGTTGCGAATTCCAAGATCGCCTCTTGCCTCACTGGCTCCCAGGGCTGCTGCGCCGGGCCCGGTCACGATTCACGCAAAGGCCCCCGATACGGCAGTGATACAATCTGTTGTGTAGCATTTCCTAACCTAATCGTCAGACGCGTCGGACGTGAAAGACAAGGGAGATTGGGATCTGCACCGTCGGTTTCTGCGGCAATCCACCGCATTGCCGCAACCTGTTGTCGTTTAAAGCCTTAGCTACCACACAAAGCACCGAAATGGCGCCCGGACGCGGGGAAAAGCAGCGCTTTCCTTGCTGGTAATTCGGCGGCCAGAGTACGATCGGGTTGTGGTCGCCGAAAAGGCGCATGCTGCGTCACATTGTCACTGGCTAAGAGAGCCATGCGGCGAAGAGCCCGTGGGGCAGTTCACCTGCAATATGCGGGCTCCAGACTCGTTTGACCGCGTAGGAACTGGGTACAACCGATGAAGAGATTACGGACGCTCCTCGTCGCCGGCGCTGGCGCTTTGGTTTGCTGCCTGGCGCCTGCCAACGCCACGGCCGCCGGCGGCCTCACCGCCGATTTCAATAACGACAACTGCGTCGACAGCCTTGACCTTGTCGAGTGGAACAATAACTTTGGCAGCCAACAAGGAGCGGCGTACGACGGGTCCAATTTCCTGAGCTGGCAACGCCAGCTCGGCAGTACCTCAACGCCAGATCCCGGCGTTCACAATCCTGAGCCCGCCACAATCGTGGTCTGGGGAACGCTAGTCGCCGTGACAGGATTTGGGATCGCTGTTCGGCGCCGCCGCGAGCGCGCCGCGCTCGTCGCCGCCTAGCGAACTCACGGCCGCGCACCGTCGTCCCGCGACGTGTCAAGGCCCGAGTCAGCGGTAGATAATGCTCCGCTGGGTTTCGGACGTTCCGGAGTAGAACGTCGACGCCACGGCGTCGCGAAGCGCCTCCTGCCGCGGCTGAGGGACGAATCCATTACGGCTGGTTCTTGAGGACTTGGTAGTCAACCTTGTCCGTCGAAGTCTTGGGCAACGACTCTAAGAACGAAAAGGCGTCCGGTATCATGTACAGCGGAAGCTGCGCGGCGCAAAACTGCTTGAGCGCGATCAACGACAGCCGCTTCCCATCCTTGGTGCTCAAGAAAGCCCGGACGCGCACTCCGTCGTCGTTGGCTTCCGCGATGACGGCTGCTTCGCGGACGTCAGGGCAGCGGTACAGAGCCGCTTCGATCTCGCCCAACTCCACGCGGTAGCCGCGCTTCTTGATCATCCGATCGCGTCGACCGAGGAAGCGGAAATTGCCGTCCGATTCCAACGCAACGACGTCGCCCGTGCGATACCAGCGCGTACCCTCGGCGTCGTCCAAAAACACGCGCCGATTCTGTTCAGGAAGGCTCCAGTACCCCCGCATGACGCCGGGCCCCGCGATGCAAAGTTCCCCCTCGACGCCCAGCGGCGCCTCCTCGCCCGACGGGTCGATCACCCGATCGCGATAATGAGGGCAAGTCCGGCCAATGGGATACGGCTCAGTCCGATCCTCCGGAACGACCTCCGGCACTTCGTACCACGTGCAGACGTTCGTTTCCGTGGGGCCGTAGAGATTGAAATACCGCGGCGTCGACCATGCCGCTTTGAGCGCTCGCAGATGCTTCACCGGAAACACCTCGCCGGCAAACAGCACCATCCGCAAGGCCGACCAGTCGTACTGATCCAGCCGCCCCTGCTGCACCAACATGCTCAGGATCGAAGGCGCCGAATACCAATGGGTGATTCGCTTGGCCGCGATTCGCTCCGCCAGCCGGGCCGGCTCTTTGCCCAGGCTCTCGCCAAACAGCACCAGCGTCGCGCCGTGCTTCAGCGGCACGTACAAGTCCAGAATCGAAAGGTCGAAATGAAACGGTGCGTGGGACGAAAATCGATCGTCCGCCGCCGGCTGAAATACGTCACTGCACCAGTTGATGAAGCACAGCGCGTTCTGCTGCGACAGCATGACGCCCTTGGGGACGCCCGTCGATCCCGACGTGTAGAGCAAGTAGGCCAGGTCATCGGGCTCGACGGTCGCCGCCGCCTGGCTCGTCATCGGCGTCTCTTCGCGCTCGAGCGCCGCCTGAAGACCTAGTCCGCCGCCCGCCTCGTCGATCACGAGCCACTCGGGATAGGATCCGAGCTTCGTCAGCTCCTCCTGCAGCGGCCCGACGAATTGGCGCTCGACCGCCACGGCTTTCACCTGGCAGTTGTGCAGGATGTAGGCGTTTCGGCCTGCCGGCGCCGTCGGGTCGAGCGGCACATATGCGGCGCCGCTCGCCAGGACCCCAAAGATGGAGGCCACCGAGTCGATCGACTTCCGCTGGTAGACGCCCACGCGGTCGCCGCGCCCCACGCTGGCAACCGTCAGCCAATCGCGAAACCGACCAGCCAGAGTCGTCAGAGCGGCGTAACCGATTGAGCCGCCCTCGGCTTCTTCGACCGCGATGCATTGCGGAGACCGATCGGCGGCGTCCGCCAACAAGCCGAAAAGTCCCGCCGAGGAGCCCATCGTATGCGCCCTAATTGGCTTGCTTGGACTGCACGAGGCGCACGATGTCGGCCACCGTATTCAGATAGTCGACCGACATCTCGTGGGCGGCCAGTTCGATGTGGAACTGTTCCTCGAGAAACGCCGCGAGCTTCATGGTGGCGATCGAATCAAGAATCCCGCTGCGAATCAACTGCACGTCGTCGGTCAGCAAACTCGGATCCTCGCCGGGGAGAAATTCTGTGAGCAGGAACTCCTTAACCGTCTGTTCAATATCGGGCATTGGAGAGTCTCTCGCTGAAGTCAGTTGGAAGGAGGGTTCGCAAACAACGCCGCCGCCTGTTTGATTTCCGCGTACAATCCGTTCGCGATGAGGCGGTGGCCTAGCGCGTTCGGATGCAGGTCGTACGACGCCAGCGAGTACTCCTCGACGGCATGACCATCGTAGCACCCCGTCAGATCGAAGCACAGGAATCCGGCATCCTTGGCGGCTTGGATGAGTTGGCCGCGCTCCGGCAAAGCGACGTCCTCCCCCGGCATCGGAACGTAGATCCACACTGGCACGGCGCCCTGCTCGCGGCATGCGGCGACGACCGAGGCGTTGATCCATCGGGCCAGCTCGTCGCGGTGCGGCGCCAGGCGACGCACGATCTCGTCGCGCGTCATCTCCCTTTTCAGCTTCAGCGTGCGGACCAGCTCGGCGACGTATTCGAAGGGAATCTCGACGCCGCCTCGCACCACCTCGGCGAGTAAAACAAGGTTGCTCCCCGGCTCACCGCCATGAGCGCAATAGAAGACGGCGTTCGGCTCAAACCGAGCCACTTTTTGCTCGAGTACCAGCAAATGTTGCAGGGGTCTGTAACCTGACACGCCAAAGTTCAGCACCTCGTATCGCCGGTGGGGGGGGTCCGGCAAGTCGCCGTTGAGCTGCTCGTTGAGTCGCCGTTCCAGCACGGCCTCGAACGAATTATCATTTTCCACGCCCTGCCCCATCACGAACGACGGGCCGAGCACCGCGATGCGATACGTGTCCTCGGCGGCCATCAAGTCGTATTCCTTGTCGCGCATTCCCCAGCGATTCGTGGTCATGCGGGCGCCGCTGGAGAGAAAACTGGTCGACGGCGACAGCTCACGCTGCAAGAAGTCGCCCGTCGGCCGAGCCATCGTAACCACCTGTTGATCCATCCAGTCCGCCGGCCGATTGGCATAGACCTCCCAGAGCTGGCTGTTGAAACGATCGACCGCAACGAGGTTCTCGTAGTAGCCACGCTCCATCAACCCCGCGTCGAGACGGTTGAGCTTCGTGGACTGAAGGTTCTGGGCGAATGTCGCCACCCTCGGTCCCGCAAGCATATAGACCGCGGGAATGCCCGCCGTGAAGCAGGCCGCCATGAGGGCCGCCGTCGTCGCCCCGCTTCGCCAGAATCGCACCGGCTTCCGGACCAACCGCGAAGCATCCTGGCGCACATCGACGAGAACCGCCACGGCCAGTAGCACGGCTCCCAGGGCGAAGCCCGCCCAGAGCCAGCGATCGCCACGCGACGGCGTGCCCGCCGTGGCCATCAGGGCGAGCCAGCTCGCGACTGACTCGCTGTTCCACATCGACCAGAGTGTGCATATTGTCGCAAGCGTCGCGAACGTCCGCAGCACAAGCAGCGCGTCGTCTTTGATCGTTCGCTGCTGCGCCCCGATCGCTCGTACGCGCCCGAAGCGATCCTCGACTACGAGGTTCACAGCGACGAGCAACGCCAGCGCCGTCCAGAACAGAGCGTCCGTCGCGCTCAGCAGCGGCGAGCCGCGCAACCATAACCACTGATACGAATGCAGCGCCCACGTGACGACGAAAACAAAAAACGTCGCCGCCAGAGTCGCAAACGTCGTCCCCCGCTTCCGAAAGCGGAAATACGCCGGGTAGTAGAAGACCTTCAGCATGAAGTCCTTCCAATAGATGTTGATCCGGCGCCAGAAGTCCGAGAACCCGGCCGAGAGCAGGTAGCGATGATTCGTCTCGGGAAGATCGAACCCGAACAAATGCAGCATGCCCACGATGATGTGGAACTGACCCGATACCCGCAGGTATAGCAGGAAGCCCGCGAGCAGGTATCGGACCAGGTCGCCGAAGTCGCGGACCGCCGACGGCTCCGTCATGAGGTGGTAATAGACAAAACGGTAGGCGATTAGGTGCGTGATGCCGCGAAAGATCCAGCGCACGCCGGTTTGATACGTGTCATGCCTGTCTCCGGCGTAGTACGTCTGGCAGAACGTGCGATAATCCACCACCGGAAACAGCGGGAAGCACACGTTCGGCAGCAGGAAGAAATAGGACAGCGTCATCATCGGCGACGTCGGCTGAGTGCGATGGTGCAGGTCGTACATGTAGACGATCAGCCGAAACATGAACATCGACGCGAGCACCGGCCAGATCGAGATCGACCAAGGCGCGGGGAGCCAATTGACGCGCTGGGCGAGCAACACCCCGCCCGCGACGAGCAGTAGCGTCGTTCGCACGCGAAAGCTAACCGAAAGATGGCAGATACCGATGAGCCCCGCGCCCAACGCGATCACCCAGGCTGCCGGCGCCGCGCCCAGGACCCACGTGAAACCCGCGAGCGACAGGACCAGAAAAAACGGCAACCGCCACGTGCGCGGCAGAAAGTAGTGGACGCAAAACCCGCCGAACGCCAGCAGCGTCAACTGTCGGAAGGCCGGCGTTTCCAGGTTGAAGCGCACAAGCAGCGCGGTGAGCAGCACGAGCTCCAGGACAAGCAGTGCAAACTTGCCGGCGTCGGGGCGCTGACTATCGGCGCACGCCGTATCTGCAGCCGCGAGCGAACGAAGCGTGGGGCGAACGGGCGCTGGAGCTTGCTCGACGGACATAGTTGGCTGTTCGTATCCAACGGACGGCAGGCGCCCTATTCGCCGCCAAAAGGGCGACCATGCGCCGCGGCAACATCGTCGCTGCTGCGGAGGCGCTCACGGGGGAGATGTTTCGGACAAGCCTCTCAAAGGCGAGGCCAGTCGCACTTCGCATCACGCCAATTCACCTGCCGGAATTGCGCAACTTTCATAGGCTAATATGGGAAGTCGCGCGAGGCAAGCAGTTTGCCGGCCAATTCATCCCGTGGATCCCCTGGAATCCGTACAATTCATGCGACCCCTCATTCCGCGGTCACGTTCTTGGCAACATTGCGCGGCTTGTCGACGTCGCACCAGCGCAAGTTCGCGATCTAACGGCAGGGGGGACCGCCGCCACAATCGGCTGAAATATGCGAGCCACGGCAGGCGTGCGAAACGTCTCGTGCGCCACCACGTTAGTCCGCGCCGGCCCGGCGCCGCGAAGTGGGGCGCGGCGGCGACGTTCGCTACGGCGTCCGCGTCGCGTCCTCTGCGTCGCGCTCCAGCAAGAACGCACGCCGCTCTTTCGCAAACAAATGCAAGTTGTGTCGACCGCCCGCTGCGCCCTCCCCAACCGGCGACAAAGCCTGTTGAAACTCCTCGAACGACGACAGCTTGCGCGTGTCCGCCTTGACGTGGTCCTCGATGAGCGCCGCATATTCCGTGGCCATCGGGCCGAGCCGATCCCAGTCGAGCCACGTCTCGGCAATCTCGCGGACATGTTCCAGGTAGCGCGCCCGCAGCGCCGGAACCGCCAACAGCTTGCTCCGCAGCGGCTTGGCGGGATCATCGAGGCCCACCAGCGCGTCGAGCGCGTAGCCGCCGCTGCCGCTACCACCGCCGAATCCGCCCGGCGGTCCAACGCCGAAACTGGAACGCGGTCCGCCTCCAACACCGCGCCGGCCGCCGCCCATTCCCGGCCCCATCGGCGGCTGCATGACCTCGTTCATGTCGTGCGGGATCACGTGGAATTTTCCGGCTCGGTCGCGATAGAGCGAATAGTCGCTCGCGCGGACCCAATAGCCGTCGCTGTTGATCAGCGCAATGTCGAGCGCCAAAAACCATAGTGCGCCCTCAATGTCGAGCATCGGCTCCAACGCATGCTCCAGCTCCTCGACGGGCGTCTCGTTGAGCGTTCGACACAGGTCGATGAGCGCTCGCCACGCCTTCTCGTTGTCGTCGGACTTGATCTCGAATCGATCGCGATAGTCGTCGATATCCTCGCCCAGGTACTCCAGCCCGCCGGCGCCGCGCGGGCTGCCCGGAACCTTCCACCGCGATCCCGACGCGTCCCCAAAATTCTCCGCCACGAAGAGCTTGTCGAATTGCTGCGCGTTGACGTATACGCCCCAACTCTCGCCGTTGATGACCACTCGCACCAAATTCGCCTTTGGCGCCTGGATGTACTCGCGCGCGATCCGCGAGAACAGCACCGTGTGCAGAAACGACGGGTCCTCGTGGGCATTGAGCAGGTTCAGCGTCTTCGATCCATACAGCCGCTGATCCTCGTCGGCCAGATCGAGCGACAGGTTGAGCGACCGTTTCGAGCCAGTCGGCAGCATCATGTACGAAGACATGCCGCGGAATCGCACGCCGACGTTTTCCAGCCGCTGGCCGTCGACGGTCATCGTCGCCGGTACGTCAACGTCCGTGCCGTGGAACGCCTCCAACTCCGCTTCCCAGTCGGTGTTTTCGAACTCCAGGAAAAGCGTGCGAACGACCTGCGGGTCGTAGAGATCCGTGCTCGGACTCGGCGTCACGTCGGCGATCGACACGTGCGGTCCTGGCGTCCCGGGCTCGACGCGGCCGAAAGGCCCGCCCGGCCCTCGACCGCCGCGACGCCCTGGACCTCGGCCACCTCCGCCGAAGGGAGCGCCGCCAAAGGGGCCCCCGCCAAAGGGACCGCGGCCAAACGGTCCGTCTGCCCGCTGACCGCCGTCTTTGGCGAGCGACTCGCGCGCCGCCTTCCGCTCGGCGAGGTTGAGCCACCCATCGTGATTCGCATCGAAATCCGCCAGAATTGCGCGAGTTTGACCAAACATCCCGCCCGGCCCGCCGGGGCCTCCGGGAAACGGCGCTGGGAACTCGAATCTGGCGCCCGTCAGCTCCGCCCACTTGGTTCGCTGCTCGTTGGTGAGCACCGCCAGGAGCTCGTCGTTCACCGCCGGCGCCGGGGCCGGCGGCCCGAACCCGCCAAATCCGCCCGGCGCGGGCGGTACGAGCTTTTCGATCCCCGCGCGTTGCTCCGCCGTCAGCCCCAGGCGGTCGGCAACCTTCACATCCGCAAGTGCGCGAGCCCCTTTGCGCTGCACCTGCAATTGGGCGAGCCGAACCGCCTGCGCCGGCTCCATGATGCCAACAAGCGATTCTTCGGCGGCCTTGCCCGCCGCTTCAGTTTTCTTACCGGCTTCGGCAAACTGCTTATCGCGCTGCTGGTCGCTGAGGTTCGGCAACTCCGCGAAATCGATGGCGCCGAACGACTCCTGCATCACCTTGCCGAGCGTGCGGTACACGCCGTTGACGCGCTCGATCTGCGCGTCGCTCAGCCCCAACTCCCGCTGGACGGCGGGCATCGCCAACAAGGCGGCGGCGGAGTCCGCGGCGGCGCCCATGGGGCCAAAGCCGAATCCGCCTCCCGGCGGGCCAAATCCGCCCATCGGCGGCCCGAACCCACGCGGCCCGTCGCCACCGGGGCCCGGCGGCTCTTGCGATCGACTCGACCCAACGGCAACCACCGTCAACAGGACGCCCAACCCCAGAGATAACCTTGACATGAAGTTTCGACCCGATTTCTTGGTGGCTCAGAACTCAACCTGTTTCGCAGCCTCTGTCGCTTCAACCCCAGCGGTCGGGGAGGGATTCGAACCCCCGGTGAGTTTCCCCACGCCGGTTTTCAAGACCGGTGCATTAGACCACTCTGCCACCCGACCGTGCCCGGACCGACGCCCGGAACGCCAAATCCTACGGCCGCCCCTCAACCGCATCCAGGTCGACGCCGCCCGGGGACTCCATCACGCTTCCTAGAGGCCTGCCCGGGGGGGAGAGACGGTCGCGGGGAGCCTGATCCGTGCCGCGCGGCGCGAGTGCATGGCCGAGGTGCTGGCGCGGACCACGGGACCGGTCCTTGGGCGTGGAGCGCCATTCCGCCCGTTCCAATTCTGTTTCCCGGTGGGGTGGTGCGCTCCGCGGGAAAACACGTTGGAGGGGACTGAATTCGGGAATTGTGTCCCTCCGGGTCGGCCATCGAGCCGGG
>JBIOVA010000136.1:0-19211 GCA_044867485.1 Lacipirellulaceae bacterium | reverse complement strand
ACGTGCTGAAGTTGAAACAAGGCGCGGTGGTGCCGCTGGACAAGCTCGCCGGCGACCCGGCCGATATCTACATCAACGGCCGCCTGATCGCCCGGGGGGAGGTGCTGGTGCTCAACGACAATTTTTGCGTGCGCGTGGCTGAGCTCATCGTCGGCGAAAGCGCCTGTGCGTGACAGGATCGCGGCATGGAAGCATCGATCCCTCGAAAGGGGCCTGACTCGCGTCGGCGCGTACGACATCGCCTTGTGCTGTGGTGCCTCGTTGGCGCGCTGCTGACTGCCGGTTGTACGTCGCTGCGGCGGCATACCGACGCCGCCGAGGCCGCGGGCGCCTGCCGGCAGTTGTCTCGCGAGGGCGTGGCCGCCATGGAGCGCGGCGACCCGACGCGCGCCCGCACGCTGCTGGACCAGGCCGTCAAGGCGAGCCCCAATGACGTCGACGCCCGTCGGCAGTTGGCGGAAGTCATGTGGCGCAGCGGCGACGCCGAGGGCGCCTTGGCCCACGTCGAGGAAGCGGTGCGGTTGGATCCGACGCACGCCCCCACCGTGGTACGGTCGGGCGAGATGCTTCTGGGCCGCGGCGTGGCCGATCGCGCGCTGGAGCGGGCCGAGCAGGCGCTGGTGCTCGATTCCGCCTTGGCCAGCGCGTGGGCGCTGCGGGGCTGCGCACACCGCTATCGCGGCGAGCTGGACAAGGCGCTGGCCGATATGCACCAGGCGCTGCGTTACAATCCCAACGCCACCGACGTGCTGCTCGACGCCGCGGAACTGCAGTTCCAGCTAGGTCGACCGCAGCGTTGTCTGACGACGCTGCAAAACCTGCTCGAAACTTATCCGCCGGGCCAGGAGCCGCGGCGGGCGCTGTGGCTCGAAGGACTCGCCTACGGGGCGGTCAACCGCCCGGCCGACGCCGTCGACTGCTTGTACGCGGCGAGCGCGCGCGGCGCCGCCGAGCCGGAACTGCTCTATCAACTGGCCCGGGCGCAGAGCGCCGCCGGGCAGCGCGCCGCCGCGGCGGCGACTGCTCGGCAAGCGGCCGACGCGGGCCACGAGGCCAGCCGCACGCTGCTGGCGGAGCTGCAGTCGGACGGCTCCGGCGGAATGAGCGGGACGATCCTGCGTTGACGCCGGTCGCGGCCGTTACAGTCGTCACGATCTGCGCGCTGCGGGGACAGGCATTTCCGAATGCCTGCGCCGCGGCGAGCTATGAGGTAGGTTTGGAAGGCGACGCCTCCGGTCGCCCCCGCGCCGCGGGCGTCCTATCTGCCGCCGGTCCTGCCAGGAGCCCCCCGATGCCTGCCATGCTCGAGACCGCACAAACGACGTTCGTTGACCGCCGCGATCCGTCCTCGATCGGCGATCCCCAGGGACGGGAACGGCGGCAGTTCGTCAACAGCCACGACGAGCTCTCGCCGGATGCCGCCGAACTGGCCCGGGCGATCGACACCTACAAGCTGTCGCACCGTCGGCGGTTCATTAACTTCGAAGAGATGTTGGCGATCGTCAAGTCACTGGGCTACCGGCGGTAGGTCGCACTGCTGATGCTTCGACGGCGGATCATCCCCAGCGCCGCTTTGCGGCTGAGGCGCTGTAGTCGGCGTCACCGTCGAGCGCAGCGCAGACTACCGTTACTGGGCACGGAACAGCGCTTTTCGCAGGTCGTCGGTCGTCACAAAGCCAACTGTATTGCCGGCGGCGTTGACCACGTGACCCAGCGCGTCGCCCCCGGCGTGCAGCTTGCCTAGTGCCGATAGGAACGATTCGCCCTCAGCCAACTCGACCAGCGGTCGCGGCGGGGGCAAGTCCGGCGACTCGTCGAGAAACAACTCGGCTGTCCGCACGTAACCCACCAGACGGCGCTTCTGTTGCGGATCCTCGATGGGCAGGAGCGTGCGGCGACGGCCCTGAGCGATGCGCAGGATTTCGCTTTTGGTCATCGTGGTCGTGACGCGGACGACGCGGCCCGCCGGCGCCGCGAACTCGCGCACCGGCCGGCCTGCCACGGCGAGCATCTGTTGAGCCAACGCCCGCTGGACCGGACGGAGCAAGCCGGCCTCGTGCCCTTCGGCGAGCATTTCGCCCAGCTCGCGGCGGGCGAGCGACAACCGCAGTTCCTGTGGGCCTTGTCGCAACAACAGCTTGAGCAACTGGCCAAGCAGCCACAGGACGATCGTGATTGGCGTGAACAGCACGACGCCAACCAGGAGGAGCGGCGATGCGCGGCGCATCAGCCGGTTGGGCGCGTTGTAGAACAAGTTCTTGGGCAGTAAGTCGCCGCAGATAAACATCAGCGGCGCCGCCAGCGCCGGCAGTAGGAAGTCGGCGACCGAGGCGCCGCCGGGAAACAGCCGCTCCGTGGCCATCGCCACGGCGAACGACGACAGGTCGCTGGCCAAGTTGACGCCCACAAGCGTCGTGGCAATGACCAGCGACGGCTGGTTGGCCAGCCACAGCATGATCCGCGCGATGCGGTCGCCGCCGATCGCCTCCATGACCAACCGCAGTCGGGTCATGCGGTAGAAGCCCGTCTCCGCGCCGCTGAAGAAGGCGTTCATCGCCAGGGCGAGGAGGAACAGCACAAGGGCCACGGTCATGGCAATGGTCCTCCGGCGGGGAGGATTTCGAGCTCCACCTTGAGCGACCGCGACTGGCCGGATTCGACGACGCGAAAATGAAAGCCGCTCCACACGACTTCGTCGCCGACCGCCGGCAGACGCTGGAGCTGCTCCTGCAGGAGGCCGGCGACAGTGACGCTAATCGCGGGCTCCAGCGGCACGTCGAAGTGCCGCCCCAGCCGTCGCAGGTTGGTGATGCCCGTGACCAGCCAGCGATCGTCGCCGACCGGCTTGATCGACGCCGTGGCCAGCAACCGGGCGCTGCGGCTGGACTCGTCCTCGAAGATGGTCTCCAGCACGTCGTCGAGCGTGACGATGCCGATCGTCTCGCCGAACTCGTTGACGACCGCAGCGACTTCGCGGTCCTGGCGCCGCAGCTCGTCGAGCACGCCGGCCACGGGCGCGCACCATGGCACGTACACCACGGAGCGGGCGAAGATTTCGAGCCGTTGTCGCGGGGCCGCAGACAATTGCTTGAGCGCGACGGCGCCGGCGATCTCGTCGTTGTCTTCCTCGGTCACCAACAGGTATCCTCCGGGCGGCAGTTGGCCCTGGAGCGCGTCGAGGTCGACCGGCGGGCTGAACGCGGGGAACTGATTGCGCGGCCGCATCAACTCCTCGGCAGGCAGCTCCGACAGGAGCACGATGTTGCGCAACGCCGATTGCTCGCGCGCCGCGAGGTGCGCATCGGCGGTCGAGAGCTCGATCGCGCGCTCCAGGTCGCTGATTTCCAGGTAGGGCTCACGCTTGAAGTTGGGAAGCAGCAACCTTTGCAGCAAGTTGTTCGCCGCGGTGAAGACGGGCATGACGGGATCGAGCGTTCGCACCAGTGCGGCCAACGGCAGGCTCACCAGGCTCGATAGCGCGCGCGACTGTAACACGCCGATCGTTTTGGGAAGCATCTCGCCGAGGACGATCATCGCCATCAGCGACCCGACGGTCAGGCCAACCACCTCGGCGTGTCGGTCCTGCCGCTGCAGCGCCAGCTCGACGCGGGCGCCGACGACGAAGAACCCGAAATTGAACACGAGATTCCAAAACAACGTCGCCGTGAGCACGCGGTCAGGGCGTCGCAGCAGTTCAATGGCGGTGCGTTGGGCGGCGTTGCCGGCGCGGAGCACGCGGCGATCGTCGGCCTGGAGTGAGAACAGAGCCGCTTCGGCGCACGAGCAGAACGCCGAGGCGGCGATGAGCGCCGCCATCGGAATGAAGAAGAGGGCGAATTCCTGCAGGAGCGACATGGCGGGATAAACTCAACAACCCTCCGGCTCCCTCCCCCTTGTGGGGAGGGCTGGGGAGGGGGAGTGCGCCGGGTACAAAGTTCATCTCCCAACGCAGCGCGAGTGCCCGCTGCTTCACCCCTCCCCTAACCCCTTCCCATCAAGGGGAGGGGAACGGCGGAGGACCTCGTTCACAAATCCTTCGCCGTCGTGCGGCCGGTGGCGACGTCGAACTCGTGGAGCGCGGGGATCAGCAGCGCCGCCGTGGCGAAGCCGTACATCGCCACGGCGATCATCGCCGCGGCGCCGTAGTTGCCCTGCAGGAAGCTCGTGATGATGTAAAACGTCAGCCACGGCGCCAGTCCCGAAGCCGTTGCGATGGCGGCGGAGGGGTTTCGCAATCCCAGCGCACAATACAACCCCACGCCGCCGCCGACCATGAACGCCATAAACGCCTGAAGTTGAGTGTTGAAGTTATCCTGGAAGGCGATCATCATCCGCATGCACACCGCAATGCCCAGGAGCAGGAACAGCAGCGTGCCCAGGCTGACCGCCACGGCGACGCGGGAATTGGCGTACGTCATGCCCGAGTGGATGCCGAGCATCGCGACGAACGCCGTCAGTACAGCCAAACTGGCCAGCAGCAGCACGAGATTCTCGCCCGAGAGCGCCCCTATCCACCAGCACGCCAGGCACAACACGACTGGCAACAGGATCATCTCTTTGGCGTTAAAAAAGATGCCGCCGAGCTTGCCGAAGATAATTTCCTTGGGCGTCAGGTCGGTGACCAGCAGCAGATCGAGCGCTTTGGCGTCGCGCTCGTTGGTGAGCGACGTGACGGCCAGCGCATTGACGAGCACGAGCCCCAACGCCAACAGCGGCACGATGGCCTGGGCCGCAGGCGGCAGCGCGGCGCCGTAGGCCGCGGGGTCTTCGCTGCGCAGATCGCTCCATGCCGCGGCGGCGCAGGCGACAAAAACCGCCAGATACGCGAACCGCACGAGCACCACTTTCTTGCCGTAGGCCCAGGTGCAGATTTCCCGCCACAGGATGGGATTGTCCCACACCTCGCGCACCTGGCCCGGGGCGGCGTGAATGCTGGCGCCCGCCGCGGCGCGGGCGGCAGCCGACGATTCGTCGCGCTCGTCGTCCGCCGCGATGCGCAACTCTCGCGTGGGATTCCACAGCCGCACGCAGGCGATGCCGACGCCATTGAGGACGACGGTCACGGCGGCGGCGACGATCATGAACAACCGCACCGAGTCGCCCAGTAGCGGGTAGTCGGCCAGTGCGACGGCCTCGGCCGTGCTAGGCCGGGCCGCGGCGGCGATCGCCCGCATGGGGCTGATTGCCTCGGCGCACTGCCCCGCTGCGAGCCCCAGGATGCGCTCGCCGAAGACGCCGCGCGCCACGGCCTCGCCCGCCAGTAGCCACAGCACAAGCACCAACGCACTCATGGCGAGCGACTGGAAGGTTTTTTCCCGCCACAGGGCGATCGTCGATCCGAGCGTCCCAGCGGCGAGGGCCGCGGTGAGCGTCACGCCGAACACGCGGGCCACTTGCTCGTGCGACACGCCTCCTAATAGCACCAGCGCCATCAGCAACGGCAACCCAGCGAAGATCAGCACGAGCACCGCCAGCATGCTCGCCAACAGCTTGCCGAGCACGAGCTCCGAGTTGTTCATCCGCGTCAGGAGCAAGAGCTCGAATGTGCGGCGATCTTTCTCCTGGGCCACGGCCGCCGCGGCCAGCAGCGCGGAGAACGCCACGGCGAGGGCCAATTGCACGGGCGCCACCAAGGCGAACGCGGCCGAGCCGAAACGTGCCAGCTCGCCGAGGGTCCGCAGCGGTTGGGACCCCGAGAGAATCAACCACGCCGTGGCCACCAACGCGAACAGCGCCGCCACGTACAAGGCCCGCAGGAAGTACATCCGCCAATTGCGCGGCGCGGCGGCGGCTTCGCGTGTGAATACCGGGCCGATGAACAAGCTTGTGAAGTCCTCTGCGGGGCGCGGCGAGAGTCAGCGTCGGCGGATCGACCCTTAATATAGGCGGCACGACCCCGACCGTCGAGCAAGGCAGCTCTGACGCCGCCGCTCATCCTGTGCGACCGCTACAGGCCGCCGCAGAGCGTCATCATGTGGCGCCAGCTTGTGCACCCCGGGGGGGCATCGTCTAGAATGAATTGACCCGCCTTTTCTGGCATAACTTGATTCTTCCAGGGCCGGTTCGGCGTCACACAGCAGAAGGGGTGTGCCGGATCGCCTGCTCACGAAAGGTTGACCATGTCCACGCGCACAATGTTGGGCGCCTCGGTGCGGAGTGCGGCCCTGCTGGTCGCGGCCATCGTTATTTGTCGATCGACGGCCGCGGTGGCCCAAACTCCCACAAGCGGCGACGCCGCCACCCAGGAAGCGATCCTCAAGGCGCTCTCCGTCGAGACTCTGATTGGCGACGCGGTGTCGCTGTCCAATCAGTCGTACCCCGAGGTGGAGAGCGCCATCAAGCGCTTCATCAACGGCGACTTCGACGGGGCCCGCGAGTTCCTGGAACTCGCTAAGCAGAAGTATCCGAAGCTGCCGCCCAGCGACCTGACGCTGGCCAAGATGCTGGTGATCATCCGCAACGGCCAGCAGGCGCGGCTGCGGCTGGAGCAGACCATCACCGATCATCCCACCGATCCCGAGGCGTACTTGTTGCTGGCCGACATCGCGTTCGTCGAAGGCCGCACGACCGAGTCCCACGCCCTGTTCGATCGGGCCGACGCGCTGACGCAGAAATTTACCGAGAACGAGAAACGCAAGCAGAACTTTCAGATTCGCGTGCTGGCCGGGCTGGCCGCAGTACACGAACGGCGATTGCAGTGGGACCAGGCCGCCGCACTGTTGCAGAAATGGCTGGAAATCGACCCCGACAGCGCCGTGGCTCACCAGCGGTTGGGCGCCACGCTGTTTCGCTTGAAGAAGCCTGCCGAGGCGCTCGAGGAGTTCAAGAAGGCGCGCGTTCTGGACGCCAACGCCAATCATCCGCAAGTGATCCTCGGCCAACTTTACACGCAAGAGAAGAATCTGCCCGAAGCCCGCAAGAGCTTTGAGGCGGCGTACGTCGCTGAGCCCGACAACGAAAGCACCGCCCGGTCGTATGCCGATTGGCTCATCCAGCAAAACGATCTCGACAAGGCGCAGGCCGTGGCGGCCGCGATGCGGAAGAAGACGCCCAATTCGGTGACCGCGCTGCTCTTGGACGGCATCGTGGCCAAGATGCGCGGCCAGGCTGACGCCGCCGAAGACGCCCTGATGCAGGTCCTGGCGCTCGACCCGAACAACTCGATTGCCACGAACCTGCTGGCGCTAATCCTCTCGGAAAGCAAGGACCCGGCGGACCTGGAGCGAGCCCTGGCGCATGCCCAGCGGAATGCCGCGCTGTTTTCCAACAGCCCGCAGGCTGTGATCACCTACGCCTGGGTGCTGTACCAAATGGGGCGGGTCAACGAGGCCAAGCAGATTCTGGCGCGGGGCATCCAGAACCCCAGCGCGGACGCGGCGTACCTAATCGCCCGCATCATGGAGATCGAGAAGCAGCCCGAGAAGGCGGCGGCCCTGTTGGACCAGATCCTCAAGCAAGCCGGCTCGGGCATGTTCATGTACCGCCGCGACGCCGAGGCGATGCTCAAGCGGTTGGTCGACAGCGGGATCTCAATTCCGCAGTCGGGTTTGACGGTCGATCCGGCGGCGCCCGCCCCGGCGACGCCGAACGCAGCGACCACGTCGCCGACGACTTCGCCGACCATTCCCGTGGCGCCAGGCCCGTGAATCGAGCGCGCAAATAAAAAAGGTCGCGGCAAGACGATCCGTCGCCTTGCCGCGACCTTTATCCTGAAGCAAAACGCAACAAGCGTTTCGCCCTCCCGTCGATATCACCAACAAAAGTGGTATCGGCGATGATCGGCCAGGTCCTGAAGGGAAATTTTTGCGCGATGCGGAATCTCCAGGGGGATGCGCGTCAGCGGCAAGCCGCCACGAGTTTCGGAGAAACTTGGCGACAATAAAAACTCCCGGCGCGCGTCGAGCCTCACTCCCCAGTTGGCTGCGACGCGGCCGGGATTCTGGCTTGGGGCGCCGCGAGGCGACGCTGATGGTTCATCGTACGTTCAATTGCCAATCATTTCGGGCAGCGCGCCGGCCGATCCACTCGCACCCGGTAACAGCCCCAGCGGCGCCGGCAAAGTTTGGCCCGTCGGCAGTGGCGGCCGAGCCATGGCGGCGCCTCCGCTGGTCCGCAAGGCCCCAGCCATCGCCACAACCGTGCCCAGGGTCTCGCCGCCCAGCGGTTCGACGTTAGGGATTGCGTCGAGGCCGCATACTTCGCAAGCATACGACTCGCCGCACGCTGGTTGGGCCGCGGGACGGAGCACGTGACAGTGCTTGCGGCATTTGTCCAAATGCCACGAGCCGTACTCATGCCGCAACGGCGTACAGCCGCAATGTTTCTTGGAGATGTGGTCCCGCCGCAGGTAGTGCCACGAGCCGTACGGCGTGCAATAGCCGCCATAGACGGGGTGCAAGTTGCGGCACGCCGGCGACAGGCTGTGCGAGGACTTGCACGGGCTGAACAAGTCGTACCGCCCGACGTTGCACGTGCGGGGGACGAAGTAGTCGGAATTGAGATTCCACGCGCAGCCGCCGGGTGCGGGGACGGTGGACCCGTAGGTCTGCCAGAACAGCCGGGCGTGGGCGGCCGTCGGGGCCGCGAACGTCGTCGCTAGGGCGAGCAGGGCGAATCGGCGCATGGGGAGTGCTCCAATGGCGAGGGCGTCTCGCTGGAGAAACATGGGTCGCACCTGGGCGTGGTGCAAACGCCACATGCACGAATTGCCCCGGCGGGAAACTTGCCGCCTTCGGTATAATCGGCACATTCATAACGCAGCGGAGGCGGCGCATTGCGACGCGACAAGGGATGGCCTTGGGATTGCCGATCGCGATGCTTGGCGCCGAGTTGGCGGCGGGCGGGGCTACCCGCTGGACGTCGGCGGCGCTGGCTCTGGCGCTCGCCGGAGTGGCGGCGCGAGCTCTTGTCCGCCTCCGCGGCACGACGCTGGCGGCGCCCGCCGCCTGGGCCCTGGCCGCGGCCCTTGTTCTAGCGGCTGTGGAAGCGACGTTGGCATGGCGCGGCGATTGGGACGGAACGCTTGGCGCGTCGATCGCGCGCTACGCGGCGGCGGTGGGCACATTCTGCCCGCTGATGGCTGTGCTCGGCGCCAAGCGACCGCAAGATCGCGGCTGGCAATGGGTCGTGCTGTCGCTGTGGATCGTCTTGCTCGTTCCAGCCAGCCAGGCCTGGGCGGCCCGCGGCGGCGGCCAACTCGAGCTTTCGGCCCCGTGGCGAATCATGATCGGCGGACTTGTCGCGATTGAGTTGCTCAACTATCTGCCAACGCGAAACGGATCGGCTGCGCTGATATTTGCCGGCGGGCAGACCGCGCTGCTGGCGACTTATTTGATTGATGGCCCGCTTTGGACCGCGTCACGTGACCGCGTCGCCGCGGGCGTCGCATTCGTCGTAGCCACGGGACTCGCCAGCGCGCTGTGTCGACGCCGATCGAACTGTGCGGCGGGTCGAACAGTCCGCCTGACACACTTGACTGATCGCTGGCTCGTGTTCCGCAACGGCTGGGGAGCCTTCTGGGGATTGCGGATCATGAATCGCGTCAACGAGTCGGCGGAACTCGGCGGCTGGCCCGTGCGATTGGAGTGGGGCGGCTTTGCGGCGAGCGACGGCGCACCATCGATTGAGATTGACGGAAGCGTTGCAGCGAAAGTTCAACAAACGATGGACTCGCTGCTGCGACGATTTGAGCGGCGCGAATGCGGCGCCGAGTAGCCCCGACCACGCTTGGTCGGGGCTACTCGTGGTGATTTTAAGCGCTACGCTGCTGCCGCGCTGTCGGGAAACGTCAGGTTGAACAACCCGAACACCTCGTCGCGCGACAGGCCGCGTTTGGCGCCGACCAGTCCCGCATCGAACACGGCGTTGAACAGTTCGCGCTTTTCCTCGAGCACGGCGTTGATCCGCTCCTCGATCGTCCCCGCCGCGAGATACCGCGTCACGGTCACCGGCCCCGCGGCGCCGATGCGGTGGGCGCGGTTGATCGCCTGGTCCTCGACCGCCGGGTTCCACCAGCGATCGAACAGAAACACGTAGCCGGCAAATTGCAGGTTGAGCCCCACGCTCCCCGCGCCGTAGCTCATCAGCAGCACTTGGGCCGATGAATCGTCGCGAAACCTCTGGAGCACCGCGTCGCGACGACTGGAAGGAATGCGGCCGTGGAACTCCAACGGGCCGAACCGCGCCAACCGCGGTCGGAGTTGTTCGATCGTGCGAACCCACTGGCTGAAGACGATCGTCTTGCGCCCACTGGCGGCGCATTCTTCGAGGTCGGTCTCCAGGCGGTCGAGCTTGGCGCTGGCCGCCGTGACGGGATCGAAGTTGCAGATTTGCTTGAGCCGCAGCACCAGCTCGAACACATGCTGGATCGTCAACTCGGCGCCAAGGTGGTTGAGCCGCACGACGCCATCGTCCTCGGCCCGCTGATAGGCGGCCCACTGTTCCGGAGTGAGCGCGACCTCGACGTCGCAGACGGTCTTGGGCGGCAGTTGGGTGAGCACGTTGTCCTTGGTGCGCCGCAACACGTGGTCGCCAACCGCTTGGCGAATCGCCGCCGGCTTCATCTGCGGACGGAGCCGGCCCGGGGAAACGAACTCGAAAATGCCGGCCAAGTCGTCGACGCTGTTCTCGATGGGTGTGCCGGTGAGGGCCCAACTCCGCCGCCGGGGGACGGCGCACACCGCGTCGTGCGTCGCGCCGTGGAGATTCTTAATCCGCTGCGCCTCGTCGACGACCACCAGATCAAACTCGGAACTCGCCGCCGCGGCGAATTGGCGGTCGCGGACCAGCACCTCGTAGTTGGCCACCAGCACGCCGTCCAGTGCGTGCGACCACAACCACTCGCGCTGGTCCTGCCCTCCCTCGACGAGCGTCACAGGCAACTCCGGCGCCCACTCGGCCAGCTCACGGCGCCAGTTCGTCACCAGCGGCTTGGGGCACACGACCAGCGCTCGCCGCACGCGACCTTCGTGGGCCAGTAGCCGCAGCGCGACGATCGCTTGCATCGTCTTGCCGAGGCCCATCTCGTCGGCCAGCACGGCCTCATGCCGCGGATAGAGGTACGCCACGCCGTCGAGCTGGTAGGGAAACGGCTGCCGGTGGAAGGCAAGCAGCTCTGCCGCAAGCAAGTTCTCCAGCGGCGGCTGCAGCAGATAAAAGAGGCGGTCCTCAAACTTCACAACGTCTCGCGGCGGGCGAATGCGCGTACTGGTCGCGCACACACCGGGCGTCGCCATCGGATCGACCGTAGACGGCCGCCCCTCCGCCCCGGCGCGGGCAACGCTTGCCGTCTTCGCTTCACGCCCACCGACCGGGCGCGTCGCGTCGACGCCCTCGGGTAACAGCCCGCCCAACGTGCGCGTGCGAAACACCGGCAGCGGGATCGCCGCCACCGCGGGCGCTGACTCGGGAATCGCCATTGTCCGGCAAGCAACCGTCGCCAGCGACTCGCACTGCCACTCGAAGACATGGAGCACCGGGCGCGCGGCCAGCGTGGCGAACGGCCTAAGCACAGTCGGCGTCGTCGACGCCGCCGTGCCCCGCTCCTGATCGTCGCTAAGCCGCGGCGGCGTGGTCATCGGGCGCGTCCGCCGCGTCGTGCGACGCGAGTTGGGCTTCCGTGAGCGCGGCCAGGACTCTGCCAAACGGCTCGCACAGATCGACGTGCGCGGCAAGCGGCTGGAGCAGCGCCGGCAATTGATCAATCGCAATCGCCGCGCCATCGCCAAGCGAAATTCGGCAGCCTGACAGCTCGCACCTTGCTGCAGCTCTGGCGGCGTCAGTGTCGGCCGTTGCTTCCGCCGGGAGCCGTTCAACGTGCACCACCGCCTCGCTGCGAATCAGCCCCAGCGGCAACATATCTCGTTGGTCGGTGAGAATCAGACTCACCGGCAGGTCCGACCCGCTGACCAGCGCCTGGCCAATCACTTCGGCCAGCAAATAGGGGCGCAATGCGGACCCATACAGGATTTGCTGGGCCCGGCTGGGAGCAATCGGAGTCGAGCACCGGAATTCCAGTGGGCGACCTTGCGGCGATAGCACGAGATAACCGCCGAACAGACCGTGCTCGGTGCTCTCAAGCACCGTCAGAAACCCGAACGCGGGCAAGGGTTTACTGAGGTCGGCATCCATGCCGGGGGTCCAAACTGAGGAGGGCGTGGCATAGGGCGCGCTTGCCCGAATGCTACCTTGAATACCCCGTTGCGGGGGTTCGCGGGGGTACCTAACAGCAATCGGGCGGCCGGCGTCTCAACTTGAGCCGGCCGCGTCTGGGAAGGCTCCGGACGGGTCGCTAGAATTTTATTCAAGTTTCATTAGACTGGGGAGAAGTGCCGGGATCGACCTCGCCACGGGCGCGGTGGAACCGACGATCCCCCTGGTGTGCGGTTTGATCCTATTCGCTTACGCAGTGCTCGGCCCGAGTCGATTCTCGCTCGGGACGCCACTTGGCGGCGAACCCCTCAGGATGCAGGCACTGAGACTGCAGGCAGAGTTGGCGGCCGCGGCGCGGCCGCTTCAGAAAGGACACACGCAGACAATGTCGCACAGCCACTCCTCCTCGCCCATGTTGTTCACGCAGGTTGACGTCACCGCGAGCGCGTCGCCCCGCGCGTCGTCGGGTTCGACCGCGTCGGAACCCGCTGAGCTATTGCGCGAGGTGCTGGCCGCGCAGGATCGCACGAACGAGCTTCTCGAAGAGCTGCTGAGCATCATGGCGGCGTCCCACAAGCAGCGGCTGCAGGAACTGCATCAGTGGAAGAACGCCAATCCGCGCCTCTCCGAGTCCTGCCGCGCAGCGGCCGAGGCGCTGAGCCGCGTGCAGGTCGATTATCTTGAACGGCTCACGGAAGAAATCAACGACACCGCCGAGGACATGGCCGACGGTGAGTTCATGCTCAATGAGTTCGTCGATCGCTTCGGGCCGCGGGTGGCCCATCTCAACGGCGTGATCCAGATGCTAGCCCAACTGGGCAGCCCGAATGCGGCGGCCGCGCAAGCCGCGCACTGATCGTCGCGGCAGCGCACGCCCGGCCGCTCGTTGTCTCTTCCGGCGGATTGCGGTATCGTCAACGGGTTGTTGCTGCGCACAGGGCGCGCACAGCGCTCCGCACGCCGGAACTTGGACCCTCGTCAGGGGTTCCAATATCACAGGCTCCGCTCGCACCGCTGCAGGTCTCGCGTATGCCACCGACTGCAATCGACGCTGAACTTTCCGCTGCCACAAGCGCCGCCCGCGAGGCGCTGGACGCTCACACGGTCGAAACCATTGCTTGGCACTTTGGCGAAAAGACGGGTTGCCCCTTCTGGCTCGATCAGCGACGCCAGTTGAAATTCAATCCACTCACCGAGATCAAATGCTACGAGGACCTCAAAAAATTCCCGCCGTTCGAGGACGAGTGGCTCCGCGGAGGACCCGTGCGGCGGTGGGTGCCGCAGGCGTTTGCGGACAAGCCGATCTACGTGTTCGAAACCGGCGGCACGACGGGCGTGCCCAAGAGCCGCATCGCCGCGGACGACTTCCGCACCGATTACTCGCTGTTCAGCGACACGCTGCCCGACAGACATTTTCCCAAAGGGAGCAATTGGCTGATGCTCGGCCCCAGCGGCCCGCGGCGGCTACGGTTGGCGGTCGAGCACCTCGCCCAGCATCGCGGCGGCATTTGCTTTTGCATCGACCTCGACCCGCGGTGGGTCATCAAGCTCATCAAGAAGGGCTGGATGGAGCACCTCGAAGCGTACAAGAAGCACTGCATCGAGCAGGCAATCACGATCCTCGGCGCGGGGCACGACGTGAAGTGCATGTTCGGCACGCCGAAGCTCATCGAGGCGCTGTGCCTGGAGCTGGAGGCGCAGGGCCGCACGCTCGCCGAGACGGGGATCACCGGCATTTTCTCCGGCGGCACGGAATTCACGCCGCAGTGGACGCGGTTCTGCGTCGAGGAGCTGTTTGACGGCCCGCCCGAGGAGAGCGGCATCTATATGACGCCTACCTACGGTAACACACTGATGGGTCTGGCGTGCAGCGAGCCGGTCACCAAGGCCAACGGCTACAAGATCACCTACCATGCACCGCAGCCGCGGGCGGTGGTCGAGGTGGTCGACTTCGATGATTACGACCAGATAGTCCCCTACGGCGGCACGGGGCGAGTGAAACTGACGACGCTCACCAAGGAGTTCTTCGTCCCGGGATTCCTGGAGCGCGACGAAGGGGAGCGCGAGCCGCCGTACGCGAAGTACCCATGGGACGGCGTGAGCGGCGTGCGGCCGTTCCATGAATTGGCCGACGCGACCACCGTGGGCGTATACTGAGAATTGCACGGGAATTCCCTGATTCGCCCCCATTTTGAACGCTGCATCTTCATGATCACCTTGCCTGTCATTCGTTGGGGCGAACCCTACGACTCGCTCGAGTTCGCCGACGTCGCTCACTTCGCCACCGGCGAACCAATCGCCAAGGTCAGCCAGGCCGTCGGCGGCATCATCAAGCGCGACATGCGCCACGCCCAACGGGCGCGCGACGTCCTCCGCCAATACTCCTGCCGCGAGTTGATCGCGATGCTTGGCCAGGCGGCCGATCTCTATGAGAACGGCACGCTGCCGATGGGCGACGGCGCGCAGTCGCCCGACGATTTCGCTCACCAGCAGTCGGCCAGCACGGGGCTCCCCGAGCACATGTGTCGGGCGAACATGGCGAAGAACTCGTTCGTGCTGAAGAACATGGAGAAGATTCTCGACTGCCTCACGCGCGGACTCGATCTGGAAATCCTCACACGCGGCTACGGCGAGGAAGGCCGCGGAGTGACGGTGAGCTATCAGGCGCAATCGCCCGTGCTCGCAGCTGTCTTGCCGTCGAACTCGCCGGGCGTGCACACGCTGTGGCTGCCGGTAATCGCGCTGCAGATGGGGCTCGTGCTAAAGCCCGGCCCGCAGGAACCGTGGACTCCCTATCGCATCTTTGCGGCGTTCACCGAGGCGGGCGTGCCGCGCGAAGCGTTTTCGCTGTATCCCGGGGAAGCAGAAGCGGGAGCCGCGGTGCTCGAAGCGTGCGAAAGGGCCATGATCTTTGGAGGCACTGCCACGGTCGATCGCTACCGCGGCAACCCGCGAGTTCAGGCCCACGGCCCTGGATTTTCGAAGATTCTGCTGGGTGACGACGTGGCGGACCGCTGGCCCGACTACCTCGACCTGATGGCCGAGAGCATCTACCTCAACAGCGGCCGCGGCTGCATCAACTGCTCGGGGATTTGGGCTTCGCGTCATACGCGCGAGATCGCCGAGGCGCTGGCCGAGCGATTGGGGCCGATCGAGGCGCTCCCCCCAACCGACCCGCAGGCCGGTCTCGCCGCGTTCACCGTTCCCGGGATGGGCGCCGCGGTTTGGAAGCAAATCGAGCAGGATTTGCAGACGTCCGGCGTCACCCACGCCACGGGAAAATACGGTCCACGGTTGATCGAACAGGAGCGTGCCAGCTATCTCCGGCCAACGATCATCCATGCGCCGTCGCCCGATGCGCCAGTCGCCCAGAAAGAATACATGTTCCCCTTCGCCGCCGTGGTCGAGTGTCCGCAGTCCGAAATGCTCAAGCGAATCGGCCCCACGCTCGTTGGCACCGTGATCACGAACGACGAATCTTTCCGCGAGGCGGCGACCAACGCCACGCACATCGACCGCCTTAATCTCGGGCCGATTCCCACGACCAAACTCAATTGGCTGCAGCCGCACGAAGGGAATCTCATCGATTTCCTGTTCCGGAACCGAGCGCTGCAGGTGAACTAATCCTTCGGCGCCACTGCCTGACGATGGTGGGTTTTGATTTTCAGTTGCCGACGCGGATTGTCTTTGGCGCCAGGCGGCTGCCGGAGTTGGGGGGACTGGCGCGTTCGCTGGGCGAGGTCTCGCGTGTGCTCGTGGTGAGCGATCCTGGCGTAATCGCCGCGGGCCACACGCAGCGGGGGATCGATTCGCTCCATGCGGCGGGACTCGCGACGCGGCTGTTCGACGGGCTGCAGGAAAATCCCACGACGGCGCATGTCGAAGCGGGGCTCAAAGTCGCGCAGGACTTTTCCCCCGACGCGGTCATCGGCCTCGGCGGCGGCAGCAGCATGGACTGTGCCAAGGGGATCAACTTTCTCTACTCCTGCGGGGGGCGGATGCAGGATTATTGGGGCGTGGGCAAGGCGACCGGGCCGCTGTTGCCGATGATCGCCGTGCCAACGACCGCGGGTACCGGCAGCGAGACACAATCGTTCGCGCTGATCTCCGACGCCGAGACGCACATGAAGATGGCGTGCGGCGACAAGCGAGCGGCGTTTCGCGTGGCGCTGCTGGATCCCGAGCTGACGCTTACGCAGCCGGAGCGCGTCACGGCGCTCACCGGCTTTGATGCGCTGGCCCACGCGGTCGAAACGGCGGTGACGAAGGTCCGGACGCCACTGTCGCTGGCATTCAGTCGCGAGGCGTGGCGGCACTTGGCGCCCAACTTCCTGGAGGTGATTCGGCAACCCGGCAACTTGGCGGCGCGCGGGGAGATGCAATTGGGCGCCTGTTTTGCGGGGCTGGCCATCGAAAACTCGATGCTTGGCGCCGGGCATGCGCTAGCCAACCCACTCACGGCGGAGTTCGGCGTCGCTCACGGCGAGGCGGTGGCGCTGATGCTGCCGCATGTCGTACGCCGCAACGGCGCCGCAGTAAACGGCGCATACGGCGACCTATGGGACGCCGTGGAGTTGCCGTCCAACGGCGCGGCGGCGAGCGGCGCCGGCGCAATTGCGGAATTCCTCGCCGAGAGCGCGGCCGTCGCCGGGCTGGCCGGAAAGCTCCGTGAGCGCGGCGTCGAGCGCGACCGCCTGCCGCAACTCGCCGCCGATGCGACGAAGCAGTGGACTGGCACGTTCAATCCTGTGGCTTTGAGTGAATCGGATTTTCTTGCGCTCTATGAAGCGGCGTACTGAGAAACTGGCGCAGGCGGAGCGTTTGCCGGCTTCAATCCGAAGTGAAGACGGCAAGCGAATGGTGCGCCGCGCGGCAGGTCCTTTCGCCGCGGCGATGCTCCTGCTTGCATCTTCGCTTCCGTTGCGCGCCGACTGGCCGCTCATCCGCGGCGATGCGAATGCGACGGGCGCCGTGGCCGCCAACCTCGCGCGGCCGCTCGACATTCTGTGGGCCTACGAGTCGGAGAGCGGCAGCGCTTTCGAAGCCACGGCTGCGATCGTTGACGGCGTCGTGTACGTCGGCGACGTCGACGGCACGTTTCACGCCGTGAAGCTCGCCCACGGCGAGACCGTTTGGTCGAAGCCCTTTGAAGACTCCGGCTTCGTCGCCGGCACGGCGGTGGCGGACGGGAGAATCTTCTGCGTCGACTACAACGGCATGATTCGTGCGCTCGCCGCGGCCGACGGCGAACTGCTGTGGGAGGTGGCCACCGACACCTCCCTATACGCGGCGCCTAATGTATACGAAGGTCGCGTGCTCGTCGCCACCGAGAACGGCGAACTGCTGGCGCTCGATGCGGCCACGGGGGAGCAGCGGTGGAAGTTTACGATTGACCAGCCGCTGCGATCGTGGCCCACCGTCGTCGAGGGCCGCGTGTTGGTCGCCGGCTGCGACGGCAAGCTGCACGCCGTCGACGTGACCACCGGCGAGGACCTCGAGAACATCGACATCGGCGGCCCGGCCGACGGCATGCCTGCGGTCGCCGGGGGGCGCGTGTATTTCTGCACGGCCGGCGGCGTGTTTCACGCGATGAGCGTCAAGCCGCTCAAGAGCGTCTGGAAATACGGGCAGAAGGGCGACAGCGAGGTGATTCACGCCGCGGCGGTCAACGATGCGGCGGTCGTGCTGGGCACGCACGACAAGCGTGTCGTGGCGCTCGACGCCGCGACCGGCGACGAGCTGTGGAGTGTTCGCCTGCGGTCTCGCGCCGAGAGCTCGCCCGTGATCGTCGGCGACCTGGCCATTGCGGGCACGATCCGCGGGCGGCTGCACGCCGTATTCTTGGCTACGGGCAAGGAAGTCTGGCAAACCGAAGTCGGCGGCCGCTTCACGGCCTCGCCCGCCGTGAGCGACGGCCGCATCGTGATCGGCAACGACGACGGCGTGCTGTACTGCATCGGAGGCAAAGGATCGGCCACCGAATCACGCGAATTGTCGAGAGAGAGGAAAGACTAACCACCAAGGCACGAAGGCACGAAGAAGAACTAGAGAACACTAAGAGTCGCTAATTCTCACTCATTCAGACTAGTGACAATTAGTGCTTATTCGTGTTTCGAATCTCCCCACTTCGTGTCTTCGTGCCTGGGTGGTTATTCCCCCTGAATTCGCTCGCCGCCTAAAACTGGTAGAATGAGTGCATGACCGTCGAAGCCACCAAGACCGAAGTTGGCAGCTACTTCATCAGCAACTACCCGCCATTCTCGCAGTGGTCGGCGGAGAGCGTGGACGAGGTCCGCACGGCGCTCGCGGCGCCGCCGGCCGACGTGCCGCTCGGGCTGTACCTGCACATCCCGTTCTGCCGCAAGCGGTGCAAGTTCTGCTACTTCAAGGTGTTCACCGACAAAAACGGCGATCAGGTCGAGCGGTATCTTGCGGCACTTTCCCGCGAAATAGAACTCGTGAGCCGAGTCCCCGCGATGGGCGGCCGGCCGTTTCGGTTTGTGTACTTCGGCGGCGGCGAGCCGCCATTCTTCCACGAGTATGCGAAAGAAATCGTCGAAGCCGCTGGACACGGCTCGGTCTATCGACCCATCGACGGGGGCAATCATTTTTACAATCGCCACACCGGTGAAATCGTCGAAGCGATTTACCGCTGGCTCAGCCAATATATCGATCGGACCGGGCTGCCCGCTTGAGATAGACAAGGCGCATCTTGACGCGGGTCGTCCTCTACCGGTGCAAAGGCGACCATCAATCCGACGCTGGCGCACCAGGCGATCCAGGAATTCATTGGGCGTACGGGCGGGTTTGAAATCTCCCATCGTGGACAGGAGGCATCCTATGACGAAGGAAAGTCGCAGTCTCGCCCGCCGTGATTTTCTCCGACTCGCAGCCAAGGGCACGCTCGTCTCCTCCGGTCTGCTCGCCGGCTGCGCGACCGTGTCGAACGGCAATCGGAGCGCGGCGCGCGCCATCGATATTCATCACCACTATATTCCGCTGGAGCTGATCGAAGAGGTCAAACGCAACGGCAAGGCCCTCGGCGTCGAATACTTCCCGCC
>JBIOVA010000135.1:0-24862 GCA_044867485.1 Lacipirellulaceae bacterium | reverse complement strand
CTTCGTAGGGAAACTCGGGGCCGGTCGAGAAGGTTTGCAGGCCGCGCTCGCGGTCGAGCAGCGCGTAGGTAAATCCCAAGCGCGGTTGTTGCGCCGGATCGAATCCGCCGAGCGCTAACGCCGGTGCGAAGGCCGTCAGCGTGTAGCCTGTCGGCGAAACTTTGGCCCGCGCTTCCAGCTCGCGCGGCCGCACAGGTCGGGCGTTCTCTCGCGCGCGGTTGATGAGCATTTGATCGGCCACCGGCTGGGCGCCGCCGCTGCCGCCGCCGGCGGGCAGGAACACGAAGCGGTGGCAGAACCGGCTGGCCCGGTGCACGTTGAGCGTCGCCCGCGTGTCGACCCACACTTGCAGGCCGTCGCTGTCTTCCAGTCGGGAGTCGCGGCACCAGGGCGGCTGCGTCTTGCCGTCGACCGCGACCTGCCACACGAGCCCCGCGGCGCCCCACGCCATCCGCACCTGGGCGAACGCGGGCCGGCCGTCAAGCTCGCCCAGGGCCGGCAGGCCGTAACTATCGTCGAGCGCCGCGGGCGCGGCGGACCACAACGGCTCCCGTCGCCGCACGTCGGCGGAGAACCGAAAGAACTGCCGCGGCGGCAGCAGCGAAGCGTCGAGCGGTTCGGCGTCGGACATCGTGTGCTTTCCCCAATCCCGTTAGCCGCGACGCGGTAGCGGAGCGAGGCGGCGCGAACGCGCTCCGCTTCGCGGACTTCGCGTCGCGGCTAACATGAAGAATCGGCTTAGCGGCCGCGTCACGGTCCGTCGCCGCCGCCGTGCCGACTCGTTATGCTACAGGACCGCTCTTCCCCCTGAAACCGCCCGGCTCCTCGCGCTATGCGTTCCGCACTTCGCACGCTGCTGGCATTGGTTTTTGCGGCGGCGAGCGTCGCGCCGCTCCGCGCCGACGAACCGCCACCGGATTTGGGCACGCGCAAGGCTGGCGTCGACTGGCCCGACTTCCTGGGCCCGCAGCGCAACGGCCGGTCGCCCGAGACCGGCTTGCCCGCCGAGTGGACCGGCGGCAAGCCGCGCGTCATGTGGCAATGCCCGCTGGGCGAGAGCTACGGCGCCCCGTCGATCGACCGTGGGCGGCTGTTCCACGTCGACCGCTTGGGGAACGTCCACCGGCTCACGTGCCGCAACAGCGAGACCGGCGCGGTGCTGTGGATCACCGAGTTCCCCGCCGATTACGTCGACATGCTGGGCTACAACAACGGCCCGCGGACGACGCCGGTGGTCGACGGCGATCGCGTGTACGTGGCGAGCCCCGAGGGGCGCCTGCACTGCGTGCGGGCGATCGACGGCGGGCGGCTGTGGAACGTCGACTCGATCAAGCAGTTCGGCGTCGTGAAGAACTTCTTCGGCGTGGGGAGCACGCCGATCGTGTGGGGCGATCTGCTCATCGCGAACATTGGCGGGAGCCCCGCGGGCAGTCCGACGGACGTGTACGCCGCCGGCGGCCGCGTGCTGGGCAACGGCACGGGCGTCGTCGCGCTGGACAAGCGCACCGGCGAGGTCCGCTGGCAGGCCACGGATGAGCTGGCCAGCTACGCCAGCCCGGTGATCGCAGATCTCCGTGTGGCACGCCCTAAGTCCGCGCAGGGCGTGGAGGCCGCGCCGAACGGTTCGCAACCACGCCCGTCGCAGACTCCGAGCGTGCCACCCGAGCAGTGCCTGTTCGTCTTCGCCCGCGGCGGCCTGGTCGCGCTCGACCCGGCGAGCGGCAAGGTTCGCTTCCAATTTCCCTGGCGGTCCACAAAGCTTGAAAGCGTCAACGCGAGCAGCCCAGTCACTGTTGGCGATGAAGTGTTCATCTCAGAGAGCTACGGCCCGGGCAGTGCGCTGCTCCGCGTGACGCCCGCCGGCCATGAGATCGTCTGGCAGGACGACCCCAAGAGCCGCGATCACGCGCTGGAGCTGCACTGGAACACGGCTGTCCACCACGACGGCTATCTCTACGCCAGCAGCGGCCAGCACTCGGGGGCGGCCGAGCTGCGATGCGTCGCGTGGAAGACCGGCGAGGTGATGTGGCGCGAGCCGGGCCTGGGGCGGTCGTCGCTGTTGTATGTCGACGGCCGGCTCGTATGCCTTAGCGAAGAAGGCAGTTTGCGGCTGCTCCGGGCGACGCCCGAGCGTTACGAGGTGCTGGCCGACCTGACGCCCGTCGTAGACGAGTCTCTCCGAGACTCGACTCTTGCGCCGGCCGACGAACTGTCCGCGCGCCGCGGCGAACCGAAGGTCGCCGACAACCTGCCGGCCGTGGGCGAGCCGCTGCTCGACTCCCCGGCCTGGGCAGCCCCCGTCCTGTCGCACGGCCTGCTCTACGTCCGCGGCGGCTCGCGGCTGGTGTGCCTAGAGTTGATCCCGGCGGGCGGCGCCGACTGACTCACGCCTCGCCCTTCTTCATTGGTAATCGGTTTCTTTCAACAGCAGCGAAGGATCGGCGTTGTAAAACGCATTCGGCAGGTTGGCGTCGGGTTGCTGCGTCCACACGCACTTGGCGCCATTGGGCGTCAGTAACTGCTGGTAAACGCGGTAGTCAATGTCGGAGCGAACCGAACCGGTGTTGCCGCCGCAGAAGGCGACCATGAACAGATCCGGATGGGCGCCGGCCGGCCGGGCGTATTCCATGCCGCGTTGAGCGTAGCTCGGCGGGCTCAGTGGATCCTGATTGGCGCGCGCCTGAGTGGTCGGGGCGTTCGGACTGTTTGAGTCATAGACCCACACCATGCCGAATTGCTGCTCGGCTTGCGATCCGATCGTTGAATTGGGAGGCGTGAACAATGCCGCCGTGCGCAGCCACGAATTGTGGTACGGATTGCCCGGTGCGCCGGGGCCATCCTTGTGGATGTTTTCGGAGAACAGCAGCGTGCGGTCTGTGCCGTCCTTCACATCGGGCCCGGAGGCCTTCACGGTCAGCCCCTTGTCGGCGAGGTGGTTATGCATAACGCCGTTGGCCTTTACGTCGCTGGCGCCAAGCGCCGACGTGGTCAGCACATCGGGGCCGCCCGTGTTAGCGATGTAGGTGAGCGCCGGCGACTCTTCGTTGAGCTGCGAGTCGCTGGGACAAAGGAACACGTCGACGCGGGACAGTATGTCCGGCTGACCGGGAAAGCTGGGATTCGCGCCCGAGTTGACCCCGAGCAGCAATTCCCAATCGGCGGCCCGTTCCAAGAGCGGCAGCAGCTTTGCAGCCCAGCTCACCTCGAGGTCCGAAACGTTACTCGTGTCTGTGTAACGATCCGCGGCGCCGGGCGCCATGCGCTGCAACTGCATCCAACCGGGATAGGTGCCTGCGCTTTTGGTGACGTGGTTCTGAATCGCAAGGTTGAGATTCCGCAGATTGTTCGCGCACTGCGTCTGCCGCGCCCGCTCGCGTGCCGCCTGGATGGCCGGCAAGAGCAGGCCCATCAGCACGCCGATGATGGCGATGACGATCAACAACTCCACGAGCGTGAAGGCGCGACGAAATGTGCGAGACATGGCATTCTCCTGGAACGAACGCGTGTTCCCCTACGAGAGGCTTCTCTGGCCGTTGCCCGGCGCTCGACGCGAACAAGTCAGACGAGGTTCCGCGCGGGCGGTCGCCGTGGCAAGCTGAATTATCGCCGAAAGCGCAGAAAAATGCCAGCAAGGCTTGGGACTGGGCCGGAAGTGCCGTTCCGTGCCGGGTGGCATGCGCTCTCACGTAGCCGCGTTTCTCCGAAACGCGGATGCGAGTTTCGGAGAAACTCGCCTACGTAGGCCACGGCGGCGGACCTCCGAAGCGATGCCCCCGACGAAACCTGTCCGGGGGCTAAGTGGGCGGGTCGCCCTCGTCGTCCTCGCGGCGGAGCACGCGGTTCTCGGCCTCGACGACGTGCTCGACGCTCGGCCGCGCGACCAGGCGGTCGAGCTCCCGGAGAGCCGAGCCGATGACCGCCCCGCCGCTGCCGCCGCGGCGCTCCCGTTTGCGGCCGTTCCGCACGTGGTCGACGGCGCCCCAGATCATCATCGCGGGCAAGCCCACGAGAATGGCCAGGGCGATGATCACGCCGAGGAGTTCTTTCACGTCCATGCCGAATTATAAGCCACCGGTCACGAACCGGCATTTAGCCCCCGGTCACTGACCGGGGGCTAAGTGGCGGCGGCGCCGACTTGGCGACGACGCGGCTGGCTTGGCGGCCGAGCGACTCGCACACGGCCGCGGCTTCGCCAAATTCGACGGCCAACGGGGCGATGCGCTCGGCCGGCACGTGCACGACTTCCCCCGACCACGGGTCGGGCGCACTTGGCAGGTACACGGTCACCAACCCGCCGTCGCTGCGATCGGTCTCGAACCCCACGCGCGCCGCGTCGTCGAACGTCACCAGCACGGGCTTCATCGCGACGCCGCCGACGGGGGCGCCGAAGTTGCTCGCCATCGCGTTCTTCCAGATTGCGTAGCGCGGAAACAGCAGCAGGATCGACTTCTCGAACTTGGCGGCGAATCGCGCCGCGAACGAGCGCGAGGCGACCAGCCCCGCCAGGTAGCACATCGCCAGCAGCAGCAGCGTCGCCAGCACGGTAGCGCCAGAGACGGTTCCCAGCGAAATGCCGGTCTCCGGCATGTATTGTTGGAGCTTCTCAACCAACGGGTAGATGATCGCGGCGACCTGCCCGAGCAGAAACACGACAACCGCAAACGGCAGCAGGAAGAGTACGCCGCCGAGAATCGTGGTTTTCACAACGCCAAGGGATTTGCGCATGGCGTGGATTGTAACCGCGTCCGGGCCTTGTTCGCCCGTCTGCCAATTTGACAGCGACTCCTCGCACTTCCGCCGGCAAAGCGTCGCCTTCGGCCACTTTGGCAGCAACGGCCGTTTTGGGCGAAAACCCCTAACTCCCGCGGCGCCTTGCACTTACCGGCAAACGCCGTTTGGCGCGCTCCTTGCAAAGGCGACCTCCCACCGGGGAGAATGCGCCCCTGCGCCGCCGCACGTCGGCGACGCCCATCTCGGACACGAGCCAAAACCCACGCCGCGCGGTTCCAAACAGCCGCGCGGCATTCACGGCCCTAAGCATCGGTTTCATTCACGGGAGGTTTGTCGATCCATGGCCACCGCCACGAAAAAGAAAAGCAAGGTCACCCTGCAGCCCCTGGGCGATAAGGTTGTCGTCGAACGCGAGGAAACGCAAGAGAAGACCGCCGGCGGCATCTTCATCCCCGACGCCGCCAAGGATAAGCCCAGCCGCGGCACGATCATCGCCATCGGCACGGGCAAGCTGCTCGACGACGGCACCCGCGGCGCGCTGCAAGTGAAAAAGGGCGACCGCGTCCTGTTCACCAGCTACGCCCCCGAGACGATCGAGATCGACGACGAGGAATACCTCCTCATGAGCGAGAGCGACATCCTGGCCGTTATCGAGTAGCCGCGAGGCGCGAGGCGCGAAGCGCGAGTTGAAGAATTGGCAACTCGCGCCTCGCGCCTCGTAACTCGCGCCCCGAACAACTTTCCAGCCACCCGCCGCCAGATTCCTCACTCGGCGGCCCCTAACACACAAACGTACAAGGACTCTCCCATGGCCAAAATGATCGCCTTCGACCAGGAAGCGCGCGACGCGATGCGTCGCGGCGTCCAGAAGCTCGCCCGCGCCGTCAAAATTACGCTCGGCCCCAAGGGCCGCAACGTGATCCTCCAGAAGAGCTTTGGCTCGCCCACGGTCACCAAGGACGGCGTCACCGTCGCCAAGGAGATCGAGCTGGAGGACACCTACGAGAACATGGGCGCCCAGATGGTCAAGGAAGTCGCCAGCAAGACCAGCGACGTCGCCGGCGACGGCACCACGACGGCCACGGTGCTGGCCGAAGCGATCTTCAACGAGGGCCTGCGGGCCGTGGTGGCGGGCGTCAACCCGCTCCACATGAAGCAGGGCATCGAGAAGGCGGTTGAGGACGTCACCGCCGAGCTCAAGAAGATGAGCATCAAGATCAAGAGCACGCAGGAAATGGCCCAGGTGGGTACGGTCGCCTCGAACGGCGACACCGAAATCGGCAAGATGCTCGCCGAGGCGATGGAGAAGGTCGGCAAGGATGGCGTCATCACGGTCGACGAAGGTAAGAGCCTGGCGACCGAGGTCGAGTGGGTCGAGGGCATGCAGTTTGACCGCGGCTACCTCTCGCCGTACTTCGTCACCAACCCCACGGCCATGACCTGCGAGCTGGAGGACGCCTACGTCCTGATCCACGAGAAAAAGATCTCCAGCGTCAAGGACCTGGTACCCGTGCTGGAAGCCGTCGTCAACGCCGGCAAGCCGCTGTTGATCGTCGCTGAAGACATCGAAGGCGAGGCCCTCGCGACGCTCGTGATCAACAAGCTCCGCGGCACGTTTAACGTGTGTGCGGTGAAGGCGCCCGGCTTCGGCGATCGTCGCAAGGCGATGCTCGAAGACATTGGCGTCCTCACTGGCGGCCAGGCGATTTTTGAAGACCTCGGCATCAAGCTCGAAGGCGTCACGCTCGCGGAGCTGGGTCGGGCCAAGAAGATCATCGTCGACAAGGACAACACCACCATCATCGAAGGCGGCGGCAAGAGCGGCGACATCAAGGGCCGCATCGACCAGATCCGCCGCGAGATCGAGAACACGACCAGCGACTACGACCGCGAGAAGCTGGAAGAGCGGCTGGCGAAGCTGGCCGGCGGCGTGGCGAAGGTGCTCGTGGGCGCCGCCACCGAGAGCGAGATGAAGGAGAAGAAGGCCCGCGTCGAAGACGCGCTGCACGCCACCCGCGCGGCCGTCGAAGAGGGCATCCTCCCCGGCGGCGGCGTGGCCCTCTTGCGGGCCAGCACCAAGGTGAAGCCCAATGGCCTCTCGCAGGACCAGGAAGTGGGCTACAAGATCGTCGTCCGCGCCTGCCGGTCGCCGGTCACGGCGATCGCCGCGAACGCGGGCCAGGACGGCGGGATCGTGTGCGAGAAGGTCTCCGGCGGCAAAGGCAACGAAGGCTACAACGCGGCGACCGACGTCTACGAAGACCTGGTGAAGGCCGGCGTCATTGACCCGACGAAGGTGACGCGCACGGCGCTGCAAAACGCCGCGAGCGTGGCGACGCTGCTGCTCACGAGCGATGCCCTCATCGCCGAAGCCCCGAAGAAGGGCAAGGCCGGCGGCGCCCCCAGCGCCCCTGGCATGGATGACATGTATTGATGATGAATGAGACACCCAAAACTAAGAATCGCTGTATATCGGCGACACCAGTTTCGCAGATTTGAGAGCCGCCCCAGCGCAAAAGCTGGGGCGGCTTTCTTTCATTATCTCAAATGAATCGCCGGTCGGACCGCGCTCGATCGTAACCTCAGCATGAGAAAATATGACCAATACAGCTTCATTTGAGGTTTTCCAGCGCACGGTTGCCGATCGCTTGGAGAAATTTCGATCCACGCTTAACGGTATGCTGATCGCCTTCGGCTCCACCTCTCGATCGAGACTCGCGAACATGCCGCCAAGGCATTTGTCAACACCGCCGAGAACCTCGCGGAGATCCTTACTGACCAGGACCGGCCGACCTGGCTTGGACCATTGCTTGGCACTGCGACAAACTTTGTCAACTCGCAAGATCAGAATCAGACAAACCATTTCCTGCATGCGATCATCAAGCACTATTCAGCAGTCGTGCAGGCACGTCCAAACCTCGTGGAAAGCAGCTCGCCTTGGGATTTCGACCGACTCTACGAACAATTGCGCGAAGAGGAGCGTTTGAGTGAGCTATTCGATGCGCATATCGAGGCCATTACGCGGATTATTGAGAGTGATGAGATCGAAAGCGTAACTGCGCTACAAGCATTGAGACAGCTGGTGGAAGTATTGACTGCCAATCGAAAAGGCTCATTCGTGGCGATGAAGCAAACATTGCTGGTCGCCCGATACATTCAAAATGTCGTTGTCATTGGTCTGAAAAAACTACCGGTCCTTGGAACTCTAGTCGAAGCGGCTGAGAAAACTCTTTCGGATATGGAAGACGGATTCGATACGCTTGAACGTGATCTTGAGGCAAAGTCGAACGCGGCTCTAAACAACTCCCTTCCACGGATAAAGAGAGCACCGCTTATGATAGAGCAGCAGGTCCTTGCCTTGCCGTCCCCAGCCGAAGAGTAGCGGCACAAATCGGCTTGCAAGTCGTATGCATATTCGTACACTTATTATTCATGGACGACAGCTTCAAAGAGTATCGAACACACCTAGTTGTCGCTGATCAAAAATCACAGGAGGATTTTGATAAGACCCTCGTGACGTTGGCGAGCAGCTCGCTCGGCGTGTCGTTGGTATTTGCAAAAGACTTCGTAGGAGATCGTGAGATTGTTTCGCCCGCCATCGTCTTCGCGGGTTGGATTCTGCTGGCGTCGAGCTTGGCGGTCATCTTACTTGGCTTCTATTTGAGTCGTTTCGCCCTTCGTAAGGCCATCCGCCAACTCGATGGCGGAGCAATTCACTCCGAGAGAACTGGGGGTTGGGTAGCAATTGTTGTCGAAGTCTTGAACGGCCTCAGTGGCCTGTTGTTAATAGCAGGAATCTTGCTGATTGCGATGTTTGCATTCCGTAACCTTCCCTCGCCAAATAATGGAGGCCCCGCGAATGGAAGCTCCGAAGCCGCGCAGCCACAAGAGTGAGGGGTATGTTCCACCCCCGCCACCACCACCCAGCGTTCCAGGCAAAGGCGAGGCGGGCTATGTACCTCCGCCCCCGCCTCCGCCGCCACCAGCAGTTCCCCCACCACCGCCACCTCCCAATAGGTGAAGTTAGCAGCTTGAGTGGGTGATCGGTCTGCCGATCACCCACCGTCCCTCCCGACGCTCGTCCCTCTCAACCGCGCTCACCCGAACTCCTGCCGCGGAGCGCCGAGCTTGATATCTCGACTCGGCATGCCAACGCCCTCATCAGTCATCGAGCAATTGCTGAACTCGCTGGCGCAACGGCGGCAGGTGTTCAATGACCACTTGCCAGACCGTCTCCAGCTTGACGCCGAAGTAGTGGTGGATCAGCACGTCGCGCATGCCGGCGATCTGCTTCCATGGCACGTCGGGATGGGCCGAACGCAAGTCATCAGACAGGCCTTTGACCGCCTCGCCAATCACCTCAAGGTTCCGGATGACAGCATCCTGAACAACGGACTCGGCGAAGAATCGCTCGCGGCCGCCGGACGTATACGCCTCGATCCGGTCGATCGCGTCGCGAATGTGAGCCAGATAAACGTCGTCTTCCTTCACAGCGGCACAGCTTCCGAGAGAATCCTCCCCTCGAGATAAGGGCTGATGCCCCCCTCGACGACAACGTCGACGCGCCGGCCCAGCAGCTCCTCCAGTTCTTGCTGCAGGCCCACCTGGTCCAGTAACGAGCGACCCGCCTCTAGATCCACCAGAATATCGACGTCGCTCGTCTCGGTCGCCTCGCCACGCGCGGTCGAGCCAAAGACGCGCACGTTGCGAGCGCCGTATCTTGCCGCCACGCGAAGAATTGCCGCACGATGCTGTTCCAGTTGACCCGTCATCTTTCGTGCTTCATCATTTCCGATGGGCGTGTCTGCGAGGGAACTTGCGCGCTTGATCAAGACGCCTCCTCGGCCGCTAGATTATAGCTCCCGGAGCAGGCGTCGGCGATTCCAACTGCGACAGGCGAAGCCAAGTTCGACCGCGAACGGGCTTGTCGCCACGCGCTACCTCCGCCTCGAGAACATCAACAAGCCCGCGCCCAGCGATGCCAAGGCCAACGACTGCGGCTCCGGAATCGTTGCCGCGCCGGCTTCGCCCGCTTGGAGCAATGCCGCCAATGACGGCAGCGGCGGCGGGATCACCTCGCCCAATTGTCGCTGCCACTCCAGGAAGTCGGCGCCGTCCGCATCGTGGTCGCCGTCGGCGTCGCCGTAAGGTTGCGAACTGGGATCGGTGATCAGCCGCAAGCCATAGTGCGACGCCCACTGCTCCAGATCGCGGTGGTCCACGACGCTGTCGTCGAAGAAATCCGCGAACGGCCACGTTCGCGCCACCGCGTCCAGCTTGAACACAGGCACATCGGCCGATTGTGGCGGGGGCGTCGTCTCGCCGTTCAAATACAGCCAGGGGCCGATCACCCGCGCGAAGATCGAGACGGCCGAGTTGTCGGGCTCCGGCTTGTGACCGGTGAAATGGAAGACGTCGAACGGCGCCGCGACGGGGAGCTGCTCGCCCTTGAGCCCCGACAGGTTGAGCGCGGCGTCGACGTCGACGACCAGGTCGAGCAAGGGGTGAAAACCCCAGGCGTCGACGTTGAGGAATCTCGCCGAGTTGTACACCGTCGGATCGTCTCCGGCGTGATGGCCGATCGACAGGTCGAACGTGCCGACGACGTGGAGTTCGAGCTCGCCGCCCGCGATCGTATTGCTTTGCGTGAGCGTGCTGACGCGCGAGATGAAGCGGTACTGCCGTTGGATGTTGGGATGCGTCGCGCGCGAGCTTCCCGCCAGCACTACGACGCTTGCACAAACGCTCGCACAGAAGACGGCCATCCACAACCGGGATCGTCTCATCACCCAGCGCCTCCGACTCCCCTCGGGCCTCGTGCGCTCGATCGTAACGCGCAGCCGGCGGTTTCGCCAACATCCGCAGCGAACGTCGCACATTCGGCGAGTCGAATGACGTTGGGGCGGCGTGGCGCCGCTGTCGAACCGGCTCAGCGCACCGCAAGTGCGAAACCAATGACCAGCGGAAAACTCCCGTTTCGGTTGCCCCGTGCGAACGGTCTTGGATATCTTGGCTACGGGGGTCGGGAGTCTTCTGCGACTGTGGGCCTTCCATCAATGACGACTCGCCAGTCGCAAAAGACTCCCGACACCTTCCGCGACTTCGCGCGGCTTGTTCGCCAGCTCGTTGTTCTCTTCCGAATCGCGTAATTCTTAAGGGAGCGCCGCTCATGAACGCCAAACTCGCCACGTTCGCTTCGCTGCTTCTCATGCTCGCCGCCGTCCCGGCCGCGGCCGACGTCACGCAGACGCCATACCAGATCCACGGTGGCGGCATGTACCAGTACAAGCCCGCTTCTTTAGGCCCAGGCATCCCGGGCGGCATGCCGAGCGACTACCAACTCGACTTCGGAATTGGCGGCACGTTCGATTATCAGCTCGAAACAAACATCGGCGTCGCCCCGACGGCCAAACTGTTGAATCTCAATCTCTTCCTCACCGGCAATGAGGCGATTCAAGCCGCCCCGCCGGCCCTCGTCCCCGTCACCGCCGATCGTGTGGAAACCTATCTCGCGGGACACCTCTTCGTCGAAGACTTCATCGGCGGTCTCTTGCATCTCGAGTCCTCGACCGTCCCTGGCCTCAAGCTGACCGACAGCCTCAGCGGAAACATTGCGATCGACGGCGGCTACGACGGCACTTTCGTCGATGGCGACGCCATCCAGTTCCAATTCGGCGCCGTCGCCGTCCCTGAGCCGGCGGCCATCCCCCTGCTTGCCGTGGCAGCGCTCGCCCTGCTGCGGCGACGACGTTAGCGGCGCGCGGCGCTGGCGACGCTTAGCCCCCGGTCAATGACCGGGGCGAAAAGAGGTGCACAAGAGTAGGAGTGATATCGATGTGCCGCGAAGCCACGGTGCAAAACTCACGAGTTTCGGAACGTCCACGCGTGTTTGCCCGTTTGACGTACAAAACTCGCCACGACGAGTGGCGCACAGCGGCCGGCGGGCGATGTTTTTCCTCCTAACGCGCAGCACTTGAGCCGCGTTGCGCATTTGCCGGGGAAAATCGTTGACTCCCCAATCCGTCGCGTTAGTCTGGCTAGCGCGGCACAGAGAGGCGAATTGGCCATTTTGCGGCGCCCAGGCCGACGACGCACTCGAGGAGAACGCTCATGAAGATGATGCAACTTGTGTCGTGCGCGATCATCGCGCTTTCCTTCGCGGCCCAGGCGGAAGCCGCCACGCTTTACGCCGCCACGGCCGCCGGCGCCGCCGGGCGATTATTCACGATCGACTCGGCCACCGGCGCCATGATTCAAGACGTCGGCCCGCTCGACGACCTCACCGGCGGCAACTACCCGATCACCGGCCTGGCGTTTCATCCCACCACCGGCGTGCTCTACGGTTCGACGGGGAACAACCCCGCCGCCACGGCGGCCCGGCTGGTCACCATCGATCCGGCGACGGCCATCGTCACGCTCGTCGGCTTGTTCAACGCGGGTCCCGTGAATTCGACGGGCGTTCCCGCGACGATGGCCGACATCGCGTTCGACTCGGCCGGCAATCTGTACGGCGTCGCCTCGATTGGCGGGCCGCAACTGTACTCCATCAATACGGCGACGGGGCAGGCGACCGTCATCGGCAGCACCGGCCTCACTTCGACCACCGGCGGCGGACTCGCGATCAGCCCCGGCGGCGTCTTTTACGGCACGCCCACGGCCTCTCGGTTTGGAACGTACGACTCGGGAACAGGCGCCTACACGAACATCACCAATCCCACCAAGCCGACGGGTGGCGGAGGCTATGGGGCGCTCGCCTTCGACGGTAGCGTCCTCTATGGCCTCAATGTCGGCTCGGGCTCGCCGCCGCCCACGTTCCTGGTGACCATCGACCCCACCACCGGCACGGTCACGCCCGTCGGTGCATCGGTCGCCTCGCTCGATGCGATCGCGTTTCGCATTCCCGAGCCAAATGCGTTGGCGATTGCCGGCGGCATGATCGCCTGCGGCCTGCCGGGCGTGCGTCGCCGGCGCGCCTGATCGACGCGCCATTTAGCCCCGGTCAATGACCGGGGGCGCGGCGACAGGCGAACAGCGCCAATCCCGCCGCCAACGCGGCCGAAGCCGGTTCCGGCGCAGCCGAGAACGCCGATCCGGCGCTGGCAATCGCCGCGTCGAGCTCCGCGTCAAGAATGTCCTCTGGCGGCGGCGTCTCGCCAAGCTGCCGCTGCCACTGGAGGAAGTCGACGCCGCTGCGGGTTGGATCGCCGGTGAGCGCCGTCAGGTCCGCGGCGTCGACCGAGCCGTCCTCGTTGCGATCGGCCCACGGCCGCAAGTGAGCCAGCGCACGGATGCTGTACTGGAAGAAGTCAGCCGAACCTTCCGGCGGCGTTGTTTGGCCGCGCATGTACAGCCACGGACCGCGGGTCCGGGCGAATAGCTCTACGCTGGAACCATCGTCCGTCTCGCCGTTGAATTTGAACAGGGTGCGCGTCGGGTCCCTCAGCACTTGCCCGCCGACCAGGCCGGAAAGATTGAGCACGTCATCGATAACAACCACGTCGTCGAGCACGGGATGCACGGCCCACGCTTCGACGTTGATGAACTTCGCGCTAAACAACGACGGAAAAACAGCCACCGCGCTCGGCTCCAACTTGAGGTCGAACGTACCACGAACATGGCGGCGCTCGACCTCGCCCATGATGCCGCCCGTTTTGAGCAGTACGCTTCGACCCGGCAAGAACCGGTACGGTCGCACTGGTGCGATCGGGCGAACGGCAAACGCCGCGTCCGCAACCAACGCGACAACCATGACCGCCAACAAAGCGGAGAGAACGCGTCGAGAAGTCATATCACTGGCTCCGCAGCGACGAGGGGCCCCGTGAAAAGCGATGCGCGACGAGAACGTCGATCTGGCCGCGGGGCCCGTTTGGGAGCCCCCGCATCCGCCGCACTTTACCGCGTCCGGCGCCGGCAAGCAACCATTTTTTGCAGCCATCGCCGCCAGGCCTTGAGCAGCCTTCGCCGCCAGGCCTTGAGCAGCCTTCGCCGCCTGCGAACATGGGGCTGCTCGCCCCTGTCATGGCAACGCGGCCCCTGCCGGGGTCGCTCCTTTCCAAGCTCTCCTGGAGGCCGCGATGTTTTCCGTCGAGTCGATCGTCTTTGCCTGGGACAACCAACTCAACTACGCGCTGGCTCTGTTGGAGGACCTCTCCGACCAGCAGATGGTGCTCCGGCCCGAGGGCAAGATGAATCACCCAGCGTGGATTCTCGGGCACGTGTCGATTTACCACCCGATCGTCGTTGACCTGCTCGCCGGGCGCTCGTTCGTCGACGCCAAGGACGACCGGCTCTACGGCTTCGCGGGACAGGGACCCGTCGACGATCTCGGCGTCTACGGCACGAAGCAAAGTATCGTCCAGCGATTTGCCGACGGCCACGAGCAGGTCGCCCAGGCCCTGTTGGCGGCTAAGCTCGCCGACTTCCAGCGGCCTCCGAGCCTCGAGCGGTGGGCCAAGTCGTACCCTACCGTCGAGTTCATGCTGCCGGACCTGCTGCTGCACCACGAGAGCCTGCACATCGGCCAGTTGAGCATCTGGCGGCGTGCCGCGGGGCTGCCCGGCGTGACGCTGCCGTCGCGGACGGTGCGCGCCGGGTTGATCAAGACCAAGTGACCTCTCGGGCCGAAGCCTTCGACATGAGGCCCGGCGTTCCCAGGATGAGGCAGATCCCTGGCTCCCAGGGCTGTCAGCGGAAGAGTTGCCAGGCGGTGACCACGATGCCCAGCGGCACTAGATAATAGACGAACATCGAGAGCCGACCGCCTTTGAGCCAGTGGAGCAAAAGTGCCAGCGCGCCGAGGCCGACGACCATCGACACGACGAAGCCGACCGCGAGCTGCGGGATCGGCGTGCCTGTGCCGCCGGCTTGGATGGCGTCGATGATTTTGAGCAGTCCGGCGCCGCCGATCGCGGGGATCGCCAGCAGGAAGGAAAACGCGGCAGCGTCTTCGCGGCACAGGCCGGTGGCCAGGCCGCCGGCGATCGTCGTGCCGCTGCGCGATACACCGGGGAGGATGGCAGTGGCTTGCAACAGGCCGATGGCGAGCGCCTGGCCGGGCCGCACTTCGGGATATTGCATGTCGCCGCCGCGCGCGTGCGTGCCCCACCATAGCGCGGCCGCGGTGACGAGGAACCCCAGCCCCGCGAGCAGCGGGCTTTCGAGCAGCCAGTCGTGCCACGCGTCGGGCAATCCCTTTTCGATCGTGAGCCCGATGATTACCGCGGGGATCGTGCCGATGACGATCGGCAGGATCGCGCGGCGGTCGGCGGTGAGCACGCGCAGGATTTCGCGGCGGTAGAACGCGAGCACCGCAGCGAGCGTGCCGAGGTGGAGCACGAGCGTGACTTCGAGCTGGTCGGGCGCCGCCGGCCGGCCGAAGGCCTGGAGCAGCGTGTTGGCCACCACGAGGTGCCCATCGCTGGAGATGGGCAGGAACTCGGTGATCCCCTGGATGACGGCGAGAAAGATGATTTCGAGGGTCGACATGCGAAGGGATGTCCGTGATCCGTTGTCAGTGGTCCGTTACGAGGGAGTTGTTTGCCTGCGAGTGCCACGGACCACGGACTACGGGCAATTTCCCCGGCAGGATCGGCAAATATAGCTTTGCACGACCGGGCCGTCTGCCGCGACGCAGGCCGTCGTCTGTTTCCGCCGCGACTTCACCCCATTTATCCGCAGGATTACACTGGAAGGACGGACAGAGACCACAGGGTAACGCCATGGGCGTGCGATTCGAGTGCCCGCGCGGGCACAAGCTGCATGTGAAGGCCCACCTCGCGGGCGAGCGCGGAATCTGCCCCGAGTGTGGCGTGCGGTTCATCGTGCCCGGCTTCAGCGGCGGGCGCGTCGAGGAAGTCCCCGGCTCGGCGGAGCTGGCGGCCGACGGCGCCTCCACGGCGGGCGACGTTGCGGTCGAGTCGACGGAGTCGTTCAACGCCGGCCTCAGCCAGGCCCTGCCGACGGCCAAGGGCGATGCGCTGCAGTGGTACGTGCGGCTCACCGACGGCGGGCAATACGGACCGGCGGATACGGATGCGTTCCGCCAGTGGATCGCCGAGGGTCGCGTGCCGTCGAGCTCGTGGGTGTGGCGCACAGGCTGGGCCGACTGGAAGCATGGCGACGAGGCGGTCGAGACGTTCGCCGTCGAGAAGACGCGCACCAGCCCCCCGCCGATCCCGCCGGCGAAGGCGCCGTTCCCCGACGCGGCGCCCGGCACAGCCGCGTCCGTCGCCGCGGCGCCGTCGTTCGACCTCGGCGACGCGCTGCATCCGGCGCTCAACGGTCGGCCCGTTGCGGCCAAACCGGTCGACGCCGTCTACGCCGCCCGCGCGCGGCGCAAACGCGTGAATCGCCAGCTCACGCTCGCCCTCGGCACGGTGGCCGTCGTGCTACTGGTCGTGCTGGTGATCGTGCTGACTCGGTAGCGATAGTCGTACACGAAGCTGCCAGCTTCGTGCGGCTCTCTGAAGCGGCCGGCATTCGATCGGGACGACGGATCCCCGGGACATGAGTTTGACGGACGAAGCTGGCAGCTTCGTGTACGGGCGGGCGGCCCTTTACGTCGCGGCGTCGGGGGGTTCGACGAACGCGATCAGCCCGACGAGCATCGCCAGGCAGAACATCAACCAGCCGCTGGCCAGCGCGAGCGAGATCCATACGAACACGCCGATCGCGAGCATGATTGGCCGCGACAGGCGGCTCCACGCGAGCGCCGGGAACGTCAGCAAATAGAGCGTGATCAGATGACTCCACGCGGCGACCACGCGCGGGTGCTCGGTCAGGAAACCGAAGTCGATCAGTGCCATGCCGGGGCGCGTCGCGGCGAGCCAGATGCCTTCGCCGCTCCACCACGCCGCTTCGGGGGCCGCGAGTTGGGCCCAGCCCATCATGAGGTGCACGAGCGCCAGATGGATTTGGATGAGGCGGATGGCGATCGTGTTTGAGGCTGTAGGCTGGAGGCTGGAGGTTGGAGGCGCGGAGCGGCGGCGGAGGAACGCCGGCAGGGAGAATTCGTCGCCAGCGCGGCCGATGCAGAGGTAGGTCATCAGCAATGCTAGGATCGGCTCGAACTCGCCGGTGACGAGCGGCGCGCGAGAGAAGATGCTGAGCGTGGCTGCGGTCGCGAGCACCGCGACGACGCGGCCGCCGATGCCGAGTGTGAACAGGGCGATCGCCGCTAGCGTTGCCCAGAACGCGGGCCAGAGCAGGTGCGGCGGTAGGTAGTCGAAGGCCGACCAGTGTTTGTCGTACAAGCCGCGGACCATGTCGACCGGCAGCATGCCGCCGGGGCCGAACCAGCGGTCGAGGTCCGGCGCGTAGGTGGCGACGGTGTAGAGCGCCATCAGCCCGGCAAGGACGCGCAGCACGCCGAGCGTGCGTGCGCGGCGCGGCGTGAACCAGAAGCGGTTCCACCACGCGCCGACCGTGGCGCTGAGCTCGGCGAAGTAGGTGCGGAGGGCGTCCATTTAATCGGCTTGGTTTCCTGCGGCCGGTTCGGCGGGGCGCCCGGCCGCTGAAGCGGCCTCGCCGTCGGTTTCTATGGGGGCGTCCGCTGCAGGGGTCGCGCGGACGACTTCCGCGGTTTGGCCTTCCGGCTCGGCGCGGCTGCCCTGGTAGTGGTTCTCGTCGGGGTTCCACACGAGGTTGACGACGATCTCGACGGGTTCAAACGTCGCGGGCCCCAACGTCCGCGGCCCGCCTTCGCGGGGCCGGCTAGGCGCTCGTTCGATCGCCTTGGGCAACCGTGCCGGCGGGTCGCGTCGGCAGGTGAGCACGTAGGACTCGTGCGGGGCTCCCAACTCTCGGAGCCACCGCTCGGCGATCGCTAGCGGCAGCTCGGTTCGCACGTCGGAGTTCTCGGCGTATAGCTCGTCGAGGAACGCTACGTGGTAGGCGAGCTGCTGGTAGCGCTGCCGGCGAATCCGCGGCTGCATCCCCGGCGGCGGCAACTCGGCGGGCAACTTTTCGACGGCGACGGCCGACGCCCCCGCGGCGGCGGTCAGCTCCAGGCGGTGATCGCCATCCTCGGGCAACGGGCTCGCGACGTAGAAGTCGTACCCCACGTCCATCCACAGCAGCTTGAGGTACGTGCGGGCCAGCGGGATGCGGTACAGGGCCGGCGCCAGGAGCGACTTTCCCCCGCCGGCGTTCACCGCTAGGCCAAGCCCCAGGCAGAACAGGTGCAGCATGATCAGCACCGTTGCCGCAGTGCGCCACGCTGGCGGCGAAGGATCGGCGGCGGGGCGAGCGGGTGTTGGGCGAGGCATGGGGGAAGGGGTCAGAAGGGGTCAGGAGTCAGGGATCAGGAGTCGGGGTAGAGCTGCGGGAGCCATGGCATTGCTTGACTCCCTGACTCCTGATCCCTGACTCCTGCTTGAGTGCTGCCCAGCGTAGGGCCCGCCGTAACTCCCATCAACCGCGCCTTGCGGGCGCACAAAAAAAGCCGGGCCTCGCAGTGCGAGGCCCGGCTTTCGTTAGCAAGCAATTCAGCCAAAGCCAACGGCTCAAGTCGCGGGGGCAGCCGGGGCTTCCGGGGCGGGGGGAGCAGCCTCGGGAGCAGCTTCCATCGGAGCAGCTTCCATTGCGGCGCCTTCGCAACCGCAAGCGGGAGCTTCACAGCCGCATGACGGCTCGCAAGCGGCTTCGCAACCGCAGGAGGGCTCGCAGGCCGATTCACAACCGCAGCTCGGCTCGGGGCAGCAGGTCGGCTCCGGTTCGCAGCACGCCGGCTTGCAGCACTTGCGGGCCTTCATGCGAGCGAACAGGCCCTTGCGGCCGCAGCTGCAGGGGGCCGGCTCACAGCAGGTGGGCTCCGGCTCGCAGCAAGCGGGCTTGCAGCACTTGCGGCCGAACAAACCGGCGGTGGCTTCCTGATCCTCTCCCATCATGGCGAACCCAACCAAGGCCACCATCACGGCGACCGTCGACAGAACAACGCGATTCATCTTCAATCTCCTCCCAGTGAAAGGGAACAACGCTATGGGTGTCACAGCACGCTGACCGTCGCAAACCATCCGTCCCCTAATCCGCTGCGACGGTCATCGGCGGGGGGTGACGCTCTATCGTTACTCGTTCAACAGTGCGACGCTGGGCGGCCCAAGGGGCAAGCAGTGCGAGCACTCGAGATGGCGGGGGGACCAACGCTCAAAAATGGGCGAATGGCGGGATCTCTTTGCGTCAGTCAAGTTGGGGGGCTCCAACCTAACGCGCTTGCCCCCTCTGTCAAGGGTCGATGGCAAGCCGCGTATTTCAAGTCAAGTTGGAGGGTTAAGCTGGCCTTAACGTGCTCAAACATAGCACGCCCTATGCCACAGGCCTAGCGGCCCGAAAGAATCGTCAGGCACCCTGCCCAAGGCTCGTTCTGGTGGCCTTAGAAACGCCGTAAGATGATGATTAGCAATGGCTTGCGATCATCGACATGGCGCGAAGCGACAGGCGATTTTTGCCTACCGTTGAACCGGCTGCTGGAACGGGTCCCGGGCAATTTCCTTCCCCGGGGTGGCCTCGTCGGAAGCAGTTGGCGGAGCTGCTGCCGCCCCAGCCATCGCCTGCCCGGCTGGCGGCGCCTGGGGCGCGATCCCCTGCAGACTCTCGAAGTCCATCACCATGGGCGGTTGGCCCGGCCCGAGGTCCTGAGCCATGCCGCAGATGCGCCACTGGCCGTCGCACACCCGCAGCTCGCATAGGATCGGCTCGCTGTACCGCTGGCCGTCGGCGTCGACGTCGGTCCAGGTGAGCTCAACCAACGCGTGGTCGTTCTCGACCGTCTTCACCACGCCGACCTGGAATCGAGCGGTCGGGCTGCCCGGCGGGGTCACGTTCATGTCCAGCTCGGTGATCCTCTGGAGCGCCAGCGGGGTGAGTCGCTGGTTGGCCTCGGCGGTGTGGCCCTGCCGCACAGCGTCGAAGAAATCGTAGACGACGCGAGCGATCGGGTCGCCTGGCACGGATCCGGAAGGAGCGCCCGAGTTGGCGGTTGCCGGTGCTCCACCGCCGCTGCCTCCGCAGCCGATGGCAAGGGGAAGCGTCAAACCAGCCAGCAGAGCAAACAAGCGGCAGCGCATCGCGAGAACTCCCATCCTTGGGTCCGGCGCAACACCAGGGCGCCGAGTGGTTTGGCGTGGCGGGAGTTTGGCAAAACGCACGAGACGGGTCAAGGTGGATGGGACAGTCGCGTGGTCCGCTCGCCACTTCACCACGCCCCGCGCAGACTTGAGCGTGCCACACGAATTCACGGTCCCAGGCCGCGATCGACGGCTTGCTGGTCGCGGCGGGCCAGTGCTAGCTGCGTCTCGAACGTGGTGGGGGAGATTTTCCACTCGGGCGCCGCGTCGACGTGCTGCTGGCAGTGGGCGGCGAGGGTTCGGTACAGGAACTTGAACAGATGCCGCGGCACGCGCAGGCTGCCGAAGGCGTCGATCAGCCGGGACTCGCCGATCGACTCTTCGAACAGGTCGCGAATCTGCGGCGTGGCGCCTCGCGCCGCGCACGCGGCCACGCGGGCGTTGGCCAGGTCGTACAGCGATTGGCCGGTCCACTCCAGCGACGGCACCATATTCTGCTTGTCGAGCCGGGCCCGTTGGTAGAAGTCGCGGTTTTCCTTCTCGACGAACCCGGCCAGCTCGATCGGCAGCAGCAACTTGAGCCCCAACCCCGGCTGTTTGAGGAACTTGTTATCGAGCATCGACCACACGAGCCCCTTCATATTCTCCAGCGAGCCGTTCATGAGGTGCGGCTCGTCGACGCGGTCCACGAGCACAACGATCCCGGAAAAGCCGAACGCCTTGAGCACGCCCTGGAATTTGTAGAGCAGCTCATACCGGTCCTCGGTGCGCTCCTTGCTGGGGAGCGGCTGGCCATTGACGTCGCGGCCGGAGAACTGCATGAGCACCTGCCGCAACGGGTGGCCGTCGCGGTTGACGCACCGCAAGTGCCGCGACGCGCCCCACGCCTTAGGGATCCACCGCAGCATTTGCGCGAGCCACGGCGCCCAGCCCAGGGCCATGATCAGCCATGGCCAGACGGTGGCGAACCAGGACCACTGCCGGTTGTAGAGAATGACGCCAAGCGTCGCCGCGGTGACCGCGACGCCCAGCAACCGGATCGCCCAACTCTGCCACGGCCAGTAGCCCACCTTGCGCCGCAACCGATACCACCGCGACTGAAACGTTTCGGTGAGCGAGTTGTCGTAGCATGCGGCCAGCAGCAACAGGTCACGTTTCTGGAACCGGTCGAGCCGCTTGGCTGCATCAATGGGCAGCAGGTTGCCCTCGGGCCCGCTGGGCTGCGAGACCTCCAGCAGGCGATCGACCACGCCGGTGACGCCCAGCGACAGGATGGCGTCCATGTGGTCCCATAGCTTCCACTCCGACAGCACCTTGGCGGGGTTGCGGCGTTTGCGACCGCTCAGCCGATCGGCAAAGCGGTCGAGAAACGGATTGAAGTCGTCGTACTCGATGACTAGCAGCCGGTCCTTGCCATTTTTCGCGTTATAGTCCGCGATCTGGGCGGCCATCTGGAACCGCAGGGCCGTTTTCCCGGCGCCCTTCTCGCCGAACACGATCGACGTGGCGGGGCTCGACGGATCGCCGAACACCTTGTCCCACTGCGGGTGGAACGTGCTGGTGCGGCAGCGGCCCTGGAACACCGGGTCGGTCTGCGCATCCTCGTCGGCAAACGGATTGGCGACAATGCCGTGATGGGCCAACAGGTCGTGGAGTTTCATGGGCGGGAGGTCAAGTCAATTTGGGCGGCATGCCCTCGTCCGCGTGGGCATGTTGAACGTGGCGTCACATGGCCACGTTGGCGGACCCCGAGGCCATGCCACCCCAGCGGGCCGGCCGGCACGCCGATTGCCAAGTATAGGTTGTCGGGCCTGGGGACGGAGACCGGTCTGCGGCGCGATGGGCCGCCCGATTTGTCCCCGGAATGCCCGCGATATTAAGATGACAGAGAGGCAGCGCGGCGCTTCAGAGGCAGCGCCGCAGGCGGGGCCCCGACATTGACCGGGCGCTCCATGGTGACGACATGGCGCTCAAGACCGACCCGAAATACGGCTTCTATCCCTGGTGGCCGGAGGACGGCGACCAGTGGCTGCACCCCGAGGACGTGGCGCTGGCCCGCACGCTGATTCCCAGCCCCCGCGTGTGGCGCCGCGACGGCGAGCGCGGGCCGTATGTCGTGCTCCATTACGGCGACGTGCGGCTGCGCGTGAAACGCACGCTGTGGCAGGAAGTGCCGCCCGAGGGGTTCGAAATCGGCGACTGGGTCGAGGTGTTGTCTCGCGGGATGAAGAACCTGCCCCGCACGGGCGTGATCCGCGAGATGCACTGGGAACCGCGGGCGCATGCGCTGCGGTACCAGATCGCCGAAGGGGATGTTCCGATCCACAATTTCTACGCCGCCGAAGACTTGCGACCTATCGAGCCGCCAAAACAGGGTCGGGAGGTCGTCATCCAACCTGAGGACGCGACGGAATCGCTTCCCGGCCTCCAGCCGCCGCATGGCAACCACGAACGCTAGAGCAACGGCTGAGCGTCGTTGCCGCTCGACGCCGTTCCCGTGCCGTAGCGAATCCAGCGGGCCATCAGCTCGTTGCGCCCGCGGACGCCGAATCGCCGGTAAAGCTTGGTTACGTACTCATGGAGCGTGGCGGGGCTGATGCCCAGACGCTCAGCGATTTGCTTTTCGCTCAATCCGTCCAACAGGCCCTGGAGCGTTTGCTGCAGGCGGGGCGGCAGCGTGCTCGCAGAAGGCTCGTTGGCCGCGGCGAGGCGGCGGCCGATTTGCGGCGCCAGCTCGTGATGCAGGCAGTCGAGCACGCGCACGTCGCGCCGCGAGAACGATCGCTCGCCGACGCAGCGGCGCACGCTCAGCGTGTGATGGTAGCGCACGCCGCCCACACGAAGCGGGAACATCGACAGCACGCCCGGCTCCATATCCATCTCGCGATGGTAGCGCTGGTAGGACTCGGACCGCCGCCACTGGCCGACGTCGACCATCTGATCGTGGCTGCGGCTCTGCAATCGATCGTGAGGGAGCGCGGCGAACGCGGTGAGCATGGAATCCTCGCCTCCGCGGGCCATGAACGCGAAGTGTTCCGCAAACAGATCTGACTGCCGCGGGCCTTCCAGGCCCAGATGGACCATTTCGGCGGCTCGCACTCCTGGCCGGGGAAAGCCGACAAGACCCACGATGTAGGCGACGCGGCCGCCGGCGAGCCGACGCATTCCTTCCAAGAGGCGGCGGCGCCAGGCGAGCGGATCGGCGCCCAGATCGAGGCAGTCGCCGATCAGACGATAGATGGCTTTCAAGTCGCTGTGTCGGAGCCGCTGGGATTTGCTCATGCGCCGTTCCTACCAGAGACTTGCCGTGCCATTAGGCTACCTGCCGGCGCCGCGCGCGGCAATCAAATTCCCCCTCTGTTTAGAGGGATTGCGAGCGGTCCGCGCCGCCCGGATGCTGCGATGGGGATCTGCCGCGACTCTTTGCGCCACATCCCAGCGGCTCGCGGCGAAACTTGCCGGCCGGCCTCGGCGATAAAACCCCAGGCGAACTTTGTATGCGCGCTCCCGTCCCTATCCCACGCGGCGCTTGGCGAGCAATTGGGATTCTCTTGTTGGCCCTCCCGGCGCATGCCGCCAACCGCATGTGGGATGGCATGAACAACGACTGGGATGCCAGCGCCGGCAATTGGATTCCTGCCGACGAACCCGACGCGGACGACGCGGCCATCTTCAACAGCTCCGTCTCCGTGGACCTCGCCAATGCCAACGAATCGATCAACGGCCTGACGATGTCGGGCGGCGCCGATCTCAATCTTGACGGCAACGACATGACCGTCGACGGCCTGGTGCAGCTCTCCGGCGCCAGCACGTTTTTGTTTGTGCCGAGCGGGTCCGTGCTCACGGCCGACGCCGTGACCGTCAACAGCGGCGCCGTGCTGGGCATGACGGGCGGCACGATGACGATTAACGAGGAATCGGGCAACGGCCTGTTGACCGTCAACGCCGGCGGTACGCTCCGGGGCAGGGGCATCATCTCGTTCACCGATGCGGTTTCTACGGAAACAATTCTGCTGATCAACGACGGCGCGATCGAAGCTTCGTACGCGGCGCCGATCGACGTCGATGGATCGGCCGCCGGCACGCTGACGATCCAAGCCTCCGATGCCGATGCGAGAATCGATCTGGACGGTGCGGGCGTCGGTGAAGGCGTTGTCTCAGTCGCCCGCAACGATACGCTCGATATCAATGTGCCGCTATCGGACTCTTTTGGCGGGACGATCAAACTTGCAGCTGGGGCGACGCTGGATATGGAAGATGCGTGGTCATTGGACGATGGCCTCGTCATCGTCGAAACCATTGGGCTGAGTCCCGGGACCGCCGGCCCGGTCGCCACGATTAGCGGAGGTGATTTCACGTTTAACGACGGAACAATCGATGTGGTGGACGTCACCGATTCCCTGCGCGTGACTAGCCAACTCAACGTCGTGGATGGAGACATCTACAACAACGGTAAGATCATTTTCGACAACACGGCGACCTTCGGCACGGGCTCCAAACTCTTGATGGGATCGGCCAGTCAGATGGAAGTCAACGCTACCGTCACGGTGAACGATAACAATTGGGACTGGGACAACGACGGCGGCGATAACAATGTGATCACCATCGGCCCCCTGGGACGGCTGAACGTCGACTTGGCGAACGGCATTGAAAATGATAGTTGGTCGGGGGTCATGCAGATCAACGGCGGAACCCTCAACGTGGACGGCGCGGGCGATTCGTGGCAGAACCAACGCACAATTGAACTCGCCGGCGGAGAACTTCGCGGAAACGCGACAATTGAAAATGACGGCCCGGCGTCAATCATCAGAGGACATGGACTGATTTCCGCCCCCGTGGTGAACGATGGTTTGATCCGCGCCGAAAATGGGACGCTGGTGGTAGAAAACGCGGCCAACGACAATGACTGGGACGGAGCCAACGACGACGGCCAGCTTCAAGCGTTCGCCGGCGACCTCGAAATCCGCGATGATGTACAGTTCCCCTTCGACGGAACCGTTTCCGCCTTCAATGGCTACGAAGTTTTCGTCAATAGCTTTAGGCTGAACTTTGACGCCGGATCCGAGCTG
>JBIOVA010000134.1:0-11664 GCA_044867485.1 Lacipirellulaceae bacterium | reverse complement strand
TACTTGAAAGTTGCTGTCGCGCGTGTGGTCGGTATTCCAGCCCGTAAGATCTTTGCCGTTGAGCATTGGCTCGAGGCCCAGCGGCTTGAGACGGATGTTGCGGAAGGCGACGGGACCTTCGCGGAATTGGAGGGCGATGCGGCCGCGAGCCGGTACGCGATTCTTATCAGTGTAAAAAACTGGCACGCCATCCATGACGACGACTATGCGGTCGCCAGTGACGACGGCGCCTAGCACGTGCCACTCTCCATCCGTTGGATTGATAAGCTCTCCCGTGAAGTCATCGGAGATTCTTCGCCTGCCGACGAGGGAGCCGGTGGGGAATGGGTTGTCCGCGGGCGCAATGTTCAGCTCGTAGCAATCGTTTGCCGGATCCGTCGGAGACCGCGAAGTACGGAGGAAAATGCCGCTATTGGTCGTGGCGGGAGTTTTGAAAGCGACGCGAACCTTGTAGTCGGAGAACTCGCTGGTGGTCATCAGCCAACCTTGCTCGCCTTTTGTCGCGCGGATCTCGCCGTCGACAACCGTCCAATCGGCGTCGCTGGTCGACTGCCAGCCGAAGAGGGTCTCCCCGTCGAAGAGGCTGATCCAGCCGTCGGCGATTTGCTCGGGGGTGAGCTGGTTGAGCTCCGCGGCGCGGAGGGCGGCGTCAGGCGGCAGCGCCGCCGAGAACGCCAAGATCGTCAACGCCGCCAAGCGCGCCGGCGAGTTCTGTCGCGAAATCGATTTTTGGCGACATAATTGATAAGTCGTTTTCCAAAAGCAGTTTACGCTGCGAGTAAACTGCGACAGACATGTTATTTTGGGGTGCATGGGTAATTTAGAAATGACTGTGTGAGTTTTCAGACGGGAACTTGCCGTCTTACCTAGCGAGGGCTCGGCCGCGGCGCGCAGCTTCGGGGAGTGCACATCGCAGGGCGTCGTGGCGCGCCATTTCTGCGGTTTGGCGCTCGAACGGCATGCTCCCAGTGGAGCATAGATCATGGCCCATTTTCAACTGAAAAGTTCGGGCGCGGGGAGGGAGTCCCTAGGCCGCAGGCGGCGATGGGAGTTATGAGTGGCCGACGACTCCGAGGCGGACGTCGTAGGGGAAGGCGGGAGAAGGCAGTCGGCAGTCGGCTGTCGGCTGTCGGTCAGTGGGGACAAGGATTTCGATGCGGTTGGTTTCGGCCAGGAGGGCAGTGACGTTGTATTGATGGGGTGGCACTGGCGTGTCGCCAGTGCTCGGCGTGGTGGCTCGCTCGGCAGTTCGCACTGGCAGGACGCCAGTGGCATACGGAAGGGTGGCACACGGAGAGAGGGGCGCGCCGTTGAGGGTGACGGCGGCGGCGCTGGGGAGGCCGGAGCAGACGAGCCAGAGGGCGTCGTCGTCTTCGAGGCCCGTGGGGCGGTGGAAGACGCGCGACCAGCGTACGCCGCCGGCAATCGCCTCGCACTGCCAGGGGTCGCGGAGGCGGAACGAGTGGGCGAGGAACATGGGGGGAAGGCTGGAGGCTGTAGACCGTAGGCTGTAGGTCGGAGGGGAGAGAAACGATCCGCTTGCGTCCGACCTACAGTCTACAGCCTACGGACTACAGCCTGCCGTTCCTACGGCACAAACGAATTCGTGACGCTCGCTTCGCGGACCTGGCGGGAGTTGCGTTCGTAGGCGCGGAGGATGACTTTCACGCCGCGCAGGGGGACGTTGTACGGCGGCCAGGTTTCGCGCTCCATGACGTCGTCCACGCCATGCTGCCGAATGTCCGAGTCCGCCGGGAACTCGTCGTCGACGCCATTTGTGCCTTCATCGATGAGCGGCACTGGCTGCCCATTTCGGCTCACGGTGTCACCATCCTGATTGATGCCGTCGTTCTCGTAGTGCCACGACCATGTGTCGTAGACGGCGGGCATACCCCGAAAGGGATTATCTGGATCGGGAATTCGCACGGCTGCCGTGGGATCAACGCCAAACTGGGGATGCCATCCCGCTCGGTGGGCGAACTGGAAATGGGTCGGCGGAGCGCCGCTAGGTGGAAAGTACGCACCGGCGTTGTTCCAACCGAGGTCCACGTAGGCGCCGAACGTGACCGGCGTGCCGCCCACGACGGATTGCCAGCCGGGGTCGCTGGGGTCGACTATCGTGTTTGTCGCAGCGCTGCCGATCTGGTACAGCGGCGCGCCGGGGTCGTACACGCGGACGTCCCAGGCCAGCACGTCGGTGAGCATGAGCGTGTCGGCGCTAGAGTCGCCGCGAATGGCGTTGTCGCGTAGTTCGTGTGGGTACTCGAACTGATTGTTGGGACTGTTGCGATCGTATCTATGCTGATAGCGATTCTCGCGGCGCGTGAGATCGGCGAGCGTGTTGGCGACCCACGCACCGGACTGTTGATCCTGGTGCGCGGAGATGTTCGGCGACGGGCCATTGAGCGACACCCAGGGGGCAATGATCCGGACGCGGCGATGGATCGATCGCATGCCGGGCTCGTCGGGCCCAGGGCCGCCCGGTTGATGCTCAACGGCGTACCAGATGATCTCGGCGAGCTGCGACTCGACCGTGCCGACGCCGGGGACCTGGGCGACGAACGGCTCGTTGTCGCTGCGGACGGTGAGGGCGAGGAAGTCGTCCCAATCGCCGAGGCTGCCCGGGACGAGGCTGCCGAGTCGGTTGATGTGTTCGACCTGATCGTCCTCGTCGACCTCGCCGTCGTTATTCCAGTCGCGAACCATGTTGTTGCGCGGAATGAGCGAGAGCCCGTAGTCCAGCTCCGGATCGTCGGGCGGGTTGTCCGTGCCGTTGAGGAGGATGCTGGGGTTGTCGTCGGCACGATTGCCTTCGACGATCTCGAAGTAGCCGACCGCTTCGCCGCGGCGCTGCCAGGGGACCAGTCCGCGGGCGTTGGGCGGGACGGTGCAGTTGGCCAGGTCGCGGGCCAATCGCTGTCGGACCTGGCGGATCTGAGCGCTCACCTCGATGACGGCCCGGCGGTTGCGGATGCTGGCGCTGAGGTTGGCGAACAGGTTCACCACGGCGGCCATCATCAGGAGCGTGATCGCGGTGGCGATCAGCATTTCGATGAGGGTCAAGCCGCTTCGCGGCGAGGCTGTAGGCCGTAGGCTGGAGGCTGGAGGTCGGAGGCTCGCTGAGCGCGCGGCGCGACGGCGGTGGGTCGGACGTGACATGGGCGGGAGAAGTTCCGTGTGGGCGCCGCGCAGATCCCCTGACAGAGGCGGCGTCCTTAGTATTTTATTGCACAACGCCGCCGGGGCAAAGTCAAGGAAGAAGGGGGCGGAAGGCTGGAGACCGTAGGCTGGAGGCTGTAGGTCCGGAAAAAGACAAGAGCCGCCATCCCGGGGAGCCGCTCCAAGCGGCCCTCAGGATTGCGGCCCGTAGCTGAGCTTCGCGTCAGCCTCGGCTGTCTTCACCTACAGCCTACGGTCTACAGCCTACAGCCTCCTCACGTTCCAAACTCCGGCCGGCGGCGGCCGAGTTGGCCTTGCAGGCGTTGGACGATCGCGCTGTGCATCTGGCTCACGCGGCTTTCGCTGAGGTCGAGCGTGGCGCCGATCTCTTTCATCGTCATCTCCTCGTAGTAGTAGAGGATGATGATCAGCCGTTCGTTGCGGTTGAGGCCCTTGGTGACCAGCCGCATGAGGTCGGACTTTTGGATGCGGCGCGTGGGGTCCTCGCCCTTCTTGTCCTCGAGGATGTCGATCTCGCGGACGTCCTTGTAGCTGTCGGTTTCGTACCACTTCTTGTTGAGGCTGATGAGGCCGACCGCGTTGGCGTCGGCGATCATCTTTTCCATCTCGGCGACGCTCATGCCCATGTGCTCGGCGAGCTCGTTCTCGTTGGGCGTGCGGCCGAGGCCGGCTTCGAGCGACTTGAGCGCTTCGTTGAGTTTGCTGGCCTTGGAGCGGACCAACCGCGGGACCCAGTCCATCGTGCGGAGCTCGTCGAGCATGGCGCCGCGGATGCGGGGGACGCAGTAGGTTTCGAACTTGACGCCGCGGCCCATGTCGAAGGCGTTGATGGCGTCCATCAGGCCGAAGACGCCGGCGGAGATCAGATCGTCGAGCTCGACGCCGTCGGGGAGCCGCGACCAGATGCGCTCGCCGTTGTACTTGACCAGCGGCAGGTAGTATTCGACCAGGCGGTTGCGGAGCTCGCGCCGGCTGGGATCTTTTTTGAACTGCTGCCAGACTTCGGCGATGTCTTCGGGCGAGGCTTTCCGTGCGACAACCGTTGCCAATGCCATGCGATCCTCCGTGATGCACGCGCCGGAACGCGGGCGCGCTGAAGCGAGCCTGTGCCGGCAATTGGATTTGCGAGAGTCCGTTCTCGTTTTGGTCTTTGGCGCGCGTCGCGAGCGACGCGGCTAAATTTTGATTGCTAGGCGCGGTCGTTGTGGGCCAGTTGCTGTTCCATGCGGTGGCGGACTGATTCGTCGACCGTGGCTTGGGCGATGGCTCCGACCACCAGTCCCACGACTCCCAGCGTCCCCATCCAAGAGAGCGCTGAGACGACCGCCGATTCGAATCCGTCGCCGTTCTTCAAGGCTCGAAACAGGACCACCGACATGCCGACGAGCGCCATGATGCCGGCATATCGTCGCGCCACCAGACAAGCTCCTTGCGTCGTTAAAGCTCGCGTAGTCGCGCCAGTTTGACGCGCGGGAGCAGGCCGTAGGACACTCGGGTGTTATCGGCATGGGATGAGCCGTGGGTTGAGACGAAATTGAGAAAAGTTGTGGGGGCCGTCGGCTGTCAGCTATCGGCTGTCGGCCAGAGGGGAGATGGAGTGCGTGATGCGCGACGCGGGGTTGACGTCGAGTGGGCGCACTTCGCGGTCCCGATGGGCGGGAATCCGTGCGACAAGGAGGCGGAAGTCGCAGGCCAGGTCGGCGGCGAGCAGGCGGACGGCGCGGCGATAGGGGTCGTCGTCGCCGGCGGCGCGAATCGTTGGCAGCACCGCAGGCGCTTGCACGGGGCAATGGAGAAACCGCTGGCACGTGTCGGCGAAACTGGCGTGCAGGCGGGTGGCGACGGCGGGGTCGTCGCAGCGGTTGATCGCGAGGCGCAGCTTGCCGGCGAGGCGGTCGTGCTGGGCGAGCTTCACGGCGGCGTAGGCGTCGAGCACGGCGTCGGTCGTGGGAGCGGTCGTCAGGAGCACTTGTTGGGCGAGTTGCCAGAGGCGGTCGGTCCAGGGGTTCATTTCGGCGCCGGCGTCGAGGATGACGGCGTCGGACTGGCGGCATAAAGCCGCCAGCTCGCTGGAGAAACGGTCGAAGGCTTCGGCGTTGAGTGCGGCGGGCTGCTTGACACCGGCGAGGATGCGGATGCCGTCGCTGGTGGCGTGGAGCACTTCGATGGCGCGGCGCTCGCCGGCGAGGACTTCGCCGAGCGTGCCGTGGGCGGTGACCTTGAAGTTCTCGGCGACGGCCGGGGCGACGACGTTGGCGTCGACCAGCGCGACGCGCTTGCCGAGGCGGGCCAACTCGCGGGCGAGTTGGCAGGCGAGCGTCGTGACGCCGGCGCCGGTCGCGCCGCCGCCCACGGCGATGAGCGGAGCGCCGGGCGCGAGGTCGCCGTGTCGCGCGACGGCGTCGCGGACGAGCTTGCGAAGTTGGTCGGCTTGGTCGTGCATGGGGGGGAGGAGTGAGCAGGTTAGTAAGTGAGTAAGCGAGTAGGTGCTTGTAGGCGGACTCCAGGCAGCCACCTACTCACTTACTCACCTACTCACCTGCCTTGCGTTTGGATGTTGAGGATGAGTTGCGAGAGGCGGCGCGACTCGGCCACGCTGATGTCGTCGGGCACGTTTTGGCCGTCGGTCAGGTAACTGAAGGGCAGGCCGCAGGTGCGGGCGAGGGACAGCAGGTTGCCCAGGCCGGTGGCTTCGTCGAGTTTAGTGATGAGCAGAGATGTCACGCCGACGGGCGCGAATTTTTCCGCCGCGGCGGCCAGGCTGCGCGCCGCCGAGGCGGCGCTGAGCACCAGGTGCACTTCGTGCGGCGACGCTTCGGCGAGCATCGACCGCAGCTCGCGGATTTTCACTTCGTCACGCGGGCTGCGGCCGGCGGTGTCCATGAGCACGAGGTCGAAGCTGCGCATCCGCTCGACGGCCTCGCGCATCTCGCGGGGCGTGCTGACCACCTCCATCGGCAGGTCGATGATGTCGGCGTAGGTGCGAAGCTGCTCGACGGCGGCGATGCGGTAGGTATCGACGGTGATGAGACCGACGCGGCGATTGTCGCGGAGGCGGAAGTTGGCGGCGAGCTTGGCGATGGTCGTCGTCTTGCCGACGCCGGTCGGACCGACGAGCGCGACGACGCGGCCCGCGCCGGGGGTGACGGGGATTGGGCCGGCGACGCGCAGCTCGGATTCAAGCATGTGGGCGAGCCGGGCGCGCGCGGCGAGCGGATCGGCGTGGTCGAGATGCGGCTCGCCGCGGAGGCGTTCGACCAGCTCGCGGGCCAGCGGCTCGTCGATGTCGGCCTCGATCATGTCGGTGAAGGCGTCGAACAGCGCCGGCGGCATGGCGCGCTGCGAGGAGGCAGCTCGGGAACGGAGCTGCTCGACGAGGGACTGGAACTCGGCGAGGTGGTCGTCGAGGGGGGGATGCGAATGGGGAATGGGGAATGGGGAATGAGGAGTGGCGGAGGGTTCGTAGCCGCGGGCGGAAGCCTGCGGGCTGCGGGTTGAGTACTGAGTCCTCGGTACTGAGTACTCGAACTGCGACGCCGGCTCCGTCGCTTCGGCAGTGCGGAATGCAAGTTCCACATCACTGGTCGCCGCGTTTTTCCCGGGCGTGGCGGCAATTTCGTATTGCCGGCCGAGGAAGATGCGACCCAGCAAACTGGCGTGCAACTCGCGCGTGTGGAGGACCATCGCCTCGGGCCCGAGCTTGTCGCGGACCAGAGCGAGAGCCTGCGGCATCGTTTTGGCGCGGAAGGTTTTGATTTCCATATGGCGGAAGGCTGTAGGCTGGAGACTGGAGGCTGTAGGTCTGAGGGGAATGGGACGCGGATGAACGCGGATTTGGCGGATGCTCGCGGATCGGAAAAAAGCGAGTGTTTTTGTCGATCTGATTCAATCGTCGCGACAGCCGCCTTATCTGCTTTTCATATTTCATTCTGATCCGCGTTGATCCGTTGAATCCGCGTTCATCCGCGGCCAATTCTTCTCTTCTGTCATGCGTCGGCGGCGAGGCCGACGGTGACGACTTGGGTGTCGCGGGTGATCTCGTTGAAGCTGAGCACCACCAATTGCGGGAGGTGGTTTTCGGTGATCTGCTTGAGGGCGGCGCGGATTTGCGGACTGACGAGCACGATCGGCGTGTGGCCCGAATTGGTGAGCTTTGGCAACTGCGCGGCGATGGCCTGGCACGCGGCGTCGACCGCTTGCGGCGACATGCGGATGAACATCCCGCGCTCGTTGTGCTCGAAGCCCGCGCGGATGCGGTCTTCCAGCGCGGGGTCGACGGCGACGACGTGCAAGCGGCTTTCGGAATCGCGGTAGCGCGTGCAAATCTGACGCGCGAGGCGGTGGCGGACGTATTCGGTGAGCAGGATCGGGTCCTTGGTCCGCGGAGCCCAGTCGCCCAGGGTTTCGAGGATCACGCCAAGTTGGCGGACAGGCACCTGCTCGCGGAGCAGCATGTGAAGCACGGCCTGCACCTCGGCCAGCGACATGACGCTGGGGATCAGCTCGCTCACAACGGTGGGCTGCGTTTGCTTGAGCTCGTCGACGAGATGCTTGGCCGCGTCGCGGGTCAGGATTCCGTCGGCGTGGCGGCGGCAGACTTCGGTCATGTGCGTGGCGATCACCGCGCCGGGCTCGACGACCGTGTAGCCGTGCATTTCCGCCTCGTCTTTGCGGGCCGGGGCGATCCATTTGGCATTGGCGCCAAACGCGGGATCCTTCGTCGTGATGCCGTCGACCTGTCCGGTGGTCATGCCCGAGTCGATGGCAAGCAGCAGGCTCGGCTCGACGCGGTCGTTGGCCACGGGCATGTCGGCGATCTTGATGCGGTACTCGTGGGCCGCGAGCCGCATGTTGTCGCGGATGCGGACCTTGGGCATGAGGATGCCGATTTCGGCGGCGACGCTTTGGCGGACCCGCTGGATGCGTTCGAGCAGGTCGCCGCCGCGCTTGGGGTCGGCGAGGCGGATGAGTCCGACGCCGACTTCGATTTCCATGGGGTCGATCGTGAGGAAGTCCTCGATCCGCTCCTCGGCGGCGGGCTTCTTGGCTTCTTCGGTCTTCGCGGCGACTTTCAGTTTGGCCTCGTTCTGCGTGAGCATCCGCGACATGCCGAAGCACGCGGCGCCAAGGATCATCAGCGGCGTGCGCGGCAGGTCGGTGGTGACGAGGACGGCGAGAAACCCGCCGGTGACCGCCAGGGCTTGCGGCCGCGAGAAGAGCTGCGAGATAAACAGTTGCGGCAGGTTCGACCGTTGCGTGCTGCGGGTGACGAGCAAGCCTGCGGCCAGCGAGATGAGGAACGCGGGCACCTGGCTCACCAGGCCGTCGCCGATGGTGAGCCGCGTGAACACGGCGGCCGCCTCGCTCAGCGGCATGCCGTGCTCGGCGACGCCGATGATGAGCCCGCCGACGATGTTGATGAGCATAATGACGATGCCGGCGATGGCGTCGCCGCGGACGAACTTGCTGGCGCCGTCCATGGCGCCGTAGAAGTCGGCCTGTTGGGTAATCTCTTCGCGGCGACGCTGGGCTTCCTTCTCGTCGATGATGCCGGCGTTGAGGTCGGCGTCGATCGCCATCTGCTTGCCGGGCATACCGTCCAAGGCGAACCGGGCGGCGACTTCGCTGATGCGCGTGGCGCCCTTGGTGATCACCACGAACTGGATCACGATGATGATTACGAAGATCACCAGGCCGACGACGATCTTGCCGTCGCCGGCGACGAACTCGGCGAACGCGGTGATCACTCCGCCGGCGGCGTCGAGGCCGTCGCTGGCGCCGTGGGTGAGCACCAGCCGCGTCGTGGCCACGTTGAGCACCAGCCGAGCGAGCGTGGTCGCCAGCAGCACGGTGGGGAAGATGCTGAAGTCCAGGGGCATGCGGACGTAGATGGTCGTCAGCAGGATGATGACCGAGAGGGCGATGTTGGCGCTGAGCAGCACGTCCAACAGCGCAGGCGGCAACGGCACCAAGATCACCAGCACGCTGGCGATGATGGCGATGGGCAGAATGAGGTCCTGGCCGCGACGGAGCCATTCCGTCGTCGCCGGCGCGAGTGCAGCCGAAGCCATCCGCGATCTCCGCGTGGTCGTTGCGCCAAGGAGAGTGAAAGCGTTCGAGAAGAGGGGCGGGATGTTATGAACGGGGTTGGGAAGTGTCTAGAGCGGTGGGGCGTTTAGCCGCGACGCGCAGCGGAGCGCTCCGCTGCGCAGACTTCGCGTCGCGGCTAACCAGGGCGATTGGCGCTGGGAAACTACGCCCCTTGCGTGGGTTGCGACGCGGCGCGATACTCACTCCTTGCGCGCGGCCGCGCGGCGACTGGCGTGCTTGCACAGGCTGGCTAGACAGGGGGGACGACGCAATGCGACGGGCAAAAATCACCATCGTCGGCGCCGGCAACGTGGGCGCCACCACGGCGCACTGGTGCGCGGCGGCGGAACTGGGCGACATTGTGCTGGTGGACATCCCGGCCACCGAGGATATGCCCAAGGGCAAGGCGCTCGACCTCATGCAGTCGTCGCCTGTGATGGGGTTCGACTCGAAGGTCGTCGGGACGACGGGTTACGCCGAGACCGCCGGCAGCGACGTGGTTGTGATTACTGCGGGGATTCCCCGCAAGCCGGGCATGAGCCGGGACGATTTGCTGGCGACCAACGCCAAGATCATGACGGCGGTCTGCCAGGAAGTGAAAGCGACGAGCCCGCATGCCGTCATCATCGTCGTGAGCAATCCGCTCGACGCGATGGTGCAGCGGGCCCTCCAAGTGACAGGTTTTCCACCGCACCGCGTCGTCGGCCAGGCCGGCGTGCTCGACACGGCCCGCTATCGCACGTTCCTCGCCATGGAATTGGGCGTGAGCGTCGAAGACGTGCAAGCGATGCTGCTGGGCGGGCACGGCGACACGATGGTGCCGCTGGCGAGCTGCACGAGCGTCGGCGGCATTCCGGTGTCGCAGCTCATCGAGCCGGCGCGGCTGCAGCAAATCGTCGAGCGCACGGCCAAGGGCGGCGGCGAGATCGTGAGCTTGCTAAAAACCGGCAGCGCGTACTACGCTCCCTCGGCGGCCAGCGCGCAGATGGTCGAGGCAATCGTCCGCGACAAGAAGCGGTTGATTCCCTGCGCCGCGTACTGCGACAAAGAGTACGGCGTGGGCGGCTACTACGTCGGCGTGCCGGTCGTGCTGGGCTCCGGCGGGGTCGAGCGGATCATCGAGCTGGAGCTCACCGAAGGCGAGAAGGCGGCGTTCAAGAAGAGCGTCGACGCCGTGAAAGAACTCGTCGGCGCGATGGCGAAGCTCGTGTGAGCGCCGTGCATTTCGGCAGGTTCGGACAAGGCCAAAGTGGAGCTTCTTAGCCGGAGGCACACTTGCCTCCGCGGAGCCTGGATCGTGTGGCGATCCGGCGGGAATCCCCCGTGAAATTGGCGAAAGCCGCAGCGCCTGCGCATGCTAGCGGGCGGAACGCTTCGCCGAGATTGACAGTCGATCCGTGGTGGTTTACAAACCCTGAGCGTGCCCTGGTCGAGCTTGGCGTCTGTTTTATTGAGTCCCCTTGGTCCCCGACGACAAACGACATGAATCGCCTCGCCGCACCGTTTGCCCCGCACCCGACGCTCTCCTCAGCGAGTCTCGATTTCACATTCGGTCATTTGTCCTCTATGGCGTCGGCAGCGACGCGCGGCGGGCGACTGCGGCGTCGGCATCGCGAAGCCGCGCCAGGCGTGGCGCTGTTCGCGCCGATTCACTACGAGCGCCGCTACGCCTATCCGCTGGTGGTTTGGCTCCATGGGGAGGGGGGCAGCGAGCGCGAGCTGCGGCAGCTCATGCCGCTGGTGAGCGTGCGAAACTACGTTGGCGCCGCAGCGCGCGGCGTCGCTAGCAGCGACGACGCCACGGGGCATAGCTGGCCGCAAACCTCGGCCGGGATCGACGCGGCGGCGGACGGCGTGAGCCAATGCATCGAGCTGGCCGAGCAGCGGTACAACATCCACGAGCAGCGGATTTTTCTCGCTGGTCACGGGACGGGCGGAACGATGGCGCTGCGGCTGGCGCTGCAACTGGCACTGCCCGTGGCAGGGGTGATTTCGCTCAATGGGCCGCTGCCGCGCGGGAATTGCCCGTTGGCGCGCGTGAACGAAGCGCGGCGGATGCCGGTGTTGCTGATGACGTGCAGCGACAGCGCGCGTTACGCGCCGCCTCAGGTGACGGACGATTTGCGGCTGCTGCATGCGGCGGGCTTTTCGCTGGCGCTGCGGCAGTATCTGTGCGCCGACGAGCTCTACTCTGACATGTTTGCGGACATGGACGCGTGGATGATGGAGAAAGTCTGTCAACCCACGTCGAAGGCCTCGGCGTAGTGCACGGCGCGTGTTGCGAAATCTGATCTCGCCAGATCCTTCGTAGTTAGCCGCGGCCGGGGGCACTGGGGCAATTCTCACGAGACGTACTGTCACGCCGAGGTCCGCCGAGGCGTCCGTCCGCAAGTC
>JBIOVA010000133.1:0-20799 GCA_044867485.1 Lacipirellulaceae bacterium | reverse complement strand
GCCTCGAAATCCAGAGAATCACGCGAAGGCAATCCGACGAAAAGTAGATAGTTGCCCAAGCGCGAGACGCCATGACTCCTGAGTTTTATTTGGTGCTCGAAGACACCGACCTTCATGAGTCGTTGGAGAACGCGGTGTTTGAGGCCGGGTTCGACGACTCGGAGTTGACAATGCGCGGCGGCAAGGCTGCAATCTGGGTGTGCCACCGTCAGGGTGAGTTGACGGCCCTTGTGAGAGAGGCCCTCAAGCAGACGCGCGACGGCGGTCTTCGAGTCGATCACGTCGAAATTGAGAGTGACGTGTTTGCTCAGGCGCAATAATGATTCAGGTTTCGCTAGACCAGCCGAATGATCCGCTACTGGGGCTTCTCCAACGAGCCGCTGAGGAGGATGTCCTGCTCACGCGCGGCGGTCGGCCTATTGGCGTGTTAATTGGCTTTGCCGACGACGACGACTGGTTCGACTACCAATTGGAGAACGACCCCCGCTTCGCAAAGCGGATCGAACAAGCGCGCGCGGAAGTCAAGGCGGGCAAGGTCATCAGCCTAGAAGAGCTCAAGAAAAAACTCGGCGCATAAAAAAGCCGCCGGCTCCCGCCGGCGGCGATCAATTTCTGACCTCCGACCTCTCGCCTCTGACCTCTTCCTCAGTACCGATAGTACTCCGGCTTATACGGCCCCTCGACCGGAATCCCCAGGTACTCCGCCTGCCTCTGCGTGAGCTTTGTCAGCTTCACGCCCAGCTTGCCGATGTGCAGCCGAGCGACTTCCTCGTCCAGCTTCTTCGGCAGCACGTGCACGCCCAGCTCGTAGTTGTCCGTCTCCTGCCACAACGCGAGCTGCGCCAGCACCTGGTTCGTGAAGCTCGTGCTCATCACGAAAGACGGATGCCCGGTAGCGCACCCGAGGTTCACCAGCCGCCCCTCGGCCAGCACGATGATCGAGCGACCGCTCGCCTTCGTCGTGAACTTGTCGACAGCCCCCACCTCGGCCGGCTTGATCCGTTCCTTCGTCGCCCGGCCCGCCTTGACCTCGGCGTTCAGCCAGGCCATATCGATCTCCAGGTCGAAGTGCCCGATGTTGCACACGATGGCGTCGTTCTTCATCTTGGCCATGTGCTCGCCGGTGACGATGTCGCGGCAGCCGGTCGTCGTGACGAAGATGTCGCCCATCGGCGCGGCGTCTTCCATCGTCGTCACCTCGTACCCTTCCATCGCCGCCTGCAGGGCGATGATCGGGTCGATCTCGGTGATCACCACGCGGGCGCCCAGGCCGCGCATCGACTGGGCGCACCCCTTGCCGACGTCGCCGTAGCCCGCGATAACGATCACCTTGCCCGCGACCATGATGTCGGTCGCCCGCTTGATGCCGTCGGCGAGCGACTCCCGGCAGCCATACAAATTGTCGAATTTGCTCTTGGTCACCGAGTCGTTCACGTTGATCGCCGGCACCTTCAGCTCGCCGCGCTCGTGCATTTGGTAGAGCCGATGCACGCCCGTGGTCGTCTCCTCGCTCAGGCCGCGGATGTCGCCGAGCAGCTCGGGGTACTTATTGTGAACCATCGCGGTCAGGTCGCCGCCGTCGTCGAGGATCAGGTTGAGCGCCTCGCCGCTGGGGAAGAACAGCGTCTGCTCGATGCACCAGTCGAACTCCGCCTCGGTCATCCCCTTCCAGGCGTACACCGGGAAGCCCGCCTTGGCGATCGCGCACGCCGCGTGATCCTGCGTGCTGAAAATGTTGCAGCTACTCCACGTGACCTCGGCGCCCAGCTCCTTGAGCGTCTCGATGAGCACGGCGGTCTGGATCGTCATGTGCAAGCACCCGGCAATCCGGGCGCCGGCCAGCGGCTTCGTCTTGCCGTATTTCGCCCGCAGGGCCATCAGCCCGGGCATCTCATTCTGAGCAAGCTCGATCTCCTGGCGACCCCACTTGGCCAGCCGCTCAAACTCGGCGGGCGAGCAATCCAGAACCTTGTACGGCAAACGTTCGGCGGCAATTTGGGACACGCAAACATCTCCGAAAACATAGTGAACAAATGACCACAAAACACGTCGAATCCGACCGCCTATCCGGCCAAAAGAAGTGTAGCTTCCCACACCGAACCCCGCCAGGACGCTCACTTAGCCCCCGGCGACTCGCCGGGGGCTAACTGCCCAGCGCCCCAAACGCCCCCAGCGCATTGGCCACAAAGTCCCGCACCTTCGCCGGATCCTTCTTCCCCGGCGCCGACTCGACCCCGCTCGCCACATCCACCGCCGCCGGCCGCACGATGCGAATGGCCTCGGCGACATTATCGGGAGTCAACCCGCCGGCGAGGATGAGCGGCGTGTCGCCGAGCCAGCGACGATGATCGGCAAGACCCACCCACGAGACGGTCTCGCCAGTGCCGCCGTAACGGCCGGGAGTCATGGCATCCACAAGTAGTGCCGTCGGTCCCCTTCCTGCTTCGCGACATAACGTTATGTCCTGGGCGATCGCCGACACACCATCGCCGCCAAAGCGTCGAACGCGAATGACATCGAGCGAGTTACCCATTTCCGAAACGACAACCGGGGGTTCGTCGCCGTGGAGCTGCACCCAAGGTACTAACGCCAGAAGTGCGGTTTCCCTGACTTCAGCCGCCGCTTTGTTCACAAACACGCCAACGAGACTTGCGGAAAGTCTGATCCGGCGAGAAACGTCGCGAGCGCGATCAACGGTAACGCACCGCGGGCTCTTCTCATAAAAATTCAGCCCAATTGCATCCGCCCCCGACTCGACCGCGGCGATCGCGTCCTCAACGTTCGTGATCCCGCAAATCTTAACGCGAAACATCGTATCCCCGCCGCGTGTCGAGGCCCTGCCCAAAAAATCGCTCATCTCCGGGCAGCTTTCTCTGGGAGTAAGGAGATGAGGAGATCGTGGGGATAGGGGGATCGGCGAGAGTGATCAGCTCTCGCGTCCATTTCGCCGGCAAAGCGAGACTTGACCCCTTCCCGGCCTCATCCCCCGATCTCCTCTTATCTCCTCGATCCCCACTTCTCCGTGTCCGCGCCGAAGCATACGAGCTAGTGGCAAAAGCTGCGCGTCGAAGATCCGCCGTGGCAGACGGCGTAGCACGGCGCCCGCACTGCTTGCACAGTGGCCATGCTCGCCCGCACGATCCCCCAATTCAACCCACAGCTCAAACTTCCGCCAGCACGTCAAGCCAGCTTATCCCACGTGCCGATCCAACGCCACGGAAGCCCAACGAGTAGACACGACCAAGCGTCCGCCTGTTCACGCCCTCGCGAGCGCCACGGATGATCAACCCGCTCCCCAGCGACCAGCGGCGCGCGTTCCCTAGCGCACCCGACCCGCGCCGCTATTACGCCGCGAGCGCGGTCGAAGAGGCCCGCCAGAGGATTGTACGCTCGATCCTCCGCAGCGAAGGCCCGGCCCTGGTCGTCGGCGCCGTCGGAGTCGGCAAGTCGCTCCTCCTGGCCGTGCTCGCCGAGCAGTTTGAAGCGCGGCTATCGGTGGTCCGCCTCCCCGGCGCCCAGCTCTGCACGCGCCGCGCCCTGCTCCAAATGATCCTCTGCGAGCTTCGCCTCCCCTACCGCCACATGGACGAAGGCGAGCTCCGGCTGTCGATCCTCGAGCACCTCCGCGGCCCCGCTTCTTCGCAACCACGCCTCGCCGATGAAGCGAGCCACGGCGTACTCGCCGCGAAACACAGCGTCCCCGCCCCCGGCCGCGGCGCCCAACCCCCTGCCCCACCCCCGCGCCGCATGCTCGTCCTCGTCGACGAAGCCGACGCCCTCCCCACGCGCCTCCTCGAAGAGCTCCGCGTCCTCACCAACGTCGTCGCCCACGGCATGCCACTGGTGAGCCTCGTCCTCGCCGGCAGCCCGATCCTCGAAGAGCGGTTCGCCGAACCCGAGCTCGAAAAATTCAGCCAGCGGCTCGCCTGCCGCTGTTATCTGGCGCCGCTCACCCGCGATGAAACTTCTCAGTTTGTGCGGTCGCAAGTGTCGGCCGTTGGCGTGAAGCCGGAAAAGTGGTTCGACCCCGAGGCCCTCGCCGCCGTCCACGCCGCCACCGGCGGGGTGCCGCGGCTGGTCAACCAACTCGGCGATCAGCTCGTCTGGATGATCGAAGAAACCGGCTGCCAACCGCTCGACGCCGCGCTGGTGCAACAGGCCTGGTCCGACCTGCAGCAGCTCCCAGCGCCCTGGAACACCGACGCTCACTCATCTCTCTCCTCTCCCCCCGCGGAGAGCGTCGGCAAGTTCGCCCCGGGCGTGATCGAATTCGGCGACCTCGACGACGACTTCTCCGCGAGCCGGGCGCCGGGCGTCCCCGCCCCCGGCGTCCGCGCCGAAGAATTCGACGACGAACCGGCCGACGAGCATGACGCCGCGGCGGAACTCTTCGTCGGCCACGACTACCGCCCCCACGCCCCCCACATCGACCTCGATGACGACCTGCCCGCGTCGATCCCCATCGCCGCCGGGCGCCGCGGCCGCAACGCGGACCTGGGCGCCTACGCCGCGTCGCTTGAAGCGACCGAGCAACTGGTCGACCAACTCGACGAGTTCGAGTTGCTCGAACTGGCGGCCGCGGATCCGGAACCCGAACCCGAGCCCCCACCGCCCGCCGCGGCCGAAAACCCGTTCGCCGAGCCGTTCGCGGAGGAGGAAATCCTCGTCGACCCCTACTCGGGCTTCGAGTCGCAAACGCTCCGCACGGCCCGCCAGGTGACCAACCGCGTCGACCGCACCTTCGCCGCCGACCTGGCCCGTTGCGAACCGCTCACACAACCGGCAATGGCATCGCCATCAGAACCCTCTCCCTTTGGGAGAGAGCAACCGAGCACGGTCGACCCAATGTCGACCGAGCGGAGGGCGGTAGCTATCCTCGCGGAGCGAGACGGTGAGGGTGCGCCGAAGTCGACGCACGCGCAACTCACCGCCCCCGCCACGCCCCTCGCCTCTTCCCCCGGCGACCTCCTCATCATCGAAGACGACGCCATCAGCGCCGCCGCCGTCGTCCCGGGCCGCCAATTCCGCCGCCTCTTCAGCAGCCTCGAAGCCGGCGTCCCGGCACGCGCCCTCCACGGCTAGCCCCCCTCATCGCGCCCCAAGCGTGTGAGCCGGCGTCGTCGCGGCGCGGCGTACCTCATCCATTCGCCCGATACTTAATCACCTCGACGCGCTCCAGCGTCACCAACCCGTCGTGCACCATTGAGTCGATGTGTGGCATCAGCTCGTCGATCTTCTCCTTCGCGTCGACGATCTCGACGATCATCGGCAAGTCCTCCGACAGCCGCAGCACCTTCACCGTGTGCAGTCGGCTGCCCGCGCCAAAGCCCATCGGCCCGCGCAGCACCGTGGCCCCGGCCAGGTGTAGCTCGCGCGCCTTGAGCACGATCGCCTCGTACAGCGGCTTGCCCTCCCAGCGATCGCTCTCGCCGATGAAGATACGCAGCAGATAGCCGTCTTGCGGAATCTTCATACGCCAAACCACCTTTCCGCCGCGCGGAAGCCCAGCCACACGGCCGCCATCCCCAGCGCGCAGCTCAGCCCGACGTTGAGCGCGGCATACCGCCACTGCCCATCATTGGCCAGATGAAACGTCTCCAGGCCAAACGCGGAAAACGTGGTGAACCCGCCGAGAATCCCCACGGTCAAACCGATGCGGTACTCCTCGCGCACGAGAATCGGCCCCGTGAGCGCGGCAGCCAGAAAGCCGATCACTCCGCACCCCAGCACATTGACCGCCAACGTGCCCACCGGAAAACTGCCGCCCGCCAGGCGTTGGGCCCACCCTTGCAGAGCGTAGCGCAGCACGGAACCCACCGCCCCGCCCGCCGCAATGAGAGCCCACTTCGTCATACGCCCAATTCTAACCGCGCCGCCTTCGCCGGGCCGCCGGGGTCCGGCTCAATTTGCGGAGTCGGCGAAGCTTATTGTGCCTGACTCTTTCACCCCCACACGTTGGCGGTCGCCGGCGCAGTCGTACGGCGCTAAGTCTACCGAACGACCGCCAGTCGAATTCCCACCAGCGCCGCCAGAGCCATGACCGCGAGTCCAACGGCCCCTGGTTCCGGCGCCGGAACCGCGCCGCCGATGGGAGTGCCCGATCCGAGTTGGCGCTGCCAGCTAAGAAAGTCGGCCCCGTCGACGACGCCATTGCCGTCGCCATCGCCGCGCAGGCCGTAGTCGCGAAGCCCAAAATGCTCGCTCCAGACAGAGAGGTCGGCGCTCGTCGTCTGGCCGTCATGGTCAAAATCACCGGCGAGGTCAGACGCCGACGGACCGAACGTATCGATCGTCGCGAACTTCGACGTGTAATGCGTTTGACCGCCATACGTGTACGTCGCGACGGCGACAAACGTATGGTGACCGCTGTCGACGGTCGGATAAACAATCTGCTGAACCTCCGCGGCGTAGCCCAGCTCTGCAATTCGCTCGCCGTCGTGGTACACGTCGATGGCGCTGTAGGTCGTGCCGGGCAGACTCACGCTCAGAACAAACACTCCAGGTTCGCTCGCATAGTTCGCCGTGAAATTCAGCGCGTTGGCGGCGATGCCGACCGGCCGATCGTTTTGGGCGCGGTACACCATGGCCATCGCCTCGCTCGGCAGCCACGACGAAGGCTGAGGGCCCGCATACTGGGCGTACGGGGCGATCGTCGGCCACACGATCGGCGTCACCTGATCGACGCCTTGGACGTACGTCACCGTATTGGCGGCGCCCCGCCAGCCGGAACTGAGCGGCAACGTCACCAACGGCAGCGGCGTATTCGGCGTCAGGGACGGAAGCCGGCCCGCCGGGTAACGGCATTCGATGATCTCCTCCATAAACGCCAGACGCAGGTTCTCCGGCGTATTGACATGGCCGAAGCCCCATTCGATGGCGAACGACACCCGCGCGTTGGGCCCCCAACTGGCGAAGTTGTCGTAAACGAAGCTCGGCGGAACGTCTTGGTCGCTGCTGCCGGCCGTCATGATCCCGGGCACATTGCGTTGGGCTTCGCCGAAGCCCTCGATGGCGGGCGACGAGCCTTTGTCCGCATAAAATCCCAGCGTTCGCGTGGCGAACTCCTGGGCGATCGTCGACGCGCCGATGCCGCCGTGCGAGATGCCGTACACAAACATGGGCGCGTTGGAGATTTCCGGGCGCCCCAACGCGGCGGCCGCGCCGTCAAGCATGATCTGCATGTTCTGCGCGGTTTCGTTGGCGTAGAGGCCCCAATAATAGCCTGGCAGATCCCGCACCCCGACGTACGCAAAACCCATCTGCCGCAGCCGCTGTTGCCACGCCGCATTGGCGGTCGTGCCGCGCGAGTCGCCCCCCGAGCCAGGCAAGCTGAACACGACCCCCCGGATTCGCGAGACGTCGTCCGGCGCCCAGGCGCGCAACGAAACGGTCTGCGGAAAAACGCCGGTGAAGTTGGCGTTAAAGTCGGCAGGCGCAACCGCGAGCGCCGGCGCCGCGAGCGCGATGATCGCCCACACAGCCAGCGATCGCACGACGGTTGGTCGAAAATGCGGCATGGCGCCAACCGATGTGACGAGCGTCCGAGCGGGCAGATCGGTCCCGCGCCCTGGCAAGCACCGCAATGTCAAGCTTATTGTGCCTGCCCCCTTCACTCCCACGTCAATCCCTGGCGCGCCGCCGTCTTGCGCCGCCGGCCCCCAATAGCGAGAGCATCCCGCAAGCCAGTCCGCTTGCCGTCGGCTCCGGAACTTGCATCAGCGACGTCAACTGCCCCGCGTCGATCTGACTCGTCCCGCCCATCAGCCCGATCACGCGAATCGCCTGCACATTGTGCTGCTCGGTGAAATCGCTCAACGACAAACTCGTTGGCAGCGAGTCGTCGGCGAACGCCGCCCCGTACGGCGCCTCCAGTCGCAGGACGACCGGGCGGTTGACCATGCCGTCCGAAAACGTCCCGACGACGCTGAACCGATCAAACCCCGGCGGCGGCGCCATCGGGTCCAACGACGGCAAGCCGGGATCGTGCTGCACAACGATCCCCGCCGGCGTGATCGCCACGACTGCCTGATCGAGCTCGAACGCGACGAGATTGTACTGGCCGATCTTCGCATCGCCCGGCGTCTGGTCCGGATTGCCCGGCCCGGTCATGTAGGAGAACCGCCCGGTGAAGGGATCGTTAATCGCCGTCGACGGCGGCGACCCAAACACGCCGAGGTTCCCCGTGTCGTCGCTCACGACGCCGGCGAACTCGAATTCGACGAGCCCCTGCGCGTGCCCGGAGGCCGCGCTCGTCACAGCCGCCGCGGCGGCCAGGACGGCAATCACCCAACGATCGCATCCCAAAGTCGTTCGACCAGCAAGGCGCTGCATGAGATCGTCCCCCCGAGTGGTCGTGCGCGAAGGATCTTCCCCACGCCGCCGATTATAACCCGCCGCCCGGCCCTGTCACCGTTCGACCGAGAAGCCGCCAGGCCCGCCGCAGGGCGTGGCGCCTCAGAGGTTGGTCCACCGACGCGGGCCACCCGTACACGAAGCTGCCAGCTTCGTCCCCCCACGTACTCGCCGTCCCCGGGGTCTGGCTCAATTTGCGAAGTCCGCGTAGCAAATTGTGCCTAACCCCCTCTCCCCAGCAAATAGGAAATCGGGCACTCCCGCAGCATGAGTGATTGGTCCGCCAATCACCCATCAGACACAAACGCATCGCCTCCGACGATGGGTCCTCGGACGACCGACGACCCCACGGACTCAACTCAAGAGTGACGCCGCGCAAAACGAAAAAAGAGAGCCCCGGACGTGGCGGCGTGCCGAGACTCCCCTACGCCGCGGCCCGCGTTTGGCCGAGCAGCGCCCGACAATCTACCTGACGGTCGTCGATACGGCAATTAGCCATGCGGCTCAGCGCCCCCCTCGCGCCGATACGCCGCGGCGGCCAGCGCACTGCCGACCAGCCCCGCCGCCATCGTTCCCGCCGTGTAGGCCATCAAGGCCAGCAACCACTGGAGAGAAAATCGCATGGCGGCATCATACCGCGCGGGAACCGAAACGCGCGACCAGAGTTAACCGCGGATGACAGGCGCTCGGGAGCACCGCGTGCCACTGCTGGCTCGTTCAGCAGTGCGAAGTGGGGGAAGAGATCGCCTTTCGAACTCGCGCCTCCCCTACGTCGCCGCGTTTCTCCGAAACGCGCTCGCCCCGCATGGTGCGCTGGGTTTTGGGAGCCATGCCCTCGACAATCCGCCGACGCGGGCATGTTCATCGCAACCCTCTTCACGTGAATAAGAATCTGCTCATCCGCCATTGGGATGGCAGGAATCTTTTGCACAATCCCCTCGCACTCAACCCTCGCTCTTTTCGTGATGGCAGGTCATCCAGCGCCCATGTACAATGTCATCCGTATCTCTTCCTCATGCCGGAGTACGACTCGTGAAGCGACTGCTCATGATCGCTGCCTTGGCGACAGCGACGGATTGCACAAAGACATGCGCGCAAATCTCTGAATTCTCGCTGACCAGTTCCCCCACCAGCCGCGTGGGCCACGGCCAAAATCGCCTCTTCACGGAGGCCGACGGGTTCACGTTTCGCGGCTCCCAGGACGATGGAAGCTTGGCGACAGTGTGGGTCAGGGGCGGCCTCTATGGCCCCTGGATCATGCAATTTGCCTCGCCTGGGAGCGGCCCCTTTCCAGCGCCGGGAGCGCCGCCGCTCACGGTGGGCGCCTATCCTCACGCCACGCGATACCCATTCCACGATGTCTTATCGCCGGGGTCCGCCGGCCTCTCATTCGTCGGGGAGGGAAGCGGCGTCAACACGCTCACCGGCAGCTTTGTCATCTTGGAATTCGTGCCCGGCGCGGGTTCCGACCTCGTCTCGTTTGCCGCCAACTTCGTCCAATATGACGAGGGGCTGCCAGAAGATTGGAATAAGGGTCGCATCCGCTTCAATTCGAGCGTGCCCCTTTCTGTTCCCGAGCCTGGCGGAGCAACGATGGCTGTTGCATCACTCCTGATGCTCACCTCCGCGTCGGCGAACCGCCGCGTGCCACGGCTGGCTTGTCCAGCAACCGAGTAGCCGCCGAGTGCCACTGCTGGCTCGTCCAGCAGTGTGAAGTGGAGACAGAGATCGCCTTACGACGCCGCGTTTCCCGACGTACGCGCGTTTCTCCGAAACGCGCTTCCCCCCGCATTGGGCCTTGGACCTTGGGCGCCATGCCCTCGGAAGTCTACCAGCGTGGGCATGTTCTTCGCACTCAACCATGCTCACGCGGACGGCAACACATCGCCCACCGCATCGGCTAGGGAGCGTGTGACGTGGAGTGTGCCACTGGCGTGTCGCCAGTGAGAAGTGACGAGCGACGTAGCTTCGTAAGGGTCGTGGCCGCAGTTCGCCGTGGGGTGCTGCTGAATGAAGTGGGGGGGCCGTGTACCGGCTTCAGCACTGGCGGGACGCCAGTGGCGCCCGGCTTGTCCGGCAACCGCGTAGCCGCGACATAGTTACACATCCTCGCGCAGCGGCTCCTGCGCCGCCAGCGCCCTCGCTGCGCGCGCCGCCGCCCCCCGTCCCGTCCTCCCGCCCCCCGAGGCCCCGCCATGAACGCCGCCGAAAACTCCGCCGCCAACTTCCCAGCGAACCCCGCTCCCCTGCTGTCCGACCACGGTCAGGATGGCGTCCCTGCCCCGCCGCCCCCGGCGCGTACCCCTGGACTCCCGAGGAAGAATTGGACGACTCGGGCCAAGACCCGAGCAACGACGACCCGGCCGACCAGTGCGAGGAGCCGGGAGAAGACCCTTGGCAGGGCATGCCCGTCCAGCACCTCGACGACGATCCGGACTGGGCGCCGCGGTCCCGCCATGATCCCCAGCCATTGCTCGCCGAGACGCCCCGCCGACGCCCACGGGCTGAGCCGCGTCACCGTCCGGCGGGCATTCCGCGAGCTCGGCGGCGAAGCCGTGCGGATCGGCTTCGGCCCGCTGGGAGAATGGTACTGGCGCCTGCCCGGCGTCGGCGTGCAAGAACCGCAGCCGACTTTAGACGATCTATGGAAAAACTAGCGGGAAAAACAGCCTCGACCCCTCACACGACTTTAGACCATCTATGGGACGGCGCCGTTGCCGCGCCCGCCGTTGCCGCGCTCGCGTTGCCGCCGCCCCCCCTTACGCATACCCTAAACCGTGTTCCGGTCCGGTAGCTCAGCGGTTAGAGCAGGGGACTCATAAAGGATGAGTGAGTCCGATTATACTTGCAGAAAATGCCTGGAAATGCGGCCTTTTCTGAAGTCTAGCATGCGCCGCGAGTGGTCTCAAGTAGTCTCGTTTGTATGCCGTTCTCGGACAAACTCGGACAAGGTCATAATCCGACCGTTCGGCGCACTCGGACAAACTCGGACAAGCAAATTCGCCGGGAACCGCGCATGTCGCGCCGAGTTAGAGCAGGGTATTCTTGCTCCCCTACGCACAACTGGCGCAAAAGCTCTGTCGTTCACACTTCGATCGGGTCCGGGAAGTCCAATTGCGGGTCTGAGCGCAGGACTTCGACCACTTCGCTGTCAACGGGCGGCACGTCCTTCAACTTCGCTTGCAGGTTGAACGTCCGGGCATGCGCCCGGCGTAAAACGGTGTCGTAAATCATTGGGATGAGAAACGTGGTCGGCGGGTTCCCAATGGACTGCTCTTCAATGCCGGGGTCTAGCGTGTCGCCGATGATGTAGGCCACGATCTGCGTGTCCCTAGCTACCTTGCCCTTGAGGCGGATTTCCTTGGCATAATCCCGCGCCTGATCCACTTCCTGCTGCGTGACGTTGAAGCCGCCCTTTTTCAGTTCAACGATCAACACCTTCCTCAACCCTACTGGCTCGCCGTCGTCGCCCCATTTGTCCGCGGAGTATGCCCCGATTGATGAATCGGGCAGGGCAACGAAGTCCGGTCGTCGCCGCGGCTGGTTGATCTCGACATCGCCTGCCTTCAGGAAGTTCCTGATTACTTCGGTAAGCGCACGATTCGAGCGGAAGTCGACGGCCTCGTACTCTGGTCCGAAAATCCAAAGGCCGCGCTCGAAAAGGGGTTGCAAGTCGTGTAGCTCGTCTGCCTTGGAATTGCTGACGAGTTGCTGCATTCGTGCAATCAGCGTCAACCGACGTTCTAGCTCGCTCAGGACGACGTTGGCATTCTCTGCCGTCCAGCGCGACATGATGTCATTCCAAGTATCTAAATCGCTCGGCGAGCATGCCTCCAGTTTCGCAAGTAGATCGTAGCCGCCACGGCTCTGCTCCAAGTTTGCCAGCACATTGACGGTCCGCGCCAAGTCGCGCTCAGACATCGTCGGGCACTTCTCTTGCACTTCGTCAACGAATTGACCAATCAGGTTCTTAGAGATCGTTGGTAGCTCGCCGAGTTGCTCCCGGCTTTTTGCCAGTGCTGCTACCTTTTTGCTCCGCCGCGTATCGCTTTCCTTGTCACGAAGCGTCCGCACGATCATGGTGTGTGCAGCATTCTTGACGGCGTTGACTTGCTCATTGGCGTGGAAGCCGGACCAATCAGACTTGACCTGCGGTTTGAGTAAGTCGGCCTCAATTACGAAGCTGTAGCGCTTCGCATGTTCGGTGCGTCCGTCCAGGTATGCGCCCTCATCATCTAGGCGGTCCCAACTAGGTTCGCCAACAAGACGATGATTGACCCACCATGTAATCCCGCGAAGCTGCATCGTGCGGGTGTGCTCTGTCGAGTCAATGAAGTGAATGACAATCTGCCCGCCCGGTACGTCAATGGTCTGACTTTCAAGGCCCTCCAGGTCGGTTAGGGCAATCTTCTCCCCGTTCACCCAGATTGCGAACGACGGATCGACAATGTACTTCGACCCGATGAGTTGCTTGAGATCATCGACGTTGATCCGCCGCTTCTCGACCTTCGCGGAAATAACGGTTCCGTGCCCCGGCTCGTCGCGCTCGTCCGTATAGGTAATGGTGAATGGCGACTCCCCGCCCGGCGAGAGTGCCACTTCCGCTATGAATTGCTTCCCGTTGATCTTGGATGTCACCGTGTAGGCATCAGCAAAACAAAATGGCGCGTAACGCCCCTTACCGCTTTGTCCCAGGGCCGCCCGTCTCAGTCCGCGCCGCGCGTCGGGCGGAAACGCGACCATTGGACCCTGTTCTTTGGTGCGATCGTAGCTAAGTGTCTTCCACCGATGATCGAACTCTTCACGGGTTAGTCCAGTGCCATTATCTGTGACGCTGAACGGTTCGCCCGTTTGTTCGGGCCAGAGAAGTTCAACTTTGGTCGCGCCACCATCGTAGGCATTCGAGATCAACTCTAAGATCGCAATGCGGCCTTCGGAGATAATCGCGCCCGCATGGTCCCGCAAAAAGCGGTCCGCGAAGTGAAACGGCTCCGGATCGAAAAGGGGCTTTTGCGCCATGTCAGTGGTCGAACCGCTTCTGTTTCTTGTCCGGCTTCCGCTTGACCCGCGGCGCGGCCTTGAAAGTGCGGAGATCGCCACCGTAAGGGATGTCGGGCCGCTTCCCCTCTAAGAGTTCCTCAACCGTGAACAATTGCAGGCGGGGATGCTTGGTTTTCCACGGTGAATCGTAGAAGTCTGCCGATGCCGCTTCCTTCCTCATGTCGCGCGTCGGCGGCTTCAGCGAGATCAACACGCCGATCTCAGCCTTTTCGCGGTCCAGAACGCCGCGCAAGTCCCGAACGTAGGAAACGCTCACGTTGCCGGCCTTCACTGAGAAGATAATTTGTTTCGTCTTACCGCCCTTGGCGTCATCGTGGAAGAAAAGCCGCCCGTCGATGCCCTTGTCTGCGCCCTTTTTCTGTTCAACTGGACGAGCGCCAACGAGGCCGAGCGCCCACCACTGAAATTGGTACGGATCATCCTTCGCCAACTGCTCAGCGTCCGACGCCGAGACTGGCTCGCCGATGATCTCGTATTCGACGGCGCTGCCGTAAGCGCTCTGTAGGCGATGTTTGATGAGCGTGATTGCCAAGCTCGTAATGTCGATGCCCACCCACTGACGATGGAGCTTCTGCGCTGCGGCAATGGTCGTTCCGCAACCGCAAAACGGGTCTAGCACCGTATCGCCTTCGTTGCTGGACGCATTGATGATGCGCTCTAGCAGCGCTTCTGGCTTCTGTGTGGGGTATCCGAGCTTCTCCGCCGACTGCGCGGACAGTGGCGGGATGTCACTAACGATGGACTGGATGGCAACTCCCGGCATCTCGTCCAGGTATCTCTTGAACCGTGGAACACCGCCCTTTTTAGCTGGCCAAATAATACGGCCTTGCTTGTCCAACTCGTCGAGCTTGCTCGTCTGATACTTCCAATGGATGCCCTTCGCTTTGACGTTGATTCCGCGCCAGGTATCACCAGAAGTTCCCTCCCTTGTTCCGGCCGCGGTCAGGTTGTCCGAAGCGTAGCGCCGGCCCGTGTCAGGATCAACGAATCGGTAGAACTTCTCGGTATACGATTCGTCATAGGGAGTGAACTGACGATTCCAGGTGAACGTCGAACTGACTGAGTAGAGCAAGATCGTGTCGTGTATATGGTTCCAACGCTTGGAGTCACTTCTCGCCGACGTTCGTTTCCAAACGATCTCATTCTGAAAGAATTGCGGCCCGAATACGGCGTCCAGCAGCATCTTCAGATAGTGTGACGCCGTCGGATCGCAATGGAGGTAGAGGCTACCGGTCGGCTTCAGCACGCGATGCAATTCCTTGAGCCGTGGAGCCATCATCGACAAGTAGGCGAGTAGGTCACTCTCGCCGATGGCCTGCCGGAATGCCTGCATCGCCAGTGACACTTGCCCACCGGTTTCAACTACTTCCTCAAACGCGGCTGCGGCCGACTGGTCCCATTGCCAAGTATCCTCAAACGCTTGAATCTGCGCGGCGGAGCGGCTGCCGTCCCGCTCTGCGAATAGGACGTTGTAGTTCTGCTCACTCTTGAACGGCGGGTCTAGGTAGACGAGATCAATCGAATCGTCCGCGATGTACCGCCGCAGCACGTCCAGGTTGTCGCCGTAGTAGAGGGAATTCATAGAACGGCGATTCTACAGTGCGGCGGCCGCGGGCAGAACACCGCAAATTGGTGCCAGGCACCCCAGGCACCATAACCGGACGCACATTCTGTCGGTTTCTTGTCTCCATTTTCTTGGCGCTCGGGCCGGCGCTCGTAGGCTTTCGGTGGAGGTTCACATGCCAGACGGTTATCATCTCATCGAATCGAATCCGATCCCTCGCCCAGTCCGACAACCCCGCGACAATGGCCTTGCGCTCTTCCTCGCGGTGTTCATCGCGCTCAGTATCGCACTGCCCGCCATCCTGCGCTAACCTTGAGGTACTCACCATGAATGACTTGCAACCCGCCGACGCCGCTTTCGTCGAGAGCTATGCCAAGCTCAAGTTGCGACACCCCAGTCTGCGCATCACGCCGGCCTCGTCCGACAATCCCAAGCTCGCGGAGTTGCTCATCGCCTGCGACTCGATGAGCCGTGAGGCCCTGCTCAACCTTGTGGAGGCCGCGTGATTACCGAGGAACTCTGCCTTGCCGAACTTGATCGGCAGTTGCAACGGGATGTCATCCAGGAAATGTTGCAACGCGATGTCGCGCCCGTGGACCATGACAAGGTTCGACAGTACGTCGTCGACCGCATCCCATCGTTCTGCGGCCCCTGCCCGGACGCCTCGACCGTTTTCCACGGCTCACGCCCGGACGACGCAACCGTTGCTAGGGTCGTGGCACGGAAACGGGTTCATCGTTGCGTTTGCCACGCGATTGGCGAATTTGAGACGCCGGAAGCGAAGCGGCGGGGCGAAGCCCAAATGGAAGTCTATGAGGAAATGGAGGCGGAGTACGGGGTGTACATCTACTTCCCCGAGGAGGAGTACGAGCGGCGAGTCGCCGCGAAGCTCGCCTGAAACAAACAAGGGCCGTGGTCGAGTGACCACGGCCCTTGCTGCATCGATCCCCGGCATTACAAATCGAGACGGCCGCGACGGATTTCCCGCTTCAGGCCGCGACCAATCGCGTCGATTGTCTGTTGACTGGTTGAGCCGCCGTTGACATTCACGTCCCCGATGGTGACGTTAGTCACGCTGCCGCCATTGTCCCGGAACACGGGATTCTGCCCGGCGTTGATCGCGGTCAACTGAGACGCGAAGTTGCGGGCCGACTTCGCGTTGACAACAAACTCGCCCGGCGACAGCATCGCCGGAATGCTGTCCATTCCCCGCGCTGCTCCGCCGTCTGCGAGGTACAGTTCGCCGCCGAAGTATTTCCTCTTGGGCGTGCTCGCCGCTCGCAATGCCGCCGCCGCAGCGCGCTCCGCGGCAGCCGCAGCGCGTTCCCACGCTGCCGCGATCGCTTGTGACGGACTGACAGCAGCGTTCATTGACGCCGTAGTTGAGCTAAACTGCCCCGCCGGGTTCGCCGCGAGCACTTGCTCCAGCTTCGTTAGCTGAGCGGTAAGGGCCGGATCAGCGCTCGATTGACCTTGCAGCGCCTTCAACTGTTGCAATTTCGCAAGCGCCTCGCTCAGCAAGTTCAGGTCAGTTGCGAAGGCATTGCCCAGCAATCCGCCGCCCTCAACCTGACTGGCGAAGTCTTGGCCGAATGTCGCAAGCTCTTGCAACTTGGCGTCGGTTATCTCAGAGCTACGCGAGACTTCCTGAAAGAGTGCAACCAAGGATTGCAACTGCGCGCGCATCCCGTCGGAGAAATCGCCGCCGAAGTTAGTACGCTCGCGATCCGTGACGCGCTGAAGCGTTTCGGCAATCTGCGCCTGTAGGTCGGTGGTCTGTTCCGTGGCCGCAGCCGCCGTAAGTTGCTGCTGTTTAAGCTCCGCGACTTTGGCGCTTGCGACCTCCAGCGCCTTCGCGTACTGCTCAAGCGTGGTTATCTGCCGTCCGAATATGCCTTCAAGGGCCGTGACGCCGGCCGTGGCGTCCAGGGCAGCGGCAACTTGATCCGGGCCAATGCCAGCCTGCCTTGCCTGCTGCGCCAATCGCTTCGCGCCCTCGACAATCTGCTGATTCGCCTTGTTGGCAGCGTCAATCTTCGCCTGCTGAGTCTCAGTGAATGATCGCAACTCTTCTGCGTTGGCGGCTTCAAGCGCGCGGAGCGATTCCGTCTGCCGCTTGTTGATCTCATCGCCCAGCAGCCCGCCGAGACTTTCGCCAGCGCCGATCGCCAAGAATGACGCCGACAGTAAGCCGAGCGTTCGGTTCAGCCCGACGCCGGCTACTTTAGCGGTCCCCAGTGCGGCTGCGAACGTGCCGAGAGAAACCGCCGCGCCAAGGATGCCCTCATTCGCTACTGCGATGAACTTCGTGATATTGTCGACGCCGCCCGCAAACTGAACGAGCGCGTTGGCATTCTTCAGCAGCGCTGTACCCAAGCCCGTCGTCAGTTCATTGCTGATCGCGTTGAACGTCTGCCGGACGCGCTCGCCGTCATTGTTGACAGCTTGGTTGAACTTCTCGATTGCGAGTGTGGCGGAGTCGCCGGCATCCGTCATGGCAGCCGTATTGACGGCCAAGTCCCGGAAGTTGTTTGCGGCGAGCGTGGTCACGCCAGCGAGCGCACGGACGTTCGGGAACAGTTCGGCGAGCGCGGAAGTGCTACCGCCGGTGCTGTCTCTTAGACGACGGAGAGTTTCGGCAAGGCCGAGTTGACGGAGCGCAGCGTCGCCACTCTCAAACCCTATTTTTTTGAGAGCCTCGCTCATCGCCTCACTAGGCTTGAGAAGCGAAGTGGTGATCGCCCGAACCTGCGTTAGGGCTTCCGACACCTTCGATCCGCGAACCGTGATCGACGACAAAGCGGCGCTCACTTCCTCAAGTGAGATGCCGCTATCTTTGGCCAGCGGGCCGACACGGCCAAAGCTATTCGCCAGTTCATCCGCGTTGACACGTCCCAAATCTAGGGTGCGGAAGAAAATCGACGCTACGCGGTCCGTGTCCTTTGCCGTCAAGCCGTAGGACTTGATCGCACCACTGAGCAGGTCAACGGAATTCGTCAGGTCGCTGCCCGTCGCCTTGGCGAACTGAGCGGCCTTGGCAAGGAATTCGGTGCTCTCCGCAGCGTCGCCAATCTGATTCGAGATGGTCTGATAGAGACCTTCCGCCGTAGTCAGCAACGGGATATTGAACTGACTCGAAATATCCTTGACCTGCTCTTGCAACTGCGCAATCGACGTGTTGCTCGTATCAATCGTGGCAATGCGCCCCAGAGCAGCTTGCAGGTCGGCTGCGCGATTGGCCGTCGCTGTTAGATTTTGTTCGATCAACCGGAAGCCGCGAATGACAGCTTGCGTGAAAACAATTCTCGACAAGAGTTGCAAAGACGTGGTCATCCGGCCGACGTTCTGCTGAACGGCCTGACTTGCGGCGAAGCTCTGGCTGCTCACATTTTGGAAGCTCTTGCCGATACGCTGGCTCGCGGTGTTGAAAGAGCTTGATGCTGCGGCGGTTGATTGCAGGCGCTTCTCGAAATTCGCCATCGCGTTATCGAGCTTTTGCAATTCCGCAATCGCCTGCGAGGCGTCAAAGCCAAGGGTTTGTTTGATCTCAGACATTTTCTGCCACCTTCGCTGCGGCCTGCGCCAATCGCTCCAAGGCTTCAGTCGCCTCGTTTGCGTGTTGCTTGATCCACTGGAGTAGAACGACCGTCGTGGATAGTTCGGCGTTGTATGCCTCGATTTGTTCGCGGTTCATGTTGCCTTCAAAAGTTTGATGTCCTGCTGCTCATTGCGAGCCGCAGAGATTGACTTGAGGATTCCTTGCATGGCATGGTCGACGATCGCTTCCCGATCGGGGAGATGATTGACGGCCGCGAGCAAGGCTTGCACGACTTGCGGGCCGACGATTTCAGTCAGAACTCGTTTCGATATGAAGTGCGAGTTCAGCACGGCCACTTGCTTTTGCGTCTGCAAAAGGCGCGTCAGGACCGCTTCGCCCGCGAGCACCTGATTCGGTTGCCCGCGCTGCGCGCTCTGCTCAATCATCATGCGAACGAGCGCAATATCCTTGTCGAGATTTTCCATCTCGGGGTCGGACTGCCACTCGGCGAGGCGCTGCTGGTCGCGCTGCTCGGCTAGCTGGTAGTTGGTCATGTTCCGATCTCTCCCGCCCAGTGAATCGCGATGTTGAGCTTCGTTGGCGTCAACGCGCTGCCGACAATCACAACGCGGTTGCCCGGTGCGTCGGGAAAGACGCTAGTGATTGCGCCCGGCGTCGTCGGACTTAGGTAGTACACCGTTCCGGGAGTCAGGTTCCACGCTGGGTTCTCCAGGACGCCGCTTGTCTGGTAGCTGGTCGAACCGTTGCACACACCGACCGCCAACGCTGCGGCGTCGCTGCCGTGAGCGAGCGCCTTCGCAGCGACGCCGTCGCCAGCTACGCGAACGACATCGCCAAAGGCGACGGACTCTGACCAACCGGTGGTCACGGTCGCGCCTTGCGTGGTGCGGCGCACGCTGTAGTACGTCGCGCCGGGCTCCGCCTTGGGTCCGCGCTTGCCGCGCGGCCCGCGGGGGCCGGGAACAGTTGAATCTGCCCCATCGTTGCCCCGTGGTCCGGGAACGGTCGAATCTCTGCCGTCGACACCATCACGGCCCGGCGGGCCGATGCAACTGGCATCGGGCGGGGCCGCCACGTCCTGCCAGCCGTTGTGGCTGTAGACGACGTAGCGGCCGTCGCGTTTGACGATGCTGCCCGGCGGGTAGTGTTCGCCTTTGACGTAGTCGCCCTTGTACAAGAGTCTCACAGTTGACTCCGAAGTTTGCGGATGCGTTGTGCCAAATCGGAGTTGTTCAAGAGCGCGTTGACCTCGGCGTCTGAGTGCCGTGGAAGCGCTGCCCGAAGTGGACCGAACTTTGCTTGAAGTTCGGCTTCTAGTCGTGCTACCTCGGCTCGCGTGCCGGCCCGTCGCCGATCCTCGGCGACTTCCGCTGCAAGCTCGCCCTGCTGCGCGGCGAGTGTATCGAGTCGGCCATTGATGGCCGCGACCTGTGCAGCGGCCTCGGCCGGTAGCGCATCGACGGCAGCAGTGAGCCCCTCGATTTCCGCCGCGAATGCCGCCGTCAGCGTGCTCCGCCAGGTGAGCCCGTCGACTGGGGTATCAAGAATGGCCGGATCAAAACCGGCGTCCCGCAATCGCCGCTCGGCGGCAGCGCGCGGCAAATTGTAGAACAAGACGCCGCCGGCACTCGCAGCGGAGTGCCGGCCGGCGTTCTCGAAAGTTGGAATCATTGGTCCATCTGCCCCATCGTGGCAAACTTCTGCCGCCACTTCCGCAAGGCTGGACAATGGACGCCGTGCGCGGCCTCAAGCTGTTCAATCATGTACCGCGCGGGCGGACGGTCCCCGGTATACGGCGCGACCTGATTGACGGTGGTCAATGGCTGGTCCGTTTCGTCAACCGAGTCGCCGCTAAATGTGAGCGTGACATCGGCACTCGACAGCGGTCCGCCCGTTACGGCGATGTCGCTGTGACCTACCGCAGCGTCAATCGCTGCCTCGATAGTCGCGGCGTTAGCGTTGTAAGCGATGGGGGCCGTGGTGACGCCAGCGACCGTGAGCGTGTATGAGCCGCCGGGATTCGCGTACTTACCAATGACTTGGATTTCATCGACGCCCGTGCCGCCCTGCTGAGTCGTGGTGACTGGGCCGGGTGCGGGGTAGGCCGCCTCCAGTCCCGACGCGAGCAAGTACAGGTCGCTGAAGTCACCCTGACTGATGGGGGACAAAATGTTTCTCTCGATGATTGCTGAATAGGGGTTACTCATTGGACAACTTTCTCCATTATTTCGGGATTGGTTTCGGGGTCATGGCGAGCGACAAC
>JBIOVA010000132.1:0-7047 GCA_044867485.1 Lacipirellulaceae bacterium | reverse complement strand
TCCGCCCGGCGCCCGCCGGATAAATTGGAACACGGCTCATTCGGAGGGTAAGCGAATTGGCCAGCGGCCTGACTCGAAATCAGGTGCCGGGAAACCGGTTGGGGGTTCGAGTCCCCTGCCCTCCGCTTGATTGAAACCCCTGGATGCTGGGCGAAAACGGGGGGGGTGAATGTCGTACAATCACCGGCTTTCCTAGCACTCGAAGGAATGCCGCAATCGCGGCGTTGCCTCCGCTTGCTTGACGGTATCGATCAGAACCCACGGCCGCTGGTAAACCCTCGATTGGGGAACGGCGGCCGGCCGCTCGATTGACGGCGCTGGCTGCGGATCGGCGCCCGGCGATCCATGCCGCGCGACGCCGCGTGCCGCATCGCCGCGCCGGCTACCTCGGTCAACACGTGGAGCAGCACCTGCGACACGTCGCCGTCGATCCGCACGCCGCCGATCCCGCCGCCTTGGCGCTCGTGCCACTCCGGAGCGAATTGCTGCGTGCGCTGGAGCATGTTCCACAGATCATTGGCGGCGAGCTGTCCTTCAAGATACAGCGAGATCAGTCGCTCGAAGTCGACGTCGGCCTGGAACAGCGACCGCCGCGAGTCGAACTCCGCCTGGCGGAACCGCTGCAGCACCGTCTGCAGGCCGCCGTGCCGCTCGTCCCATGCGTGCTGCTCGCGGGCCAGCGATTCGCTGTGCCGATCCGCCTCGGCAAGTTGCCCGCTGAGGTACGTCACCTCGGCGACGATGGCGTCGTCGTCCCGCTCGGGCGTGCTGCGCGATTCGGCAGCCAGCCGCGATGGTGGCAAGTTCGCCAGAAAGTTTTGCATCCGCGCCAGGCCCTGCTGGTAAAACTCGTTCTGCGAGCCGGTCAGGGCCATCAACTCCTGTTGCCGCTTGAGCAGGCCGTCCTGCGCCTTGGCCGCGGCGCCGACCAGACCATCCCGCGCGGCGCCCAGTTCCTGCCCGGCCCGCATCACCGCGGTGAGGCCCACTTCGTCGCTCACGCGGTCCTCGATCGCCTCGACCTGCTGCATCAGCTCGTTGAACCGCTCGCGGCGCCGCGTCACTTCCTCACGCATCAGCTCCGGAGTCACTCGCAGGAAGTCGTACCCGCGGCGCGCCGAGGCGAAGCCGATCATCTTCGCTACCCAGCCGTCGATCCGCCGCGTGAGCCCCTCGCCCTGGTACTGCGGTGTGCCGTAGCCCGCGTCGTATAGGTACTTGAATAGTCGGCTGCGGTCGTACGAGGGGAGCTTCTTCTCGGCCTGGGCGACGACGTCGGCGACGCGATCCTCGTTGCGCTCCAGCTCCGTCTCGGCGGCAAGGGCCTGCTCGGAGAGCGCCTTGAACTCGTCGCTCCCGTAGAGCCGCTCGCTGACGACCTGCTCCAGCTTCTCGCGCTCGGCCACTTTGGCGTTGAGCTCCTCGGTGACGCGGCCCAGCTCGACTTCCTGGTGCTCGACCTGCCGCTCGGCGGCGGCGACTAGGTCGTGAACCTCCCGTTCGCGTTTCTGCTTGCGAGCCAGCACTTCCAGCAGGTCGTCTCGCACCTCGACGAACGTGCGTTGAATGGTGTCCCGGCTGATATCGGGCAGGTAGTGCCGGGCCAGATCGAGCAGCGCCCCGCCGCGGCGCGCGACCAGGTCGTTCACCTGCTGGTCGAGCTGCTGGACGCCGGCCACGTGCTGGTCGAGCTGGCGGCGCACCGCGTCGACGCCGCGCTGCAGGACGCGGCCCACGTCGGCGCCGCTCTGGACTCCTTCGAGGTGCCTTACCATGAGGTGATCTGCCCCTGGCGCGATAGCGGCGCGCCATCGGCGCCGGGGAGCGTGACCTCAAGGCGGCGCGTTCCGCGGCGTTTCACGCCAAATGTGCGTTCGTCGAGCACGCCGTCGGCTTCCTTGTCGGCCTTGAGCCGCTCGAACACCGCCTCGGGAATCTGCTCGCCCCAACGGGTGACCATTGCAACGCGACCGTCCTCGCGGTTCTCGACCGGCACGCGCACCGTATTGCCGCGGGCGTCGCGGGCCTCGACGAACACGTACAAGCCCGACGTGCGCGTCCCCTTCTCATCGGTCCAGTTGCGTTCGACGGCGGACTGCTCGCCGGGCTGGCTGGCGATGACGAGCGTGTACTCCAGTTCCAGTTCGCCTTGGAGCGTCGCAAGCGTGTCTGCGAGGTCGGCCAACGCGTCAACGTCCTCCTTCTCTTTGGCCGCGCGGGCCGAGGCGGCCAAGGCGGCGACCTCGCGCTTGACGTCGTCCTCGGAGGCGAGTTGCTCCACTGCGGCGACGGATCGCTCGACTTCGGAAAACTGCGCCGCGACGGCCGCTTGCCGTTCTGCAGCCAGGCGTCGATCGCGCGCCTCACCGGGAAGCAGCCCGGCAACTAGCAATCCCCAAATCACCACGAGGCCCGCCACGACGGCGGCAACCGCCTTGAGGATCGGCCCCCGCAGCACCCACACGTGGGCCAGGAATGTCGCGAAGCTCGCCGGCGGTTCCTGGAATTCGTGCAGCCGGTCGTAGTATTGGTCGATCGCCGCGTCGATCTCCGCCGCGGTCACCGGATCGCCGCTCACCTTCGCCGCTTCCAGCAGCCGCTCGCGGAGCTTCTGCTTGATCTGGTCGATGTTGAGCTGCTCGTCGACCAGCGTCCGCTCTTTGCGGAGCGTGGCCGCGACGTCCATGATGCGGGTCATCTCCTGCAGGCTGAGCCGCTCGCCGGCGGGCAGCCCATCGGAGTCGATCGCCACGGCGGGCGCTGCCTCGGTTTGCGTAGCTTGCGAGTTGGCCATGGGATCGTCCGCGCTCCGTCCACGAAGCTGCCAGCTTCGTCAGTATCCTTGAACGATCGGGAAATCGGACGGACGAAGCTGGCAGCTTCGTGAACGGAACGGCAAGGTTCGACCGCGGTGAGCGAAAGAGTGTTGCATCGACTGGCAGCGTGCTAAGCTGACGGTTCCCAATTTATCAAACTGACCCAACGGCGTCGAAGGGCCGGCGCCTGCCTGGGGAATCCCGCGTCGCCCTCAATTCGCGAGGCAAACGCCATGGCCGCTCAAGCTGTCCAGACCAAGTCGACCAAGGAACAATCCGCCCCCAAAGCCGACCCGAAGATGCAAGGGTATCTCGACAAGGCGGTCGGCGTCTTGGAGAAATTCGGCGTCGCCGGGAAACAAGAGACGCCGGCCGAGTTGATCCGCCTGCTGGAGGAAGTGCGGCACGTCGACGAGGCGCGGGCCGTGGCGATCGCCAACACGATCAAATACATGAGCACCTTCAATCAATTGGTGCGCGACAACGTCGAGAACATCAACGTCGGGAACCGCTACCTCGAGATCAGCCAGATGTTCGACTCGATCCGCGAGGACTCGAAGTCGCTCATCCACCAGCTCGAGGACGGCAAGATCGGCGTCACCGAGAAAGTGGCCAACCTGTGGATGCGGATGCGCCGCGGGTCGCCCTCGGCGCGGTTCGAGAAGATTGTCGACGTGTACAAGGACGTGTGCGACGACACGAAGGATCAGCTCGAGCGCGAAGAGACGATCATGGACGGGTACATCGACTTCCGCTTCGCGCTCAAGGAAGCCGAAATCCTGAGCCGAGAACTGCTGGGGAAGCAGCTTCCCAATCTTGACAAGGCGAAGACGGCGCTGGCCGTGGCCCAGAAGGCGGTCGACGATTACAACGGCGACGACGAAAGCCAACAATCGCGTCTGGAACTAACCCGCGACGAAGCCCGCAACGCCTTTCAGAACGAGGACCGCACCTATCAACTGCTGAAGGACATCGCCGAAAACCTGTCGATTGGCTACGACGTCGGCGAGACGCTGGTCACCAAGCTCAAGCAAACGCACGACGTGAAGGATCAGGTGTACCGCCGGGCGGTCACCTTTTTCACGACCAACGAGCACGTGTTCACGATCCTTGGCACGGTGTACACCTCGCAGCAGGGGCTCCACGAGGCGACGCAATCGACCGAAGCCCTCAAGACGGGCGTCAATAAGAGCCTGGAAGACGTGGCCGAGCTCGGCCGCGAGCTGGAGAAGGCGGCATTGAAAGCGGGCTACGGGTCGACGATCAGTCCGGCGTCACTTGAGAAGCTCGTCTCGGCGATCAGCGACTACCAGGTCGAGTCGCTGCAGATGATCGCCGAGCTGCGGAAAGAGAGCGAAGCGAACGCCAAGGAGATCCGCCGCGTGGTCGAGGAGGGCAAGAAGCGATATCAGGAGACGCTAGCACGGTTCGCTCGCGGGGACGAATTGGCGACAACGCCCGCGGTGGGTTAATCGGCGCCGAGCCGCGGAGCTGCGACCGCATGAGCAAGTTGAGCCATAAGTTTACCGTGTTCGCCAAGTGGGCCGCGCGGGCAACGGGACAACCATTAGCGTTTGTGCTGGCCGTGAGCATTGTTGTCGTGTGGGCGATTACGGGGCCGCTGTTCGGCTTCAGCGACACATGGCAACTCGTGATCAATACCGGCACGACGATCATCACGTTCTTGATGGTGTTTCTCATTCAAAACACCCAGAACCGCGACACCGCGGCGATGCACATCAAGATCGACGAACTCATCCGCGCCGTCGAAGGCGCCCACAACGCGCTGCTTGATCTGGAAGAGATGGAAGACGCCGACATCGACCAGTTGCGGCGGGACTACGAGCAACTGGCCGCCACGGCCCGCGAGGAGCTGCGCAGCGGCATGGCCGATACCAGCGTGCGTGAGGTGACGCATGCGACGACGGCGAAAAGCAATCGCGGGATGTGACGCGCTATGATCTGGACGTCGCAAGCCATTGAATCGCTTCCGCGTCTGCGGCTCGCCAAGCTGCCCACGCCGCTGGACGAGATGGCGAACCTGGAGCGCACCTTGGGTGGCCCGCGGCTGCTGGTCAAGCGTGACGACCTCACGGGGCTGGCCACGGGCGGGAACAAGACGCGGAAGCTCGAGTTCCTCATCGCCGACGCGCTCGTTCACGGCGCCGACGTCGTGATCACCGCCGGCGGGCCGCAGTCGAACCACTGCCGGCAGACAGCCGCCGCAGCAGCGATTGCGGGATTGGCCTGCCATCTGGTCCTCGGCGGGGAGCCGCAGCCGCCGCGTGGGAATTTGCTGCTCGACGAACTGCTGGGCGCCACGATCCATTGGATCCCCAAGCCCCGGCGCACCGCGCGGATGGCCGAGCTGGCCGACGAGCTGCGCGGCCAGGGACGGCGGCCGTGTGTCATCCCGGTAGGCGGATCGAACGCGATCGGGGCCGTCGGCTACGTGGCGGCGATGTTCGAACTGGCCAGGCAGCTCGCCGACCAGGGCAGGGCGGTCGACGCGATCGTGTTCGCCACCAGCTCGGGCGGCACGCAAGCGGGCATCGGGCTTGGGGCACGGCTCACGGGGTTCACGGGCCGAGTGATCGCGATCAGCATCGACCAGATGCCGGACGACCAGTCGGACGAGAAGTTCCTGGCTGGCGTGTGTGCAGTGGCCAACGACGCGGCGGCGCTGCTCGATTCCGATGTGCGGCTGAGCGTCGATGATTTCACGACCAATTACGACTATCTCGGCGCTGGCTACGGCGTCGTGGGGAAGTTGGAGCGCGAGGCGATTCGCCTGCTGGCTCGCACCGAGGGTTTACTCGTCGGCCCGGTGTACACCGGCCGCGCCGCCGGGGCGATGATCGACCTGATCCGCCGCGGCGTCTTCGGCCCCGACGAGACGGTGCTGTTCTGGCACACGGGGGACGATGCGGCGCTGCACGCCTACGCGGCTGAGTTGGCATGACGGGCACAGTCCGGTCATTCTGAGGTCCGCCGAAGAATCTTGCCGGACCCTTCGGCAGACCTCAGGGTGACATGGTACAGCGGTCGATATCTCAACAGCTCGCGGACGGACTGCGCGACCGCGCCGCCGGCACAGCTTCGCGCACCGGCACGACCCGTCCTATACGCCTTCCGCAATCGGAATTGCCTTCCTGGAGCGCACGGATGCGCAAGCCGCAACATTGGGTGCCACTGCTGGCTCGTCCAGCAGTGCGAAGCGGGGACACGACGCCCACTGCTAGGCAAGCCAGCAGTGGCACACTCGCAGTCGCTCTTGTCGTCCTGTCGCTCGCCGCGGGCTGCGCGTTCAACACACCCGTGCTCCAACGGGGCCCGAACGAGCGGATGGGCGTGCTGCTGAACTACTCCTGCGGAGCCCATCCCTGCGACGCGGTCGACCCGTGCAAGCCGACGATCGTGCTCACCCACGGCTGGAACCCGCTGCCCGAACGCATCCGCTGCACGTTCGGCCCGTCGTCGGCCCGGGCGCTCAAGTGCCGCTGCGGCGACAGCTACAACATTCTCAGTTGGGACTGGAATGCCGTGCATGTCCCGGCGTTTGGCGAAGGGCCAATCCCCACGGGCAAACAACAAGGCCGCATGATGGCCGCCGCCCTCCGCAACCGCGGCGTCGACCCGTCCCGTACGCAAATTATCTCCCATAGTCTGGGCAACGTGGCCGCCGCACAAGCCGCGTACTGCCTGCGCGACCTGGGCTGCTTCGCGCAGATCACGCTCCTCGACCCGCCCACGTCGATGCACGAGACGATCTTCAACGAGCTCTGCATCACGCACCACGCCCGCTGCGTGGAGAACTATTGGGCGCCGGGCTTGGCCGGCTACGGCGCCCATGTGAGCCGCCGCGGCGTGCAGAATTACATCGTCCGTGGGCCGCACCCGGTGGTGGGCGTCGTCGACCTCAGCCGCTCAAGCCACGTCCATGTCATGGAGTGGTACTACTGGACGATCCGCTGCCCGCAGATGCACTGCGGATTCCAGAACAGCGTGTTTGTGCACTGCTGCGGTCAGAGCGGCCAGCTCGAACCGGCGCTTGCGCCGGAACCGGCGATCGAAACTACCAGCGCGAATCCGCTCCCGTTCGAGTTAGAGCGTTTTTCCAATTACCGTGCGGAGTATCCGCAGTGTCGGAAGTAGGCGTGGCACTCTCGCGGCGTGAACCGGTCGAGCAGTTCGCCGATGGTTTCTTCGAGGGCGTCGACGGCTCGGGTCG
>JBIOVA010000131.1:0-5263 GCA_044867485.1 Lacipirellulaceae bacterium | reverse complement strand
CGACCCGAGCCGTCGACGCCCTCGAAGAAACCATCGGCGAACTGCTCGACCGGTTCACGCCGCGAGAGTGCCACGCCTACTTCCGACACTGCGGATACTCCGCACGGTAATTGGAAAAACGCTCTAGAAGGACCCAAATGGAATGTCGCGGGTTCTTCCTACCGTGCTCCTAATCGCGTGGCCAGTTTCCATAAGTATCAAAGAAGTTGTAGGTGGTCGCATCCCATCGTCGAACCTCGTTCCAGACGCGAGGTGGATTGGTCGTAAACCACTGCGTTGACTGAATTCCGTTGCAGCGATTGTCGTCGTTGTGGTAGGCGCCAGCGCCGCTGTCTCCGGGGATGATGTCAAGGTTGTGCTCATAGCGGCTCCCTGGAGCTGCCGTAAATGTACCGCCCTTGATCCACGGCGTCGGAATGGGCTTATCGGTGGGGTAACCAATAATCGTCTTCGCGCCGCTGAAGTTCTGACCGGTTCCGAACCATCCTGTTTGGCGTCCAATGTCAGGTCTCGTCGGACTGAACTCCAGAACTGCGAAATCCCAGTCCCATTCCGTCGCGTTCCAAGCTCCCGGAAGTGTGAGGCTGTCGGCCAGGAAACTCCCGAAAGGAGCGGTTGGCGCTGATGTATCCGCGCCGAACGTGATGCTATTCGAACTAATCCAACCATTCTGATAGAAACAGTGAGCGGCGCACAACGCGGTGCTCGGTCCGATCATTGTCGCAGTGCAGTTCTGTGGCGCAAGGTGCGCGTTCGCGCTTCCTGGGAAGAACCGCGGATTGTCCAATCGGCGGCGGTCGTCGGGCCCGACAATGAACTTGAACTGCGCGCTCGGGTTCTCGCGTCCTTGCGACCCCTCCGTATTCGGAACTTCCTTCATCGCCAGGATCTTCTCAGCGACTTCGTGGTCGGGGTGCTCGAGCCTGTACTCGAATCCGCCGACTAGTCGCCGTGGGCGCAACTTCTGGGCCAAATCATCGATGGATAACGTCTGAGGATCTGGCTCCGGCGGGGGATAGCCTTCGGCGTTGCGCCGTTCCTTTTCGGTGTCCGCAACGTCGATCCTCTTCGGAACAACCTTTCCTGTCACGATCCAGCGCCGCCCTCTTGCATCGGTGAAATCTTCGCCAGGTGCGTCCAAAGATGTTGGGCCAACCATCGCTCCCCGAACGACATTAGCGTCCATAACTCGATCTCCTCGGAAAAGGTGAGATCTGACAACACGTCGCTTCGCACGCCAACTTCCTATGTTGCCATCCTGTTTGTCAAGAATTTCGCATGTAGCTCGCCAATAAGCGGGGGCCAATTCAAAACAGGCGTGAGCATCGCCTGATGGATTCCGTCGAAATCCGCCGCTCGGAGGGCCGCTCGGGGATCACTCGGGGGGACGCAACCACGTCCATTCGGCTCGATGGTTGCTAGGTCGCGAAGAAATCGTCGACGTCATGGGCCGCGACGAACCGCAGCGCCTCAGCCGCCACGCCTTCGCCCTGCGGCTGCTCAAATACGTCCGCGACGAAGCGTAAATCCCCTCCCTCGAAGGGAAGGGCTAGGGGAGGGATTCCCCGAGTAGGAAGGCAGCGGCGACTTCGCGAGACCCACCGACTCCGCTGAAATCAGGTACCGCGTCGTCCAGCCGGTTGCTATAGTTAAGCCAGGGAGTCAACGTCATGAGCGGTCCCACCACATTCGATCAACTCTTAGACGCAGTCGATCACTTGTCGCCGGACGAACAGGCTGCGCTCGTCGACGTCGTTCGCCGCCGACTTGCGGAGCAGGGTCGGGAGCGCGTCGCCGCGGAAATTGTCCAGGCCCGAAGTGAGCACGCCGCCGGGCAGACTAGCGCGTCCAGCGTCGACGAAATCATGCGCGAGATCGAATCGTGAAGCGGGAACTGATCCCATCCCCCGCGTTCACTCGCGCAGCTCGGCGCTATGTCAAGAAGAACGCTAGCGCAGCCGCCGATATTCGCGCCGCGTTGACGCTGCTGGAAGCCGACGCCTTCGACCCGCGGTTGCGGCTCACAAGCTCAAAGGCACTCATTCAGGTTGCTGGGCTGCGAGCGCGGGGTACGATCTACGGATCGTGTTCGAGTTTGTGCTCAAAGACGGCGCCGAGGAAATCCTCTTGCTAGCCGTCGGAACGCACGACGAGGTCTATTGAGCGTGCGCTAAGAATGGGATCGGATAAGTCCGTGAGACTTACAGATCAGATCGATGAGTCCCCGGGCAGTCCGGAACCATCCAGCACGACGATAAGTGGAGTCCTGCATATACTAAGAGCATGCTCTGGGAAATCTCCACGTCGCTGGCAATTGCTGCATTAGTCATCGCCATGGGAATCAGCGCCATCCGGCAAGCGCGTCTTTTATGCGCTGGCACGCAACGAGCGCAGCGATGGAAGCGGCTCCGCCGCGAACGCCAAGCCACAAACAAACCTCTCTAGACACAATCCGTGCGTCGCGTGTGGCCCAGGTTTCCGTCGACGGCTGCTTGGGTGGCGCAACCGCACGAGGTTGACCGGCCACCAGGCCCCTCCGTCGCCAGGCGTCGGCTCCCACCGCGGCCATCCGCGAACCACACGCCTCTTCCGCGCTCCGCAGAAAAAAAGAAAGTTGCCTGTAGGAATTGGCCGCGACCTGTGATACGGTACAGTAGTAAACAGGTGTACAGATTCCGTTCTTTGACAACCAATCCCTCCGCCCGATCGCCAGGCCCCCGCGGCCGAGGCGCACGGTCCCGTCGCGCGCTGGACGCCAGATGCAAACGCCCTCGCGAGGCAAGGCCGCCAAAAAACGAGAGGGCGCCCTTGGCACTCTGGGTCGCCGAGATCGCCAAGAACGCTCATTGTATGGCGGCCTCGGCGGTCTCGCATGCGGCAAGCCGCCGCCCTACGTACGCGAACCTCACTGAGGCTCGCCGCAAGTGAGTCCCTCAAGAGCCACGACAAGAGCGGACAGAATTCGCCCCCATTCTGTCCGCGCGCCGCGCCGGCAAACCTCGGCATTCGCCGCGTCGCGCGGCCTCGCCGCCGGGCAGAATGCCCCAATTGCGTCCGCTAAAACGTGTTTTCCTGCGCGAAGAGCCTGCGACCCGCATCAAACAAAGTTCGTCGGCGGGAAGGCGGGCAGCCGGCTCCTCAACCTCATCAGCGCACACAGGCCCGCTTCAACGCGGCGCATGACGACCCAGCGTCCAGAGCCAGAAGCAAAGCGCGGCCAGGATGGCGACCGCCACGATGCTTGGCCACAGCGGCATCAAATGGCCGTTGACGAGCACCTCAGGTCGGATCACCAAGCGCAGCATCTGCAGAACGGCCAGCACGCCAAACAGCACGCTGGCGACTCGCAAACCCATTGTCGGCGAGTTCATAATGGTCGGCGAGTTCATAGCGAACCTCCTTTCTGGAGACGCTCAACGCAGCTCAGCCCCATGGAATTATACGCAGCGCGAGCGGCCGAGAGCCGACTCCTTACGGACTTGAAACGCCACATTATCGCTTAGGGTGCCACTGCTGGCTGGTCCAGCAGTGCGAAGCGGGCGCCGGGCGCCCGCTGCTGGACCAGCCAGCATTGGCGCCGGCGCGCAAACCCGCCCCACGCGGTCAGGCGCCGAACCTGAGCCGACTTCACAAGCACCGCAAGAACGCCGTCAGGTCGGCTTTCTCCGCCGCGGTGAGCTTTGTGCCGGTCACGAGGTTGAAGAACTCGACCGTGTCCTCCAGCGTGAGCAGCCGCCCGTCGTGCAAATACGGCGGCGAATCCTTGATCCCCCGCAACGGAAACGTCTTGATCTTGCCGTCGCCGACCATCTCGTGGCCGAGAATCGTTACCGGTTTATAGAACCGCTCGGTCTTCAGGTCGTGCATCGTATTGTCCGTGTAGTACGGCGCTGGATGGCACTCGGCGCAGCGCGCCTTGCCAAAGAACAGCGCCTCGCCGCGGCGCTCTTGCTCGGTGGCTTGCGTCGGGTCGAGCCGGCCGAAGAGGTCGAGCTTGGGCGCCGGCGGGAAATCCAGGATCGACTGGAACTCGGACATGAAGTGAACCTGGCTGCCGCGCTCCAGGATGTTCACGCCCTTCTTGGTGGCGGTAATCGGATCGCCGTCGAAGTACGCCGCCCGCTGTTCGAACTCGGTGAAATCTTCGACGCTCTTTAGAGCCCGCTGGGAACCAAACAGCCGTTGAATGTTCACGCCCCGTAGCGCCGGGGTTTCGATTCGGTGCCGCAGTTCCTGCGGGCGAATGTCGCCCACCAGGTGCGTGGCGCCGTTGGTGTGGCCGTTCACATGGCAGTCAAAGCACGTAACGCCGAGGCTCGGTTTCAACGAGCGGCGATCGTCGATGGCGTTGAATTGCTGCTGCGGAAACGGCGTCACCAGCAGCCGCAAGCCCTCGAGCTGCTTTGGGTTCAAGAGGTCTTTGAACAGACGAAAGAAGTTTTGATTCGTCACCAGCTCGCCCTGCGACACGTCGCCTGCCTCGGGGTGCGTGGTGAGGAAGATCGGCGGCGGGAACTCCGGCATCAAGTGCTCAGGCAGATCGAATTCGAGGTCGAACCGCGTCAGGTCGCGGCCTTCCTGGCGTTTGATCTCGTCGATGTGCTTCTGCGGGAACAGCATGCCGCCTTCGGGGTGATTGGGGTGCGGCAGCGGCAGGAAGCCGGCGGGCCACAGGCCGCGATCGCGAATGGTCGCCGACGGGGTCGCGCCCAGGGCATCCCACGCGACGCCTTGCGGCAGCTTCACGCGGACGCCGCCCTGAACCGGTTTGCCGCGGGTCATCGTGGCTCCGGCCAGCGGACGGTTTGCCAGGTCGTACCGCTGGTTGAGCAAGGCCATGTGCTGATCGCGAATCCCAGCCTTCGCCGCGGTCATCCGGGCGACTACTTGTTCGAAGGTCTCCACGGTAAGCGCCGCGGGGCCGGCGGGCGGGGCCGAAGGGGGCGGCGCTTCCTGGGCGCGGGCCGTGGTTCGTTGGTTCTCATTCGTCCAGGCGATCGCCCAAGCGACCGCTGCCGCTGACACGACGCCAAACAGCCAATGCTTTCGATCCATAGTTCCCCCCGTTTGCTGGCAACCAAGTTCCGTGCTGGCCAACGTGGGCGGATGCAAACCCTGGGCCGCTTTCCGCCTCGTGGCTTGAAGCATATCGAGTGGTTGATTATAGGTAAAATACTTGTTTCCAATGCATTCGATAGGATGTACCTATGGAGCTTCACCAACTCCGCTATTTCACTGCCGTCGCCGACGCCGGAAGCTTCAC
>JBIOVA010000130.1:0-22896 GCA_044867485.1 Lacipirellulaceae bacterium | reverse complement strand
ATAGCCGGGCGCGCCGGGCGAGGCTTGCCGCAAGATGCGAACCTCGAACGAGTTGGGCCTGGCGGAACCGTGAGCCGGAGCGTGTGCCGGTGCGATCATGGGAACCCCGAAATCCGTGGGTGAATGGTCCTTAGAATTCTAAGGAAACGCGGCAATGCCGCCAAGGACGCGGTACACAGGCAGTTCTGGGGTGAAAACCCCAAGCTCGGCCGGGAACGACTTGCAAGAGAACGTCCTCAAGGCGTTCGACCGCTGAAGCGATGGCTTCCCAACGCGGCGCGACCGGGCCAAAAAAATCGTCGCGAAGAATTTGCTCGGCGCCCATCGCCCCATTAAGCTAAATCGCTCCACAATGCCAACGGCCCTCGCAGCTCAGAGCGATCACCAATGAACTCATCTTGGACTTGCCGGATTGCCGCTGCTCTGTTCATGTTCGTTACCGGCGCGTGTTCGAGGGTGACTTACGCGCAGATCGTCAACTCGCCGCTCGACGCTGGCGACGTTGTGATTACTGAGTTCTACCAGCATTTGTTCAAGCTCAATCCGACGACCGGCGGGAAGACGCCGCTGAATCACGGCGTCTTCGATCCTATCGATCTCATCGCCGTCGACGCGTCGGGAGACGTGCTGGGCCTCCAGCACGACGGCTCGCTCGCGCGGTTCAGTCTCGCGACGCTGGCCGTGACGCCCGTCACCTCGACGCTGTTCCCGTTCCCTGTGGATCTCGAGATTGAAGCCGACGGCTCATTGCTGGTCGCGACCTTAGACGACGTCTTTCGCGTTGACCCCGCGTCTGGTCAAACTGAGACGCTGGTGAACCACGAGGACGTGAACGACGGCTTCTTCTCGCCGCAGGGTCTGGCCGTGGGCCCGACGGGACGCATCTATGTCACTGAGTTTTTTGAACAGTTGTGGGAGGTCAATCCGACCACTGGCGCCGCGTCGATTCTGCCGACGTCGCGCGAGCTGGACGGCGTCTCGCTGATCGAGGCGCGCTCGGACGGAGTGCTTATCACTCGGGAGTTTTCGACCAACTCGTTGCTGAAGATCGATCCCGACACGGGCGCGGTTTCCACGTTCGCACCGGGCTTGCCGACGTTCACGCACCAAATGGCCATCGAAGCGAACGACGACGTGCTGCTCACCTGGACCAGCGGCGTGCTGCGCTTCGACGCCGCGACGGGGGCCCAAAGCGGCCTCGTCGAGGACGGGCCGTTCTTTGCTCCCCACGGGATCGCCGTTGCGGGCGCCAGCGCTCTGCCCGAATATGCCGCGGACTTCGACGGCGATGGCGACGTCGACGCCGACGATCTCGAGACCTGGAAGACTGCCGTGTTCCAAGCGGACGGCGCGTACGACGGCAGCGATTTTCTCACCTGGCAGCGTGAACTGGGCTCCACCGGCGGCGCCACCGCCGCGGCGATCGTTCCCGAACCCGCGGCGCTCGCCTTGGCATTGGTCGTTGTTGCAGCCGTCGCGGCACTTGCGTCGCGACACACAAGTCGCACGGCATAGGAGGGCGGCATATCCCTTGCCAGCGGTCTGGCGTCACTCGGCGGCCAAGCTCACGCAAACGAGCTCCTTGTCGTTGCGGGCGAACACGCATTTCTGGGCGAACGCCGGATGGGACCACACCGTCATCCGTCGCTGGATCGGTTGCGTCGGCTCGATGAGCTTTGACCGGCCCAGCTCGCGATACCCCTGCCCGCTCAGCTCCGCCAGGATGAGCTCGCCCTGTTCATTGTGGATCAGCACGCGGCGCGCGCCGGGATCGCTCGACGGCACGTCGCCCAGCGGTACGATAAACGCGTTCCACCACCGGCCCTCGCCCGTCGCGTCGCGCGTCTCCCACACCAGCTTGCCGGTCGCGGTTTCCAGGCATCGCAAATCGCCGTAGCTGCCCACGCCATAGATATAGTCGTCCGTCACCAGCGGCGTGCACATGACGGCGTGAATGCTGTTGTTCTTCACTTCGTTGTTGCCCGCGTCCGTCTGCCACTTAATGGTGGGGGAGTCGCCGTCAGCGCCGAGATCAATCATCCTCGGGCCATCGTAGAACGCCGTGACGAACACGCGCTCGCCCAACTTCCGTGGCGTCGCGATCGTCATCCCCGCGTTGATCGAGAACGGAACCTCCCACAGCAGCTTGCCCTTGTCGTCGGGATCGATCGCTGACACCGCTGTGGGGTGCCATACGATGAGCTGCCGCTTCCCGCCGAACTCCATGAGGACCGGCGGGGCGTAACCGACGCCCGGATCATCCAGCGACCGCCACAACTCCTTGCCCGTGTGCTTGTCGAGGCTCACCACGAGCGACCCGTTGGCTCCCCCCGCAAGTACGATGAGTTGATCGCCGTCGACCAACGGCGCTCCCGCCATGCCCCACGTCGGCAACTCCGTGCCGAAGTCCTCAGGCAGGAATTTCTCCCAGACGACGTCGCCCGACGCCGTGTTGAGACATTTCAGGTGCCCAACGGCGCCCAGCGTGTACACTCGATCGCCATCGACAGTCGGCGTGGCCCGTGGGCCGAGCGGATAGCCGAGCTTTCCGTACTCGGCTGCGTACTCCCGCGACCACAACGGCTTCCCGTCCGCGGCGTTGAAGCAGAGCACGCGTTCGACGCCCCGCTCGGCGTCGCGATCGGCGACGAATACTCGGCCTTCGGCGACGGCCGGGCCGGCATAGCCCGCGGCGATTGGCGCGGACCACACGCGCGGCAACTCGCCCTTGGGAAGTGAATCGACGAGCCCCGTTTCGCGCCACACAAGATCGCGCTGCGGCCCGCCCCACTGTGGCCAATCATCGGCGCTAGCCGCCGTCGTCGCCGCTGCGAGAAGCGCGGCGACGATCGAAAATCGGAATGCAATCAGACGGCAAGGGCGAGTCATGTGGCGAATCCCGCCGCAGCGCGGCTACCGAGAGGCGGCGGCCGGCGGCTCAACCTTGACGCCGCGCAGCTCGAACTCATCCCAATTCCCGTTGTCGTCGAACGTCCCCAGTCCCACTTGGCCCCAAGCGAACGTCGTATCCTTAGCCGTCATGAACGGTTCGGTCATGTCGTCGAAGTAGACCTCAATGATTCCATCCTCGACTCGCCGCACAACTTTGACGGTGTGCCACCCCTCGGTCCACGGCGTGCCTTTGGCCGTTTTCACTGTGATCGGCGTACGCGCTGCGTCGTTGACGATGAAGATCTGGCACGCATTCGGATCGGCCGCGGCGCCGAAGTGCACATAGTAGAAGTGCGTCGGGTCCTGGTAGCCCCAGAAGATGCACATGTCCCGGTGCGGACCCGCATTGACGTTGGTGCTCTGCACCTTGGCCGAGATCTCGAAATCGCCGACCGTTACATCCTTGAGCAATACGAAGTTTGGCGGGCTGCGAAACTTCGGCTCGTACTTGCTCGTGCCCAGCGCTCGCAGGGCCTTGGTCGTTTCTCCGGCCGGGCCCTTCACATCGACAATCGCAAACGAGGACTCGGCCCCTTCCGCGTCCCGCGTCTGCCAGCGGTCCATGTCACTCTCAAAGTCGTCGGCGTAGAGCACCGACAACGGCTCGGCGGCGCGGGCGGCCCCGGCAGCCAGAATTATTCCAATGACGATGGCGATCCTACGAACAAAATTCAATCTCATGGCAACGTACGCTCCTGGGCGGTCGCGGTTCAAGGCAAGTCTGGCGCCGCCTTGTCCACACTGTAACACATCCTCACGGCGTACCACCACCGCCCGGAGTTGTGGAGGGCGGTGAGCTCTGCGGCGCACCGGCTGCGAGACGCGGCATTGAACTCGGCCACTCATCTTTGCTCGAAATCTCGAACTCGCCGAAGTCACCGCCCAACAGCTTGTTTTTGAGCCGCGCCACGCGCAAGTAGAACCTCACGCCTTTGACTTTGAACGACACGACTTCGCCTTGTCGCACAGATTTTGGCGTTACCAGCGACCGGGTGGCATCGTCCACCACCGACAGGACAACCTGCCCGCGGGTGATGTCGTCGATGTGCACCTTGGCCAGTCCTTTGAGCCCGGGAATCTCCTGGGCGCCGCCCTGCATGACCGTGATTGTCAGCGGATCAGGATCGAGCCTCGGCAAATCCCAACCCACGCGCATCCCCGTCAGCACTCCCGCCCAGCACAGAACGATGAACAACAGCCCCGCCAGGCTGAATCGCAGCCAATGTCGTCGCCGCGGCGCCGGAGGAGATGGACTGTCAGCCGACATGGGCGCTATCGCGTGTTGGAGTCAGATTCTCCGACGTCGCTCAACTCACCGCCGCCGCGGGCACGGCGCTCCTCGTCGATGCCCCATTCCCCGCGTGCTTCGCCTGCCGGTCCTTCCAGACTTCCTCGATCACCTCGGCGCCCACCAGCCCGTACAGCCGTGGCCGCGGCGGGATGAGCGACGTGTCGACGTTTTCGTAACTCAACGTCGGCTCGCCGGAGGCGTCGATCTCGGCGATCGTCGTCTTCAGGAAGCGGTCGTTCTTGTGCTCGAACGCGTCGCACCAGTCGTTGGCCAGACGGCGTCGCTCCTCGGGCGACGCGGAGGCGTCGATTCCAGGCATTTCGAACTCGGGCTTGTAGTGGGCGCCGCGGCTCTCGTCCCGGGCCAGCGCGCCCTTGAGGATCGCCTTGGCGATCGGGAACATATCCCGCAGCGACTTGGTGAAAATCACGTTCTGATTGGTCCAGTTGCCCGTGTCGGAGAGCGAGCACCGCTCGACGCGTTCGCCCAATTCGCCGACCTTCTCGATCGCGTCGCGTAGCTGGTCGTTCCGCCGCACGACGGTGGCGGCCTTCGTCATCACATCGCCGAGCTGCTGGTGGAGAACATAGGGGTTCTCGCGGCCCGAGTCGCGTTTGAGCAATGCGTCGTGCTCAAGCTGCTTGACCGCCCGTTGCCCGCGGAGGAGCTGCTCAAACTGGGCGTCGCCCGCGGACGCCTTGAGCCCCTTGAGCAGCTTCTCGATCCCCGGCGCCACGATCAGCCCGCTGAAGATGCACGACAGCAGCGAGTTGGCGCCCAGCCGGTTCGCGCCGTGATACTGGTAGTCACATTCGCCAATGGCGAACAGCCCGGGGACGTTCGTCTGCTGGTTGCGCGGCGAGCCGGCGACCAGGCCCCCTTCAGCGGTCCGCTCGTAGTCGACCCACAAGCCGCCCATCGAGTAGTGGACGGCGGGGAAAATCTTCATCGGCACGTCGCGCGGGTCGACGCCCTGGAACTTCTCGTAAATGCTCAGGATGCCGCCGAGCTTGCGGTCGAGCTCCTCGCGGGGAATGTGCGTCAGGTCGAGGTACACGCACTGCTGGCCGGCGTCGACGCTCAAACCGTCGTTAACGCACACGTCGAAAATCTCGCGCGTGGCGATGTCGCGCGGCACGAGATTGCCGTACTTCGGATACCGCTCTTCGAGGAAGTAGTAGCGTTCGTTTTCCGGGATGCTCTTGGGATCGCGCGGATCCTGCGGCGTGCGCGGCACCCATACGCGGCCCCCCTCGCCGCGGGCCGATTCGCTCATCAGCCGTAGCTTGTCGGCGCCAGGGATTGCCGTCGGGTGAACCTGGATGAACTCGCCATTGGCGTACTTGGCGCCGGCCCGCGCCGCCCGGCTGGCTGCGGCGCCAGTGCAGGCCATCGACATCGTGCTGCGGCCGAAGATCAGCCCGCAGCCGCCAACGCCCAGCACGACAGCATCGGCGGGGAACGCGCGAATCTCCATCGTCACGAGGTTCTGGGCGATCGCCCCGCGGCAGCGACCGTCGTCGTCGATCACGGGCGATAGGAAATCCCAGCCCTCATACAGGTCAACCCGCCCCGCGGCATGCCACCGGCGCACTTGCTCGTCGAGGGCGTACAAAAGTTGCTGTCCCGTCGTCGCTCCGGCAAACGCGGTGCGCTTGAAAAGTGTGCCGCCAAACCGTCGCTGGTCGCGAAACCCCTCAGGCGTCCGGTTGAACGGCACGCCCAGCCGGTCCATCAGGTCGATCACCCGCGGACCCCAATCGCACATCTCCTTCACGGGCGGCTGATGCTGCAAGAAATCGCCGCCGTAGACCGTGTCGTCAAAGTGCTTCCACTCATTGTCGCCCTGCTGGCGGGTGAGGCTGTTGACGCTGTTGATGCCACCCTGGGCGCACACGCTGTGCGAGCGCTTGACCGGCGTGAGGCTCATGAGGTCGACGGCGACGCCCAACTCGGCGAGCTTCATCGACGCCGCCAACCCGGCGAGCCCGCCGCCCACGATCAACACGCGCTGCTTAGCCATCGATTCTCACTTTCCGTCAGACTGAATCACTTTGCCGCGGCTGGTTCGCTGCGTGCATTGGCCTGTTCGCCCGCGGCCTTGGCCGGCTCTGCCCGTTTGTGTTTGATCTTCTTCGCGTCCAGGATTCCCGCTGCGATATCATGTTCGACCATTTGTTCTTCGCGCTGCTGGACGCCGGTAAGCTTTTCCTTGGTATTCACCGCCGCCCGCATGCCGAACAGCGCGCTCAACCCCACCGCCGCGAGCAGGACGCCGAATACGGCACACACGCCCAGGGCGCGGCGCTGCGCCGCGGGGCTAGTCCACGCTCCCCACGTGATGCCCATCGTCCAGATGCCATTGGCCAGGTGATACACGCACGAGAGCATCCCCACGAGGTACACGATCGTCACCGTGATCGGCTGCAACGCCAGGCCGGCCGTGCTCGTCGCGTTGTATGGCTTGAACTGCCCGCCGCCGAACCGACCGACGACGTAGTCCATCCACCACTGGTTGTGGAACCACCCGTGCATGTGGAATACGTGCAGACCGATGAAGAAGAAGGCGATCACGCCCGTCGCACGCTGGAGCGTGTAGCGGACGTTCGCCTCGTACGGGTAGTTGTGCGTGTTGGGCAGCCCGCCGACGACGATGAACACGCCGACGATGGCGTGGAACAGGATCGGGATGAAGATCAGCGTCCACTCCAGCACCGGCAGCAGCGCGCCGAACTTGTGGATGTTCGAGACGTTGGCCTGAAAGCTGGCGTCGCTGTTGAGGACGCTCGCGTTCACCGCCAGGTGAATCACCAGATACCCGCCCACGGGAACCAGCCCGCTGAGCGAGTGCAGCCGACGAATGGCGAAGCTATGGCGAGCCCAAAACGACGGGGGCGAATCGTCCACGGGGCGGTCTTTCCACGGATCGAACGGGGCAGGCGTCGGCCAGCGAGGCCACGGCCCCGCACACAAGAATGCGGTTCAGTATAAGGGGCCCCGGGTGAGTGACAAGCGGCGCCCCCAAGTGCCGTCGTCGACGAGCGCGCCGCTGCTGGCTTGCCCAGCAAGGGCACACGCAGCGGCGCAAAGAAAACGGCAGGCGTCGCCGCCTGCCGTTTTCGACGTGACTTGTCTTCAACGGCGTTCAACCGCCGGTTGCTGCGCCGGCCGGCGTTTCGGACTGCTTCTCGTATTGCTCGGCCAATTCATCGCGACCCAACCCGCGAAGCGTCGTCGCCATAGCGCGGTACATCTTCGGTTGCGGATTATCCTTACGAAGTGCGAGCTTGAGAAACGCCTCGGCCTGCTTGAAATCCTCGAGCTTGTTGCAGGCGACGCCCACGTTGTAATAGTGGTCGCCCACGTCCGGCTCGCTGCGAATCGCGTTGTTGAAGCTCTCGATCGCCTTCTTGTACTCCCGCAGATCCATGTAAGCCCGGCCCTTGTTGACGTGGGCCAGGGCGAAGTCGGGCTGCTTCGAGATCGCCTGGCTATACGCCTCGACAGCCTGCCGGTAGTCGCCTTGCTTATGGTGCGTATAACCGATCCACAGGAAGACGCGCGGGTCCTGGAACCCGTTGCCAATGGACGAGGCAGCCTCGAAGTCGCCGCGGGCCAGGTCATACGAGCCGATGTGGAAAAAGCAGATGCCACGGAACAGGTACGCATCCGACTGATACTCGATCGCCTGTCCCAACGGCACGCCCTGGATGGCGCCCGTCAGAGAATCGACGGCTTCGACGTACTGCTCGAGCAACCGCTGGGCCCGACCGCGGCGGTACAACGCCCGGCCCGCCTCGGGGAAGCGATCCTCGTATTCCGCCAGCACCGCGTCCGCGTCGGCGACAACGCCTTCGAGCGCCGCCTTGCGCTTCGCGGGATCAGTTTCCATCTCCGCCAGCCGCAGCAGCGCGTCGGCCCGGTTGATGTACCCCATGACGAATGTCTTGGGCTCGATGCGCTTCTTCGGCTTGTAAGCGGTGATCGCCTTTCCGATCGCATCCGACGCTTCGGCGAACTTGTTCTGAAGTTGGTAGATCGTCGCCAGCGTCCAGTAGTTCTCGTAATCGCCCGGGTCCGTCTCAATGGCTTTTTGCAGGTCCCCCTCTGCCTCGTCAAACTCTCGCAACATGGCATGCCCTAGGCCGCGGTCGCGGTAGGCGCGGGCGTCTTGCGGGTTGAGCGACAGCGTCTCATCGAGCAGATCGAGGCCCCGCTGCGGGTCCTGGGCAAAGTTCACCAGAATGTGGCCCATGTTCGACAGCGCCGAGGCGTTGCCGCGATCCAGGTCCACCGCGTTGGTGAAGTCGTTAAACGCCATGTTGTAGTCGGGCGGCGTCATCTCCATGTAGCTTTCGCCGCGGCCGTTGTGCGCGGCCGATTGGGCAGTGGTCGACAAGCTGCTGCTCATTTCCAGCGCTCGCGAGTAAACGCCAATGGCGTTCTGATAGTCCTTGAGCGCCTTATAGGCGTCGGCCTTGGCGAGATACGCATCGGGGAACGTGCCGTCAGCGGCGATCGCCGCATTCAGAGGTCCCAATGCTTCCTTGAATTTCCCCTCAGCAAGCAGTTGCACGCCTTCGTTGTACGGCTCCATCACCTCGGGAGCGCGGGTCAGCGCGTCCTGCGCCCAAGCGGGCGAGACGGTCCACAGGGCCAAGATGACGAGTGTGCCAATACGCAGGCGGCTTGACATGGCAAATCCTCAAGCGAAACGAGTAGCGCCGAAGCGGCGGACAGTTCGGTGGGGAATTCTAAGCATCGCGAGGCGCGGGACCAGGGTCTGCGGAACGCGATCGCCCCGGAGTGCGGCAATCGTTTTATCCTAACACGGTTCGACAATCGCCCGCACGCGTTTTACACGACGGCGAGGTCGAAATGGCGCCGCTCCGACGACAACTGCGCCGGCCGCGCCGATTGTGCACAAATGTAGGTCGAAAAGCGTGCGCCGGCGCGCCAGACCTGCCGTCAAGCGATGCGCCGCCCATACCGATCGGGGGGGTCGTGCGGCCGCAATCTGCAGGGGGAACTAGTTGCCCCGCGACGCGCCCGCAAACGTAGGCGCCGGCTCTTCATCGTCCGGCGTCGCCACCGCGTATCGCCCGTAGGCCTTCCCCGTGCGGGTGTATTCCTCGGCAAAGCCCACCGCCTCTTCGTCGGTAAACTTTCGCGGGATCGTCCGCTTCAAATGGCCGTACTCGTAAATGTGGACGACATGGTCGGCCGGCGGGCCCGTCGGCTCGGGAACGGGAATGTCGGCAGGCGCCTCGGCCTCGATCGTCTCCGCATCGGCGTCGAACAAGTCCGGCTCCGGCGGCGCTGGACGCGAAGGCTCGGCGTCGCTCGCTCGGCTGCCGCGACGGGGGCCATTAGCGGGCGCTTTCCCTCGCCCCTTGGGACGCTCCGGCGGCGTCTTGTCCTTGGCCGCCGGTTTGCGGCGCGGCTTCGGCGCGGTCGATTCCTCGTCCTCGACCTCGGAATCGTCGGCCGCCGCTTCGTCGTCGTCATCGACAAAGTCGAACTCTTCGCCGAACAGATCGTCGTCGTCGTCGAAAGGCATCGTTCAATCGCCGTCAGAAAGGGGCGCCGCTAAACGCAACGAGCAAATGCTCGGCTAGGCGCCGCCAAGCAATACAACAGTATCCGGCCCCCGTCAAAGGGCGTCAACCGGGAGGAGTGATACGGTTTGCCAAGTTACCCCGAGGTCCGCCGAGGAGTCTGACCGCAAGTCGACCATCCGGACCCCTCGGCGAACCTCGGGGTGACGAAAATGGCCCGCAACCCTCAGGCGCCGACGCCTATCGCCGCGGCTGTTCGGTGTTCATCGGCTGCGCTACGCGGCGACGAGCGGCATCGATCCCGGCGCGCAAGATGGGGTCATCATCGACAATCGTCAGGTCGCTCACGCCGCTGCCCATCCGGGCCGTCGTGCGAACCTCCAAGTTCGGCGATACGCCGTGGTGGCTAATTTTCCGCCCGCTGGGGGAGTAGAATAACGCCGTCGTGAGCCGCACGCCCGCTCCGCCGTAGCCCAGCGGGAAAATTCCCTGCACGGAGCCCTTGCCGTAGGAGCGCTCCCCGACGATGTCGCCGCGATTGTTGTCCAGAATGGCTCCGGCGAAGATCTCGCTCGCGCTGGCGCTGTCGCGATCGATCAGCACCACCAGCGGCACCCGCCACGTGCCGCCGTAATGCGCCTGATAGTTGAAGTCTTCCTGCGGGCTGCGGCCACGAGTGGAAACGATGCTTCCGTCCTGCAGGAATTTGTCGGCCACCTCGACGGCCGCCGTCAGCAAGCCGCCGGGATTGCGTCGCAAGTCCAGGATCAGCGACCGCATCTTTTGCTCATTCAATTTCCACAAAGCCGTCTCGAGATCGCGAGCCGTGGTCTTCTGAAACGTGGGGATGCGAATGTACGCCACGCCAAAGTCGGCGTCGACGATTTTCACGTCTTCCAGGCTCGGCACCTCGACATGTTCGCGCCGCACCGACAGGACCCGCGTCGCATGGGCGGCCGTTAATGTCGTCACCCGTACCTGGCTCCCTTCCTCACCGCTGAGCAGGGCCGCCGCTTCGTCGGTCGACAACTCCGAGGTCGATCGGCCGTCGACCGCGATGATGCGATCGCCGTCGACGATGCCAGCCCGTTGGGCAGGGCTGCCGGGGATCACGTGCACGATTAACAGGGCCCCGCCGTCGGCCTTCAGCTCAACGCCCAGGCCCACGAAATTGCCCTCGATCTGCTGGTACACCTCACGGAGCTGGTCCGATGAGAGGTACGCTGAGTACTCGTCAAGCCCGCCAGCCGCTGCGGCGACGAACTCCAGGAGCGACGCCGTCTGCCGCAGTCCGCAACGGGCTTCGATCACCCGCGCCGCCTCCGCCGCCAGCGACGACAGGTCCTCGGGCCCGGCCACGGTGCGCTGCCCAACGAGTTGATACAGGTCCACGCGCGCCGGCGCCAGTTGCTCAGCCGTCAAATGCAAGCCGTTGGCCGCGGCGAAGTTTTGGTCAAGGAGCGCCAAATCGAGCGCCGTCACGCCCCGGGCTGCGAGGCGTTGCCACGGGGGAGTCGCCACATAATGCGTGTTGACCTTGCGGAGCAGTTCCAAATAAAGCCCCACAGCCTGCTGTGGCGACAGCGACTGGAGCGACTGCACGTAGCTGTGGTCGGCGTACCGCCGATCGAGGCTGAAATGGAGCTTCGCGAGGTCCTCGCGACGGGCCAGGGTTTCGTTGCCCGGGTAGTCGCGCAGCGCGTTTTCGTAGTGCGTCAACGCTTCGCCCCAACGGCGCAGGGATTCGAGCCGGTCGCCCTCGACCAGCACAGTGCTCAGTGGCTCGGCGGGGAGCGCTTCGGGGGCAATGTTGACCGGTTCGGCGGACCGGGTGACCTGGGCGTACGCCGACGGCGCCGCCCAACACAAAACTGTGCCTGCCCAAACGGCCAGATGCAGGCCAATGCTGCGCAGCCAGAGGACCCGAGATGGCATGAGTTGCTCGTCGTTCCGTGCGGAGGGGAGGTCGGCTTGAAGGCGTTCGATCGTAGGGATGGTTCCGTCTGTGCGGCGTGACGGCCCACCAGCCAAGCCACGAGAGCTTCCATGCGACGTACGGCGAGCGATGCGGGTCAATATCGCCAGCCACCGAGAATATAGAACACGGTTGGCGGCCGGTCAAAAAACTCGACCGGGGGAAGTTGACAAACTCCGCGAACGCTCGTCGCCACGATCGTCATAGACCTTGCGGCAATCCGCGACGGACCCGACTCGGCGAACCGTTGTAGCGCTGACGCCGAACGCGACGGTCGTGACGACCGCACCGCCGACGCCGCCGATGCCAAGGAGAACGCGCGGCCGCTCTCTCGTAATCAAGCGACCAAGATGAGCATCCTGCCAAAAGAGGCCGGCGCTTCGTTTCGCCGGCAAGTCTGAGAGTTGGTACGCGGCGACGCTCACGCAGGTTCGCCCGGGTTCAATCGCCCACAACGGGTGCGTTGAAAACCGCCGTCCGCAGTGCTATCGTGACCGCCGAAGAGCTGTCCGTGAACCGTTGTCCGTGGTCCGTGGTCAGTTGTTTGGCGTGGATGCGATTGCGTGCAACGGACCACGGACAAACACGGATGACGCTCTCCCCGAAGATTCAACGCGCCCTGCTCACCGTCAGCGACAAGACGGGCCTGGCCGACTTCGCCCGCGGGCTGGTTGCCGCCGGCATCGAGCTGTTCAGCACCGGCGGCACACGGAAGCACTTGGAAGACGCCGGCGTCCCGGTGCGCGACGTCGCCGAATACACCGGCTTTCCCGAGATGATGGACGGCCGGGTGAAGACGCTCCACCCGAAAATCCACGGCGGCATCCTTTGCCGGCACGATAACACCGAGGACATGGCGGCGCTTGCCAAGTACGGCATCGCTTCGTTCGAGCTGGTCGTTGTCAACCTGTACCCGTTCGAGCGAACCGTCGCCAAACCCGGCGTTACGATCGAGGAAGCGATCGAGAACATCGACATTGGCGGGCCGTCGCTCACGCGTTCCGCGGCGAAGAACCACGCGTTCGTCACCATCGCCACGGATGCCAGTCAGTACGGCGCAATCCTCGATCAAATTCGTATGAACAGCGCGACGACGCCCGAACTGCGGCGCGAGCTCGCCGGCGCCGCTTTCGCCCGCACCGCCGAATACGACGCCGCCATAGCCGCCTATTTCGCGAAGCTGGCTTCCAGCCCCGACCAAGCTTGGTCGGGGCTTTCTCGCCGAACTGCTCTAACGCTCGAACACCGCGCCGATCTCCGCTACGGCGAAAACCCTCACCAAACCGCCTCGCTCCAAGCGTTCGCCGACGCGGCGCCGCATGCGCTCGTCAACGCTCGCCAACTCCACGGAAAGGAACTCTCTTATAACAACCTGCTCGACCTCGACGCGGCGCTGGCGTGCGTCCGCACGCTGCCGCGGCCTGCGGTTGCGGTGCTGAAGCACAACAACCCCTGCGGCGCCGCGACGGCCGCCACGCTCGGCGAGGCGGCGGCCAAGGCCTGGCACGGCGATCCCGTCAGCGCCTTTGGCTCGGTCCTTGGCGTCAACGTGCCCGTCAACGCCGCAATGGCCGAATTCCTCGCGGAGCCAGGCAAGTTTGTGGAAGCCATCGTGGCCCCGGAATTTACGCCGGAGGCGATGGCCATCCTGACAACAAAGCCGAAATGGAAGGAGAACGTGCGGTTGCTGGCGGTCGGAGCGGTGACGCCGGGTCAAGGTGGGCCGCAGTGGCGTCAAATCGACGGCGGCATGCTGCTGCAAGACGCCGACGACGTACTTGACGACCTCGCGGAATGGAGAGTCGTCACCGAACAACAGCCGTCCGCCCAACTTCAAGCGGACTTGGCCTTCGCCTGGGCCGTCTGCAGGCATGTGAAGAGCAACGCCATCGTGCTGGCGAAGGACGGCGCGCTGGTGGGCGTTGGCGCGGGGCAGATGAGCCGCGTCGATTCCGTGATGATCGCTCTGCAAAAGGCTGGCGACCGCGCCCGCGGCGCGGTGCTTGCCTCGGACGCCTTCTTCCCGTTCGACGACTCAATCGGCCCCGCCGCCGCTGCCGGCGTCGCAGCCGTCATCCAGCCCGGCGGCTCGCGCCGCGACGACGAGGTGATCGCGGCTTGCAATAAGCTCGGCCTGCCGATGATCTTCACCGGCCGTAGGCACTTCCGGCATTAAAGAAATTAGCCCCCGGTCGCCTCTGAGGAGACATGACCGGGGGCTATAATGATGAACTTGTTTTTTCCGCACTGCACAGTCTCAATCGCGGACGATCAACTCGCCCTTGCGAGTGACGACCACGTCGACCGAGTGCCCGCAGCACGCCCAGGTGTACGTCGCCACGCGACGGCCCAGGAACCCGTTGCGCCACGTGACGCACGGCTCCTCGGTGCAGCAGCACGGCACGCAGACGCACACTTCCTGGCCAGGGCAGCAGTCGCACGGGTCGTCGACGCACACCGCCACTTCCATCATTGGCGGCGGCGGACACTTCTTGCGGAAGGCCGAGGCCTCGCGCGGCGTCATGCCGAGGGCGCCAGCCCCGAGGGCGATCGCCAACACGGTGAGGGATGAACGACGAAGCATTGCGGTGTCCTCCTCTTTCTGTCTCTCGAAAACTTGCAACTTCCGGCCCGAGGACGGCAACCGCCTGGCGCCCCTCACCGGCAACTTTTCCCTAATGTACGCCGTCAACGGCCAGATGCAAACGGCGGTTTCGCCGTGTGGGACCGAATGCCCAAGAAAACAGGGCGAAAATGCGGTTTCGTGTCTTGTGCGACCGACTCGGCATCGCCTTAATTCTTCGCAAGCCGCCGGCGGCGCCCCATCGCGGCGAGCGATGCGCCGACGGCCGCCAGCGTTGCCGCGCCGGGTTCCGGGATCGCGCCGAACGACGCCGTCCCAGCGCTCGCGATCGCTGCGTCGATCATCGCGTCGAGCGCATCGAGCACCGGCGGCGATTGCCCCTGCTGCCGTTGCCACGCCAGAAAATCGGCCCCGTCCACCACGCCGTCCCCATTGGCGTCGCCCGGCGCCAGCCCGCCCCCTGGGGGCAATGCCGGCGCTCCGAAACTCTGGGTCCACCTGGCGAGATCCGCGGAACCCACTTCGGCGTCCTCGTCGAAATCCGCCATCGGCAGTTCGTGCGCCAAGGCGCGAATCTTGTACTCGAAGAAATCGCAACACGGCGGATCGGTCTCACCGCGCATGTACAGCCAGCGCCCGAGCGTCGCCACGTGCAAATTGACCGGCACTTCGTCCTCGCCGACCGCGCCGCGGAACCGATAGACGTCCAAGCCGTGAGGGCCGGAAAACACTTGGAGCCCCCCGAGGCCGGAGAGATTCAACGTTTCGTCGACATTCAACACGTACGCGAGTATGGGATGGCTGGCCCACGCCTCGACGTCGTCAAATTTCGCTAGGGTCTGTGGAGGCCAGACGTCCGTGTCTCCTGGGCGCGTCACAAAATCAAACGTGCCGCGAATGCGAAAATCAACGTCGTATCCAGCGATGCCGCCGCTTTCGTTGAGCATGCTGAACCGCGGCAAGAAGCGATACTCGCGGCGAAAGTCGATCGTCCCCTGAGCCGCCGCTTCGCCCACGGCATGGAAGACGAGCGCCGTCAACGCGAACGAGAAAAGAAGCCCTCGACGAGTCATGGCGTCCACCCTCCCCGAAATCTCGAAGGTTGCCCCACGGCAAAATTTTACCGCGTCTCTGGCCCGCGCTACAAACACCGCTGCGCCGGCGGCAGTTTCCCCGCGCCGAACGCCCTACAGCAGCCAACGGAACTCTCCACCCTCAGTGGCCGGAGAGTTTTCGAGTTGTTACAAAAGAATCATGGCCACGGTTCCCAGCCCGCGCGATCTGCTCGTCTGCTTGCAAGCCCGCCAGCAGCAGCTCCTGAGCGACGCCGACTTGGAAGCCCTGGTCCGCGTCTGGCTTGCCGACCCTGCGCGGCCGCTCCAAGACCTGCTCGTCGAACGCGCCGGGCTGTCGCCCGGCCAAGCCGCGGTGTTGCAGGCAACCATCGATCGCCGCTCCCAAGAGACCTGCGCCGACCCGCTGGCCGTGCGGCTCCGTTCGCTCCCCACCGGCGTCCAACGTCTCCTGGCGGCCGCGAGCGGCCTGGCCCCGCCGACGCAACGGGACAGCCCTACGCGGAGCGATCCCAAGAGCCGCCGCCCTGCGTCGCCGGCCGACGCCGCGGGCATGACCCCCGGCGACCGGTTCGATGTGCAGCAGGTTCTGGCCCAAGGCGGCTTGGGCGTCGTGTTCCTCGCGCGCGACCGCGAGATCGACCGCACGGTCGCGCTCAAGCAGATCAAGTCGCAATGGGCCGACGACGGCGACGCCCGCGCCCGGTTTCTCCTGGAAGCCCGCGTCACAGGCCGGCTGGAACACCCTGGGGTGGCGCCGGTTTACGCCCTCGGCGCCGACGAAACCGGTCGCCCCTACTACGCCATGCGGCTGATCCGCGGCGAAAGCCTGCTGGAAGTTATCGACCGCTTCCACCGCGGCCGCGGCGACCGCAGCAACGCCAAGCGCATGAGCGAGCTCCGCAAGCTGCTCCAGCGATTTCTCGACGTATGCAACGCCGTCGATTACGCCCACAGCAAGGGCGTCATCCACCGCGACATCAAGCCGTCGAACATCATGCTCGGCAAATACGGCGAGACGCTGGTCGTCGACTGGGGCCTGGCCAAGGTGATCGGTTCGGACGAAGACGTGGCCCTCACCACCCGCATGGCGCCCAGCGCTATTGGCGGCGGCGACGCCACGTCGACCCGCTTGGGCACGGCCATTGGCACCCCCGCGTACATGAGCCCTGAACAAGCGGCCGGACGCATCGACGAGCTGGGACCGCCCACCGATGTATACAGCCTCGGCGCGACGCTGTTTCACGTGCTCACGGGGAATCTGCCGCACACTGAGGAAGAGGATGTCGCCGTCATGATCTCGAAGGCCGAGAACGGTCCGATCATCCGGCCGCGCCAATACGTTCCGTGGTTGCCGCGGCCGTTGGAGTCGATCTGCCTCAAGGCGCTCGCCGCCACTCCAACCGGTCGATACATCTCAGCGCGGGCCTTGTCCGAAGACATTCAGCGTTGGTTGGCCGACGAGCCGGTGGCCGCTCACTCCGAGTGGTGGAGCGAGCGGATCTTCCGTTGGCTGCGCAATCACCGCACGCTGGCAACTTCGCTCGTCGTGGGGTACCTGGTCGCGACAATTGCGTTCGCCGTCGGCGTGTTTGGTTGGAATCGCGTGCAGCGTGCCGAGCCAGAGAATCGCGACGTCGCGCCTGCCCCGTCGACCGCGCCGTAGCTGAATCGACGGCAGCCAGGTCGATCGGGCAAACCTTGTGTGTCCGTTAGGCGGCGCGCTCTCCTTGTCGCAATCGCAGAATTTTTTTGCCTATTTGCGTACTTCCGCAGATACCGAATCGCTCATTTCCAGCGTATTCTGTGGTGTCGAGTCGTCTCTTCATGCCCCCGCGACGGTGAGTTTCGCGGCATGCAATCGATACTTCCCATGGCGCCTCGCGACGCTGGGGCCGGGCGGACTTTGGACCGGCCCGCACGGCAATCCCACCCCATGCGCGAGCTTCCCAAGATCGCCCTGCTCGTGGAAACCTCGCGCGGGTTTGGGCGCGAGATGCTGCGCGGCATCGCTCGTTACGCGCAGCTTCACGGACCGTGGAGCTTCCACATTACCGCCGGCGACTACGATCACGCCGTCCCCAAGATGAAGCAATGGGGCGGCTCCGGAATTATCGCCCGCATCCCCAACGAACGCGTCGCCAAGGCAATCCTCGACGCCGACTTGCCGACCATCGCCCTGGGACTCACCGACGAGCAAATGCGTCCGGACAGTCCGCTTTCGGCCTTTTCGGAATTGAGCTCCGACGCCAACGAAGTCGCCCGCATCGCCGCCGAGCATTTGCTCGAACGCAAGTTTCGCCATTTCGCCTACGTGGGGCTTGAGGATCGCGCCTGGTCGACGCGGCGCGAGAACGCCTTCCGCGACCAGCTCGCCAAGGTCGGCGTCGAGCCGCACGTGTACCGCCAACCCAAGCGCCGCCCGGACCGCGTCTGGGAGCGCGAGCAAGGCATCCTCGCCGAGTGGATTCGCCGGCTCCCTAAGCCGGTCGGCCTGTTCGCCTGCAACGACGACCGCGGGCGCGAAGTGCTCGAAGCCTGCCGCCTCGCCGAGCTGCGCGTCCCAGAAGATGTGGCTGTGCTGGGCGTCGACGACGACGAAGTCTTCTGCCAACTGGCCAACCCGCCGTTGTCGAGCGTTGCCCTCAACGCCGAGACCGCCGGCTACCGGGCCGCCGAACTACTCGACGGCATGATGCAGGGCCGTATCAAGAAGCCGCGGCGGATCGTCGTCGAGGCGCTGTGCGTCGTCACTCGCCGCTCGACCGACATCGTCGCCGTCGAGGATCAGGACGTGGCGGCTGCGCTGCAATTTATCCACCGCGAGCAGGGCCGCGACATCTCCGTCGAAAGCGTCGTTCAGGAAGTCGCCGTCTCACGCCGCAATCTGGAAAAGCGGTTCCGCGAGACGATCGGCCGCACGATTCTTGAAGAGATTCAGATCACGCGCCTGGAGCGCGCCAAGCGGCTGCTATTGGAAACCACGTACCCGATTTCCAAAGTCGCCGATATCGCCGGCTTCGGTTCCACCGGGTACTTCATCCAGTTCTTCCAAAGCCGCGTGGGCAAGACGCCCCGCCGGTTCCGCAACGACCTGGCGAATTGACCGCCGATTGAGGCGGTGACCTCTCGCACGTCGTCACCCCCGAGGTCCGCCGAGGGGTCCGTCCGGACGCCTCGGAAGACCGCGATGTGACCATTCGGCTCCAGAGCACTCCGCCGCACAACGGAAAATCCGGCAAAACCTGCCAATTGATTGACGAATGTTCTCGTTGCGACTATTTTGCCACCGGTGGCGAAATCTTGTTGATCTGTCTTTTCGATCGAGCTGCAGAACCTGATCCCATTGGCCGCTTGCCCCGTTTTTGGCGTGTTGCCATCGGTGGCAATCCACGAGCGTCAGCCGCGCGGATCCCTCCGCGGCAGGAAACGTCTGCCGGCCTGACCGTCGGGTTTCCAGGCAACGAACGATGTCTGTCACGATTTACGAAATTGCGGCCCGGGCGGGCGTCTCCAGCTCGACGGTCGCGCGCGTGTTGCGCGGCGCCGTGAAGGGCGCCTCGCGCAACAGCGCCAAGCGCGCCGCCGTCATTCGACGTCTCGCCGAGGAGATGGGCTACCAGCGCAACTGGCGGGCTCGCGCGTTCTCCAATTGCAAGACGCACGCTGTGGGGCTGTTCCATGCCCACACCGACTGGATTTGCGAAGGCACGATGGGCGAGATCGCCGGCGCGTTCACCGACGCCATGCGCGACCTCGGCTACCACGTGGTGATCGTCCCCTACGACGAGGACGGCCGGTGGCACGAGCTGCTTCGCGATGGCCGGCTCGACGGCGTCGCCGTCTCCCACTATATGCCCGACGACGCCTGCCAGGCCCTTGGCGAGAGCGGCCTGCCGCATGTGTTGCTCATGGGCAAGAGCGACGAGTGGCCTTGCACGCTGACCGACGATGTCGGCGGCGCCTACGCGGCGACCCAACACCTCATCGACCTCGGCCATCGCCGCATCGCGATGTACCTGCACGACAGCATCCGCCCGCACTTCAGCGTCGACGACCGCCGCACCGGCTACCAGCGCGCCATGGAAGCCGCCGGCCTTGGCGATGCAGTGCGATTCCGGCATCTGCCCGAAGAGCGCCTGCACGAGCTGCTGCTCGAAGGCGACCGGCCGACCGCCGTCGTGTGCTACTGCCACGTCGAGGCCATGGCGATTTACCTGTTCGCCTGGCGGCACGGGCTGCGGATTCCGCAGGACCTGAGCGTCATCGGGTTTAACGAGCTGCAAACAGTGCGCTACATGACGCCGCCGCTCACGACGATGGGCTTCAACACGCGGCACATCGGCCGGGCGGGCGCCCGGCTGTTGGTGCGCAAGATCGAAAACGGCGACGACGACGAGCCGGAGCGGGTCGTCGTTACGCCACGACTCGTGGAACGACAATCCACGGCGCCGCCCAGTGCGGCGCGCAGCGGCAAACATAACGGGGCAGCGGGGTAACTTTTCGGATTCGTGGGACTGCATTTTCGCAGAGAGGGAACCGTGACCATGCGACACTTGACGACACATCGGGCCGTGCGCGCCGCGCTCGGCGTCCTCGGCATTTTCGCTTCGGCCTCCGCGGCGCACGCCGCCGGCAACGTGGTGATGGCGCTTGACGGCATGATCGTCAACAACTCCGGCGGCGGGCAGCCGAGCTGGGGCGGCTTCGGCCGCTTCACCTACGGTCCCATTACCGTCGGCACGCCCACGACGGCTGGCCTCGGCAGGTACGAAGCCTTCACTGTCGCCGAGCCCGGCACGGACGGCTCCGGCGTCGGCGTCAATTTCGCCGTCGGCAACATCAACTCGCCCGTCGACGCCTTCCTCGGCGTCATCGACCCCGTTACGGCCAACATGTTTCCCCTGCTCGATCGCGGGACGTTCGGCGTCAATTTCGACCCCACTCAGTACGTCGCCGAAATCATCTACAAGCCGCTGCTGGGCAACACGGCCACACAGCTCAACATGACGCTCGACACGATGGACGGCTTCAACGCCAATGGCAATCGCTCGGGCGAGCAGTGGCAGTGGGGCTTCTTCGACCTGTTGAACACCTACAACAACACGCAGGCCAACGGCGACCTCGACGCCGACGGCTTTGCCCGCTCGTTCAGCAACATGGGCGCGTTGAGCCAAGCGGCGGCGAACTTCACCGGCCAGTCGTTCATGTACGCTTCCGGCAACCCCACCGGCGACGGCGCGCCCGACTTCAACGACTTCGAGGGCGGCCCGCTGCCCGTGCCCAACGGGGCCGTGCAGATTCATCTGCAAACGGTCTACGGAGGCGCCGGCGCCGCGCTCATCGACAACTGGGAAATCAAGGCCCTGCGCGTCATCAAGATCAACCCCGACCCGGCGCAAGTCGCCCGCATCGATGCCAAGAGCGGCTTCAGCCAACGGTTCGGCTCGCCCTTCCAACGCAACCCCGGCACGCTGATCAACGTCGACGGCGTCGACTACGACCCGCTGGTCACCGACCAGGTCTCCCGGTTCAACGCCGCGGGGTTCACCAACCTCGTCGTCAACACCGACGACGACGACGCGGTGGGCGGCCTGGGACTCTGGCAGCCCGCGGCCACGCAAACCTTCAACGGCTCGACGGCGTCGATCGAAATCCGCGCCAAGCTGACGGCGCCGCTCGCCGGCCAGGCCGATCACATCACGCTGATCGCCAAGGACAAGGACGGCAACGGCACGGAGGACGTCGGCGACTTCGGCGGCGAGGAGTACCACTTCAACGTGCCGCTCAGCTCGTTCAACGAGGCGGGCATGGTCACGCTGTCGCTCCCGTTCACGGCGGCGACGGCCATTCAGGCCCAGGAGTTTGCCACGCCGGGCGACGCGCTGCTGACCGACTTCAACCTGTACTACCTGGGCCTGCAGACCGACCAGGGCGCGGGGCTGGTGGATCTGGAGATCGAGTTCATCGACGTGGTGATCCCGCCCCCACGCGCCGGCGACTACGACTACAACGGCGTCGTCGACGGCAACGACTTTCTCGTCTGGCAGCGCTCGCTGGGGACGAACGTCGCCACGGCGGGGACGCGGGCCGACGGCGACTCCAGCGGCGTGATCGACGGCGGCGACCTCCTCACCTGGCAGACCAACTTCGCCACGGCGGTGGCGGCCACGGCGGGCGTGCCCGAACCGAGTTGCGGCGTCCTTGCAATCGCAGCGCTGGCCGCGGCAAGGGTTGGTCGCCGCAAAACCGGCATGGCCCGACGCAATCGCTAGCTTAGTCATTTCGATTCCCAGGGATACAATGAACACGCCCAGGCGTTTGCTTCTCTCGGCATCTGATCAAGGACTTTCCGGCGGCTCGTTGCGCGAGCCGCACTGCTTTTCCATCGCTTCGAGGACCGTCGTCATGACCACGCCTTCTCGCGCCGCGCGGCGAGCTTTTGCCCGCGGTTTCACGCTGGTCGAGCTGTTGGTAGTGATCGCCATCATCGGCGTCCTCGTGGCGCTGCTCTTGCCCGCCGTGCAGGCGGCTCGCGAAGCGGCGCGGCGGGCATCGTGCGTAAACAATTTACACAACTTGGCGATCGCGACCCTCAATTATCAGGATGTCCACGGCCATTTTCCGATCGACGACGACTACAGCCAATACGGGCCTCAACAAGTGGAGTACGGCAACCCGTCCACCAAGAGTGCTGTCCCCGTCGATCCCAAGCGCGTCGCGCGCAAGCTCAGCGGCGGCGGCTGGCTGATGCGCGTCCTTCCGCAACTCGAACAGCAAGCCCTTTACGATCGACTCAAGCGCGGCCTCGACGGGAACTGGTTTCGATTCAAGACAGGCATGAATCTCAATGATCCCACGCTTCGAGCCGCGCTGTCTCAGCAACCGTCTGTCTTGAACTGTCCGTCCGATGAATTGATTGGACCCCGGGACGATCAGTTTCCGTTTAGCGTGCCCGGTGAAATCGAGGGTGCACCCGTGCCGGTCGCGACAACCTCCTACAAAGGCTGCGCCGGCGACACGCAGTTCACGCAGTATCATCCCCAGGGACTCTGGAATTCCGAGCCCTGGGGACGTTTTCCGGACTGCCACGATGCCACGGATTGCACCGGCATCTTTTGGCGATACAGTTACTTCCGCAATGGCGTCAAACTCAAGGAAGTGACCGACGGCACGAGCAACACGTTCCTGATTGGCGAAGCTTCGCCCATCGACGGCAACAGTCCTGCGTGGTCAAGCGACGGAGACTGGGCGAGCTGCAATCAGCAGATCAACTATTTTCTTCCCGATCCGGCGCTGACGGGCACGCGCTGGTTCGACGTGCGCGGCTTCCGCAGCTATCATCCTGGCGGCGTCAACTTCGCAATGGTCGACGGGGCCGTCCGCTTCGTCAATGAAAGCATCGAGCACGCGATGTACCGGGCGCTCTCGACGCGGAATTTCGACGAAGTCATTCAGACCAA
>JBIOVA010000129.1:0-40669 GCA_044867485.1 Lacipirellulaceae bacterium | reverse complement strand
GGCGGCGGCCGCGGCCAGTCCGCCTTCGCTGAGGTCGTGGCACGCGGCGACGAGGCCCGCGGAGATCGCGCGGTGCATAGCGGCAAATGTGGTTTTGGCTTGCTGGGCGTCGACTTTGGGCGCCACGCCGCCACCGAGGGAGTTTACCAGCGCGAAGTGCGAGCCGCCGAGCTCGTCGCGCGTTTCGCCGACAATGTAGAGCCGATTGCCGGGCTGCTTGAGGTCCATCGTGATGCATTGGGCCACGTCGTTGACTTGACCGATCGCGCTGATGAGCAGCGAGGGGGGGATGGCAATGGTGCGCTTCTCGGCGGGGCTGCCCCCCTCCCCGGCCCTCCCCGCCGAGGGGAGGGGGCCGGAGGGTGTGACCCAATAGCTGAATTCGTTGTTGAGGCTGTCTTTGCCGCTGATGAAAGGGGTTTCGAGAACCAGCGACACGTCGTGGCAGGCGATGGCGGCGCGCACCAGCGAGCCGAGCGTTTCGGGGCGTTCGCAGTCGCCCCAGCAGAAGTTGTCGAGGATGGCGATGCGCGAGGGGTCGGCGCCCACCGCGACGCAGTTGCGCACCGCTTCGTCGATCGCGCTGGCGGCCATGTCGTAGGGGTCGAAGTCGCCGTAGCGGGGGTTCATGCCACAGGAGATGACCACGCCGCGGCGGTTGGCGAGTACAGGGCGAACGACGGCGGCGTCGCCGGGGCCGTCGCTCGCTAAGCCGACGAGCGGCTTGATTGCGGAGCCGCCTTGGACTTCGTGGTCGTACTGGCGGATGATCGATTCTTTGCTGGCGACGTTGGGGGCGCCGAGGATGCGAAGCAATGCCTCTGTGTAATTCCCTCCAGCCCCCTCCCCATCAAGGGGAGGGAGCCGGACGAGAGAGTGCGCAGGCCGTGGCGTGAACTCCGCCTTGCGGACAACCCGCGGGCGGCCCTTGTGCAAAAACTGCATGGGGAGGTCGCCGACGGTTTGCCCCTGATACTTCAGGATCAGGCGGCCCGTGGGCTCGAAGCGACCGATCGCGGTGGCTTCGACGCCTTCGCTCGCACAGAGCTGCAGCAGCTCCGGCCACTTTTGCTCCGGGACGCTGACGGCCATTCGTTCCTGGGCTTCGGAGATCCAGATTTCGGTGTACGAGAGGCCAGCGTACTTCACCGGGGCGCGATCAAGGTGGACTTCGGCGCCGAGCGACTCGCCCATTTCACCGACGGCGCTCGAAAAGCCTCCGGCGCCGCAGTCGGTCACCGCGGTGTACAGGCCGCGGTCGCGGGCCTGCAGCAGCACGTCGAGGACTTTTTTCTCCTCGATGGCGTTGCCGATCTGCACGGCGCCGCCGGAGAGGGACTCGCTTTCGTGGGTCAGCTCAGCGCTGGAGAACGTGGCGCCGTGGATGCCGTCGCGGCCCGTGCGGCCGCCGATCGCGACGATCAGGTCGCCGGGCTGGGTTTCCTTGAACGACTTGTCGCGGGGGATGAGGCCGACATTCCCGCAGTAGACGAGCGGATTGCCGAGGTAGCGGCGGTCGAAAAACACGGCGCCGTTGACCGTGGGGATTCCCATGCGGTTGCCGTAGTCGCGCACGCCCTCCACCACGCCGCGCATCACCAGCTTGGGATGGAGCACGCCGGGGGGCAGCTCGGCCAGCGGCGTGTCGGGCGGGGCGAAGCAGAACACGTCGGTGCTGCACACCGGCTTAGCGCCCAGGCCGGTGCCCATGATGTCGCGGATTACGCCGCCGAGGCCCGTGTTGGCGCCGCCGTAGGGCTCAAGGGCGGAGGGATGGTTATGCGTCTCGACTTTGAAGGCAATGTTGAATTCGTCGTCGAATCGCACGACCCCGGCGTTGTCCTGGAACACGCTGACGCACCAGTCGTCGTCGCCCCAGCGGCGGCGCAGTTCCTGCGTGGCGGCGAAGATCGTTTCCTTGAGCATGTTTTCAAAGTGCCGTTCGCCCCGTTCGTCGGTGTAGGCGATGCGGCCGGCGAGCGTCTTGTGGCTGCAGTGCTCGCTCCAGGTTTGGGCGATCGTTTCCAGTTCAACGTCGGTGGGGTCGCGGCCCAGCTCTGTGAAATGGGCGCGGATCATCTGCATTTCGGCGAGCTGGAGGTAAAGCTGGCCCTCGCGGCTGAGCCGCAAGAGGGCGTCGTCGTCGAGCGAGCGGATGGCGACGGTGCGCAGCTCGAAGCGGTACTCGCCGCCGGCCTCCAGATGGGTGAACGGCAGCGGGCCGGCGATGATGCGTTCAATGGCGTCGTTGGCGAGAACTTCGTTGCCGATGCGGCGGGCCTGATCGGCGGCGACTCCCGCCAGCCAGACCTTGCGGAGCGTCCGCACCGCGTCGATCTGCAGGCCGAAGTCGCGGGCGGCGGCCTCGGCGCTTTGAGCGACGGGATCCATGACGCCGGGCTTCAGTAACACCTGGAGCAGTTGCGGCGCGGCATCGGGGCGCCACTGGCGTCCCGCCAGCGCCGAATCGCTGGACCGGTCGGCGGGGCTCACTGGCGAGACGCCAGTGGCGCCCGTAATTCGTGCGGGCGTCGCGACGAGGCGGGCGTCGCCCACCGGTGCCGCGATAAAGTCCTCGACGACCGGGTCGGCGAACAACTCGCGAGCCAGGCGGTCGATCGCCGTCTGGTTGAGCGCCGGGCCTTCAACGAGGAAGCCGCGGGCCGATGCGACGCGAATGCTATCGCCCAGGCCGAGCGCGACGACATCGGCGGCAACGCCAGCGGCGTCGCGGTCGGCCAGTCCATCACGGGGGTGCAGGTCAATCTCCCAGAGCATCGCGGATTCGCTTTGCCTCCTGCAAATGAGCGGTGACGGCCGCCGGGTCGTCCTGATCAATGGCGTCGGCCAGTGCCGCGAGCTTGAATTCGAAACGGCGCAAGGCGTCGAGCACTGCGGTGCGATTCTGACTGAAGATTTGCGTCCACAACCCGGGGTCGCCGGCGGCGATGCGGGTGGCGTCGGCCCAGCCGGTGGCGGCCAGTCGCAGCCACTCTTCGGGCGTAGCGTCGGCCAGCGCGGCGGCGACCAAGTGGGGCAGATGGCTGGTGGCGGCTAGGGCCCGGTCGTGTTCTTCGGGGCTCAGGAGTTCGACGTGGGCGCCCAGCGATTCCCAAAACTCCTTAGCCCGTTCCACCAACCCCGGCGGCGTGTCGTCTTCCGGGGTCACGACGACGGTGCGGCCATCAAACAGGTCGGCGCGGGCGTGATCGGGCCCCGTGCGATGGTCGCCGGCCAGTGGGTGGCTGCCCACAAACCGACCGCGGAGGGATATCGGCGGTTCGGATTGTGCCGACTGGGCGCGCACCGCACGGCAGATTTCGGCCTTAGTGCTGCCCGCATCGGTGATTGTGGCCCGCGGAGACGCCTGGGCGGTGGAGAGAACGGCGTCGACAATGCCCGCCACGGGGGTCGCCACGACGACCCAATCTGCCTCTGCTACGCCGTCGACCAGGTTGGTCGTGCCGCGATCGATCGTGCCGCGGGCGCGGGCTTTATCGAGGCTTGCGGTGCGGCGACCCACCCCGACGACTTCCGCCGCTAGGCCGCGCTGCCGCAGGGCCAGACCGATCGATCCGCCGATCAGGCCGACGCCGATGATCGCAACGCGTTGACTGGCAGGCATGGGGGGAGTTGTGCGGGGCCGGGCGAGTCCTGTCACCCCGAGTCATCCGAGGGGTCCGGCCGCAAGCCTTCCAAACCGGACTCCTCGGCGGATCCTTGGGCAGACCTCAGAACAGGCTCTCGGAGTGACAGGGAATGATCGCGCCGCATTCTAACAAACGGAACGTGGCGTGCATGGGGGTCAGAGCGGCGGATCGCCGTGGGCAAAATTTTCCGGCGGAAAACGCCGATGGAATGGTCTCAGAATGGGGCGGCCAATCTGGCGACTGAGCGCGTACCGGGGGGTTAAACCCCGCGGCTCGCCTGCGAACCGCGGAGAATCACCTTCGGACTTGCTGACTTGGAGTCCGTACGACCCTTGCCTTGCGTCCAGTTTGGTTAGCCGGCAAAGGTCCACGAAAATCGGCGTCGCGGCACAAAAAAAGCGCTGGCGTTGCATTTGACTTTGCTTCGCGCGCAGGTTTACGCGGTAGAATACGAACGCAGCCAGGCCAAGTAAGGCCGGTGCGCAGAGGGGATTGGCATGATTGGGGTCGCGTCGCGAAGGGAGTTGCGCAGACTGTCGTTCTCACGATTTGGAGGGCGGTAAGGTGCGCACCACGGGTTTGCTTCTAGGCTTGTTGCTCGGACTCGCCGCCGGCCAGTTGGCCGCGCAAGAGTGGGCCGAGAAGATGTTCAAGACGCTGGAGCACGACTTCGGCACGGTCGCGCGCGGGGCCGATACGGTCTACCGCTTCGAGGTGACGAACATCTACAAGCAGGACATGACGCTCACGAACGTGCGTTCGAGCTGCGGTTGCACGTCGCCGACGATCGAGAATCCGATCATCAAGACGCACGAAAAAGCGTATATCGTGGCCCGCTTTAACACGCGGACCTTCGTGGGCCAAAAAGGCGCCACGCTCACCGTGACGCTCGGCGGGCAGTACCCGGCCGAGGTGCAGTTGCACGTGCACGGCAACATCCGTGGGGACGTGGTGTTCAGCCCCGGCGCCATCGAGTTCGGCGAGGTCAACGAAGGCGACGCGACCGAAAAACGCGTAGCCGTCGAATACGCGGGCCGGTCGGACTGGGAGATCGTCGACGTCACGAACGACAACGACAACTTCGAGGTCGAGCTCCTGGAAAAGCCGCGCTCGGCGGGGCGGGCTTCCTACGAGTTGATTGTGCGGCTCAAGCCGAACGTGCCGGCGGGTTACTTGAAGGACCAGCTCACGGTGGTGACGAACGACTCGCGCGCCCAGAACCAGCGGATTCCGTTGATCGTCAGCGGTCGCGTGCGGCCGGAGTTTTCCGTGAAGCCGGAGTTGCTCGTCCTTGGCGAGTTGGAGCCAGGGACGGTAACGACGCGGAGGGTCGTGGTTCGCGGGACGAAGCCGTTCCGGATCACCGACGTCACCTGCGGCGAGGAGTGCCTGGAGTTCAAGCATGACGACGAGTTGAAGGCCGTGCACTTTGTGGAAGTGACGTTCAAGGCGGGCGAGGCGGCAGGGAAGATCGAGACGCCGATCAAGATTCTGACTGATCGCGGCGCGGGACGCGGGGCGCAGCTCGTGGCCTCGGCGATGGTCGTCGAGCCGAAGGCGATCGAGCCGCCGGCGGTCGACGCGGCGGCGAGTGCAGCTGAGCCGGCGGAAACCGACGCGGTCGTGACGGCTTCGGCGGAGTAGGGTCGCCCGAGTTCGCTAGCATCTCGCATTGGGTGGTGCGGCGCGCTCCGCTGCGGCGGACCTTCGCGTCGCGGCTAACGGCGTGCCGTCGCGGTTAGCGGCGTGCTAGCGGGAGGCGTTGTTCGATTGACGCCGTTTCCTAGCCTCGCCATAATTCCCGCCCTCTTGGCCGGCGCGTCGGCCGAGGCTTGTCTTCTTGGGCCCCCGGTCATGATCGGGGGCTAAATGTCGATGGCATACTCTCTTCGTCGTGCGACGGCGATCGCATGCGCGCTCGTGATGGGGTGTGCGGCGATGGCGTGCGCGCAAGACGACGAGCCACAGGAAGACGTGGCGCCTGCTGACATTGCCGACCTCGACGAATCCCACGACGACGCGACTGCCCGGCTGATGGATCCCGACGCGGCGACGTTCGACCAGTGGGATCCGCTGGTCGAACGCGAGACGCCGCTGGACGCGCCGATTGCCGCCGACGCGGCCAGTGGGAAGTCCGATCTGCGGCCCTTCGACTGGATGCGGCACTGGGGTTTTCATCACTCGTCGACCGAAGGCCGGTTTCTGGACAAAGGTCTGGCGATGGAGCGGTCGAGCTGGCTCAATCGCCCCTATCACGTCGACTGGTTCCTCGGGCCGCTGCTGGCCGACGGGCCGGTGGACGGCCGCGTGTCGCAGTCCAACGAAATGTTCGGCGGCCTGCGCATCGGCTGGGACTTCGACTACTACTGGGGCGTCGAGTGGCGGTTCGGCTGGGCCGATCCACAGCTTTTGGCGGACGACATCGACACGGAGCTCAGCGGCAAGTACTTCGTGAGCGACGTCGACTTCATTTACTACCCCTGGGGTGACACGAAGGTGCGGCCCTACGCACAGTGGGGCCTGGGCGTGACGGAAGTCGGTTCCGTGCGACCTGACGGCGGCGGGCAAGTGGCGACGCTGCTCAGCATGCCGCTGGGCGTGGGCGTGCGGTTCCCGCAGACGCACTGGCTGGCGTGGCGGCTGGAGATCATCGACAATCTCGCGTTCGGCGCCGATGGAGTCGACACGATGAACAACTTCGCGTTCACGGCGGGGATGGAGCTGCGGCTTGGGGCGCGGCCCAATTCGTACTGGCCCTGGCGATCGAGCCGGACCATTTGGTAGGGTGAAATGAACGCCGCCGGCTCCGCCGGTGGACTCTCTTTGCCCCGCAAATGCGTATCTCCCCAATTGTCCACTTCCTTCGCATCGCCGCGTTACGCCATCGTCGGCGGCGGCGTCGCCGGGCTGGCGGCGGCGCATCGGCTTCGTCAGCTCATGCCGGCGGCCGAGGTGCGGTTGCTGGAGGCCGGGCCGCGGTTGGGCGGGGCGCTCGATACGCGGCGGAGCGGCGCGCTGGTGCTGGAGCAAGGCGCGGACAGCTTTTTGACGCGCGATCCCGTCGGCGTTGAGTTGTGTCGCGAACTGGGACTGGGCGACGAGTTGCTTTCCACGAGTCGCGAGAACCGGCGGGCGCTGGTCGTGTGCCGGGGGAGGCTTGCGCCAGTGCCGAACGGGTTCGTGCTCATGCAGCCGCGGAGCTTGGGCGGCGTGCTGCGGTCCTCGGTGTTAAGTCTGGCCGGCAAGCTCCGCGTGCTGGCCGAGCCGTGGATTCGCGCCCCGGCGGCGTCGCGTGGCGCCGACGATGACGAGAGTGTGGCGAGTTTTGCCACGCGACGGCTCGGGCGCGAAGCGTTCGAGCGTTTAGTGCAGCCGCTGCTGGCGGGGATTTACGTGGCGGATGCATCGGAGTTGAGCCTGGCCGCGACGATGCCTGAGTTTCTGGCGGGGGAGCGGGAACATGGGAGTTTGCGGGCGGCGTGGCGAGCGAAGAGCAATGGGGTGGTCGAGTCTGTCGGCACTTCCCCACCCCTCCCTAGCCCTCCCCATCAAGGGGAGGGGACCGGAGGGGACGCAGGGTCGGGTGCGCGGTACGGCGATTTTGTGACTCTACGAAACGGGGTGGGGTCGCTGGTTAATGCATTGGCGGCGAGCCTACCCCCGGGGAGCGTTCGGCTGGAAACGCCGGTGACGGAAGTTCGTGCACTGACCGACGGGCGATGGAGCGTGACCTCCGCCGCCGACGCCGACGAGTTTGACGGCGTGATCCTCGCGGCGCCGGCGGCGAAGGCGGCGAAAATGGTTCGGCGACTCGACGCGGAACTCAGCGGCTTGCTAGCGCGCATCACGGCGGCCAGCAGCGTGGTGGTCACGCTCGTGTATCGGCGGGAGCAGATCGCCCGGCAGCTCGACGGGTTCGGGTTCGTCGTGCCGCGGATCGAGCACCGGTTGATCCTGGCGGCGAGTTTTCCGAGTGTGAAGTTCGCGGAGCGCGGCCCGACGGAGTTGACGCCGGTGCGGGTGTTCCTGGGCGGAGCGCTCGATCGGGACATGATCGACCGCAGCGATGAGGAATTGACCGCAATCGCCCAGCGGGAACTGGGCGAGTTGATCGGCGCCCGTGGCGAGCCGCGCGAGACGACAGTGGCCCGGTGGCGCGAGTCGATGCCTCAGTATCAGGTCGGGCACTTGCAGATCGTTAGAGCGATCGACGAGCGAGTTGCTTCGCACCAGGGGCTGGAACTGGCCGGAAATTCGTACCGCGGCGTGGGGATTCCGCAGTGCCTACGCTCGGGGCGCGAGGCGGCTGAGCGTTTGGCGAGTGCACTTCACTCGGTAGTTGCCGCGGGCGGCGCGTCGCCGTAGGCGTGGCTTAGGTAGGTCTCGACGGCTTGGTATTTCTCGACGAGCAGGCGTTCTTCCATGCGGTGCTGGGTGGATGCGCTTTGCCAGCTTTGGGCGAACGGACCGCTGAGCTGCGCCGAGGGGGCGTCGGTGAGTAGGCCGACGGCCCGGCCGAAAAGCTTGGAGCCGTCGACATGCCAGGCGCGGGCCTTCTTGGCGTAGGCGATGACGTGGGCGTCGACGCCGTTGGCGTCGAGAGCCAGGATCGCGTCGGCCGCCTTGGCGTGGCCCTCCTTGCGGCCGGTGAGGTAGTCGAACAGTTGCCAATTGCCGTCCTGATCGATGGCCGGCTTGCGGTTCTCGATTTCATCGTGCATGCAGACGCCCAGCGCTTCCCAGTAGGCCAGGGTGAGGGCCTTGCGTTGCTCGTCGGTAAGCAATTCCGGGCGGGTGAAGAAGCCAGCGGCTGGCGCGGGCGAAGCAACGGCCTCTTCGGCGGGCGGCGCGAGGTCAGCGGGCGGCGTCATTGATTCCGCGGCAGGCGGCGGCGTCTCGATGGACGGCGCGGGCGTCTCGGACACGGGGGCTGCTGGAGCCGGCGTCGACGTTGGCGGCGTCGGGGTCTCCGATGGGGTTGCGGTCTCGGGTTTGGCAGTGGCAGCATCGGCATTGTCGCCCGCGGCCGGCGTGGGCTGCGGGTCGATGATTTGCGCCTTTTCCAGAGCCGTGTACGTCAACGCCTTGACGTCGACGCCCAGGTAGAGCGAACCGAGCAATGCGCCGCCGACCATGGCCGTCATGCAGCCGAAGAATTCCAAGATCGACAGTCCGCGGCGACGCGCGGCGCGGCAGCGAGCGGGTGCGGAGCTGTTCATTGGTGGTCCCTCAATGGGCGGTGCGCGCCGCAGCGAGCGCGGACAATGCGCGTCAAGCCGGCGGCGCCGGGCCGTACAAGCATAGGTCGCGGGATGCCGTGGCGACGTTCCCGCCGAGAGCGGCGGAACGGTTGTAGCGATTGTATTTAGCCTCCGGTCAGTGACCGGGGGCTAACGGGTCAAACGCCCACGGCAGCCGCTTTGCGGGACTCGCGTTTGCGGTCGTTTTCGGTGAGCAGCGCCTTGCGCAGGCGGACGACCTTAGGGGTGACTTCGACCAGTTCATCGTCCTCGATGTATTCGAGCGCTGACTCGAGCGACATCTCGCGAACCGGGCGAACCTGGGCGTTTTCGTCCTTACCGGCGGCGCGGACGTTGGTGAGCTTCTTCATGCGGACGACGTTGATCACTAGGTCGCCGGCGCGGCAATGCTCGCCCACGACCTGCCCCTCGTACACTTGGTCGCCGGGGCGGATGAAGAACACGCCGCGGTCGTACAGGGCGTCGAGCGCGTAAGCTGTGCCCGTGCCGGTCTCGTTGGCGATGAGCGTCCCGAACGGCCGTTTGGGCAGCTCGCCCTTGGCGGGCTCGTAGGCCAGCAGCGTGTGGTGCATGATCGCTTCGCCCTTGGTGGCGTTGAGCATTCGGCTCTTGAGCCCCATCAACGATCGGGCCGGAAGCTTAAATTCCATATGGACGAAGCCGCTCGTGGCGGAGCGGTGGCCCATCTTGACCAACTCGGCCCGGCGATCGCCGAGCAGGGCCATGACGGCACTCTGGCAGCTTTCGGGGCAATCGACGACGAGCTGCTCGATCGGCTCGCACTTCACGCCGTCGATCTCGCGGTAGATCACCTGCGGCTTGCCGACGCAGAGCTCGAAACCTTCGCGGCGCATGTTTTCGATGAGGATTCCCAAGTGCATCAGCCCGCGGCCCGAGACGTGAAACTGTTCCTGCGTGGGCCCGGGGGCGACGCGGAGAGCGACGTTGGACCGCAGCTCCCGCTCCAGCCGTTCGCCAATCTGGCGGCTCGTGAGCTGGTTGCCGTCGCGGCCGGAGAACGGACCATCGTTGACGCGGAACAGCATGTGGAGCGTCGGCTCGTCGACGTGGACGCGGGGCAGGGCGTGGGGATCGTCGGCGTCGGCGATCGTGTCGCCGATTTCGATCGGTTCCAGGCCCACGACGGCGCACAGGTCGCCGGCGGCGACTTCGTCGACCTCGACGCGCTCCAGGCCCTCGAAGGCGTAGAGCTGGGCGACCTGCTTGCGAGTGACTTCGCCCAAGTGGTCGATGACGGCGATGCGCTGGCGGCGCTGGATCACCCCGGAGTGGACGCGGCCGATGGCGATGCGGCCCACGTAGTCGGAGTAGTCGAGCGTGGTGACCTGCATCTGCAAAGGGCGAGCGGCGCGATGCCCGGCGTCGGGCGACGAGACGTGCTTGACGATCGCCTCAAACAGCGGCGTGAGATCCTTGCTCGGCTGGTCGAGGTCCGCGGTGGCCCAGCCCTGGCGACCGGACGCGTAGAGCACGGGGAAGTCGAGGGCGTCGTCGGGGGCGTCGAGGTCCACGAGCAGGTCGAACACTTCGTTGACGACTTCCTGGGGGCGGGAATCGGGACGGTCGACCTTGTTGACGACCAAGACGGGCTTCAGGCCGCGCTGGAGGGCCTTCTGCAGCACGAATCGCGTCTGCGGCATGGGGCCCTCAAAGGCGTCGACCAGCAGCAGAGCGCCGCTGGCCATGCCGAGCACCCGCTCGACCTCGCCGCCGAAGTCCGCGTGGCCGGGAGTGTCGATCAGATTGAGGCGATAGGTCTCGCCGTCGCTGGCCGCGTAGGTGACCGCGCAGTTCTTGCTGAAGATCGTGATGCCGCGTTCGCGCTCCAGGTCGTTGGAGTCGAGAATCAGGCCATGTTGTCCCCCGGCGAGCTTGTCGAGCTCCTCGTTGCGGTACAGCCCAGACTGATACATCATCTGGTCGACGAGCGTAGTTTTTCCATGGTCGACGTGGGCGATGATTGCGACGTTGCGGAGGCGGTCGGCGGGAACGGCGAGGCGGGTGCGCGGCATGGGGACGTGTCGGCAGGTGGGGAGAACGGCGATCCGCGCCAGCTCGGGCGCTGCCAGCACAGAGCTTGGGCAACCGCGGCGGGGGAGAAGAATTGTACGGGAAAACCCGCGCGAATGTCAGGCGAAACAGTTTCACGACATTAACACGGTCCAATGGGCGGCGTTCGTTGGCGTCGTCGGATGCCTTGGGAATAGCCGCGACCGGAGGGCCGGAGGTGCACCGAGAGGTGCACCTGGCGCCCCTTCCGTCCGCGGCAGAATAGGACATGAACGGCGGCGGGTTGTGGTTGATTGACGCAAAGCGGTGCGTTGGATTGCGCGTCGTCGAGCACGCTCAACTTGTTGGAATGCGCAAAATCGCCTATACTTTGGGGTAGTGATCACCCCGGCGAGCAATCCCTTTCCCCCCGCACGCTCGCCACGGTTCGTCGCCTCCACGAAGTCGCCCCCGGGAATCGCGTGGTGTCAGAACCCTTCGCGTCGAATCCAGCGGCGTCACCGGACGACGCCTCCCCACGACCCAAGATTCTTTATCTCGGCGGCGCTCACGATGCGCGCGTCGCCTTGCAGAGCCGCTTGGGGAAAGAAATCGAGCTGGTCGAGCCGGCTTCGTCGATCAAAGCGCTCGCGCTGTTGGAGCGTGACGATTTTGACGGCGTGTACGTCGACGCCGATCGGTTTGCCGAAACGAGCGACGTGGGCCGGCTGCTGCAGAACGACCGCATCCTGCAGGGCATGCCCGACGGCGTGGTGCTGCTCGACACGGAAGGGACGATCATCTGGGGCAATGGCCGGCTCCGCGAATGGACGGGCCAGGACGATGTGGTCGGGCAGAATTTTTACAAGGTTTTGGGGAGCCCCGACATCCTCGGCCCCGACATGTGTCCGTTGCGCACCGCCGTGGCGACCAAGGAGTCGAGCCAGTCGACGCTGCGATGTCCCGAGAACCGGTACTACCGGCTGCACGCGGCGCCGGTGCTCACCAGCCCCGACGACAAGCCGCAGCACCTGATCGTGACGGTTCGCGACGTGACCGCCGAAATGCTGCAGCAGCAGAAGCTGGCGGCAATTCACCAAGCGGGCATCGAGCTGGCCGACCTGATGCCCGAGGACGTGTCGAACCTGAACTACGCGGAGCGCGTGTCGCTGCTGAAAGACAACATTTTGCATTGCATGCAGGACGTGTTGCACTTGGACGTGATCGAAATCCGGATGCTCGATCCCGACACGCGGGAATTGATGCCGCTGATGGCGGTGGGCATGGAGCCGGAGGCCGCCCAGCGCCGCCTGGTGGCGAGCGAGAAGGACAACGGCGTCACCGGCAACGTGGCGTTCACCGGCAAGAGTTACATTTGCAGCAACGCCGAGGAAGACCCGCTGTACCTGGAGGGGGCCAAGGGCGCCCGCAGCTCGCTGACCGTGCCGCTGGCGCTGCACGAAGAAGTCGTGGGGACGCTCAACGTTGAGAGTCCGGAGCTCGATGCGTTCAGCGAGAGCGACCGGACGTTCCTCGAAATCTTCGCCCGCAACGTGGCGGCGGCGCTCAACACGCTGGAGCTCCTGAATGCGGAAAAGATGGTGGCCTGCGCCGCCAGCATCGAGGCGATTCACAGCGCCGTGGCGATGCCGGTCGACGACATCCTCAACGACGCTGTGAACGTCATGGAGCGGAGCGCCAATCTCGAACCCGACGTGGCGCAGCGGTTGCAGCGGATTCTGCGGAATGCCCGCGACATCAAACGGGTGATCCAGCGCGTCGGGCAGAAGATGGCGCCGGTCGAAGCGCAGCCGATCGCCAGCGTCGTCGAGTCGCGGCCGCTGCTGGTCGGCCGCCGGATTCTTGTCGTCGACCCGGACGAGCCGGTGCGGCACGCGGCGCACGAGCTTCTGGACCGGTTCCAGTGCGTTGTTGAAACGGCCCACGACGGAACCGAAGCCTTGGGCATGATCCGCAACCTGGGCGTCGACGCGCAGTACGACGTGATCATCTCGGCGATCATGCTCTCGGACATGACAGGTTACGAACTCATGATGAAGGCCCGCGAGCTGACCGACTACGTGCCGATGGTGTTGATGACGGGGTTTGGCTACGACAAGGATCACACGATCGTCAAAGCGCGCCGCGAGGGGCTGCAATTCGTGTTGTACAAGCCGTTCCGTCTCGACCAGTTGGTGACGGCGATCGAGCAGACGGTCGAATCGCGGGAGCGCCGTCCGTAGCCGCGGGAAATTCTCGGACACCCTTCGCCCCCCACATTCTCGATGCGCGACGCGGTGGTTTGGTGCGGTGCGGCCGTGGCGCTGTTGGGGCACGCGTTGTTGTGGACCGGCCTGGTCGGTCGGCTGCACGGCACGCGGGTTCCGCGGCCGGTCATCAAGGCGGTCACCGCGTGCTGCGTCGCCCTGTTCGCGGCACTTCCGGCGGCGGCTGCCTGGCAATGGTGGTCGCAGTCGTCGGGCGGGCTCGTGCTGTTCCGCGGCGGCGGCTGGGCGGCGGCATATGCCTGGGCTTGCGCTGCACTGGGCGGCGCGGCGCTCATTGTGAAGCCATGGACCAACCGCCGACGGCACGACCGCCGCATACTTGTCGAATGGACGAGCGAGCTCCGCGACGTCGCCAAGGCTGTCGGCGGCCAACCGCTCGTGGGAGCTTTCGCCAAATCACTCGGACTGCTGCCCGGCAACGAGGCGGCGACAGTCTCTGTCGATCGTAAGCGGTTAGTCATCCCGCGACTTCCGGCCGAGCTGGATGGGCTGACGGTCGCCCACGTAAGCGACTTTCACATGACCGGGCGGGTGGGCCGCGCGTACTACGACTACGTCGCCCGGACGGTCAACGACCTGCGGCCGGACGTGATCGCCATCACCGGCGACGTCGTCGAGCATGAGGCCTGCTGGCCGTGGCTCGAGAGTTCGGTGGGTCGGCTGTGTGCGCCCTTGGGCGTGTACTTCATCCTGGGCAATCACGACGCGCTCGTCGACGCCGAGCGCACCCGTGCTTTGCTGGTCGACGCCGGGTTGACGTGCCTGAGCGGCCGGTGGGTCCGCGCCGAGTGGAACGGAGCGGCCGTGCTGCTCGGCGGGAACGAGGCGCCCTGGAAGGCGGCGGCGAGCCTCGACCAGATGCCGCCGCGGCGGCTCGGGAGCGGCGATTTTCGCATGGCGCTGTGCCATTCGCCGGACCAATTCTCGTGGAGTCGACGGGCGGAGATCGATCTAGCCCTGGCGGGGCACACGCACGGCGGTCAGGTGCAACTGCCGTGGTTGGGGCCGGTGATCTGTCCCAGCGTCCACGGGACGCGGTATGCGAACGGGGTGTTTCGGCGCGGCGACACGGTGCTGCACGTCACTCGCGGCATCGGATCGGAAACGCCGCTGCGGTGGCGCTGCCCGCCAGAGATTGCCCTGCTGCAACTGGTTGCCCAGCGGTCAGACCCCGCCTGACGCGCATCGACCACGGAATCGCACTGAACGGCCGTGGTTTCACTTCTAATTCGCCGCAAACGCCGGATTTGCGGTTTGTCGCATTGACGAGCGAATCGAAACGGGCGAAAACGCGCCATCCCGCCCGGAAAAAGCTGGTATTTGAGTCCGCAATTTGATTAAACTCGCCAAGAAACTCGTCTCTGGTCGTTGGTCCGTTTCGCGGCCGTCCGTCTCGCAGAGACGAGCGCCGACGACGGAGTCGGCGCCGAGCTGAAGGCAGCGTACGCAGTCTCAGTTGTCCAGTGGTGGCCCACTTCTTGTGGAGGGATTACCGTGAGAAAGCATCATCGTCGAAGTCTCGAGTCCTTCACGCGTCGCCTGGTTCCGGGAGCGAAGTCGCTCCGCGCGGGGCGGTTGCGCCGCCCACGCGGCCTTTCCGCCCGGTCCAGCCTGGGGCGGGGCGTCGAGCAACTGGAAGCCCGCTGGACGCTCAGTGCAAATCCGTTTCTCACGGTCTCGGCCGACCAGTTCGTCGATGAAGGATCGCCGCTCACGCTCCCGAACATCGGATCGTTCACCGACATCGTCGAAGGCGGGGCCGGGGGCGACGCCATCGGACTCGACCCCGACGACTTTGCGGCTCTCGGGGCGTTTGACCCGGCGACCAACGTTGTCATCAACACCGACACGCTGCAGATCACCGGCGGATTCACCGGTACGGGCGTCGTGGAATCCGCCGACGCGGGCGACGGCGCCTACGACATTGCGGTGTTCGTATTCAGCGATTTCGAACTGGACGCGGGCCGCACGATTACGGCCACGGGCTCGCGTCCGTTGGCGATTCTGTCGCAGAGCGATTTGGACGTGTTCGGGACGATCGACGTCAGCGCGTTCAACGGCGACGTGAGCACCCCCGCGGACACGTTCAACGGCGAACGCTGGGCAGGCGCCGGCGGCGGCTTTGGCGGCTTGGGCAGCAACGTAAATTCTCCGCAGCACGGCCTGCCGGCGGCGGGAGCGCCCGCGAATAGCGCTGGGACGTGGGCCAACAGCAATATCCCGGCAGCCAATAAGGGCGGCGGCACAGGCGGCGGCCACGGCGGCGACGGCGGGATGGGCGAGGTCTTCGGCGGGTCAAACGCCGGACCCGTCGGTCTGGCGTTTCTGAATCTCGCGGACGGAGCCCGCGGCGGCAGCGGCGGCGGCTCCGCAGGCGTCGGCTTCTTTGGCGGCAGCGGGTTTCTCGCCGGCGGCGGCGGCGGCGGCGGCGGCATTGAGCTGGGCGCCAACGGCACGATCACCGTCGGAGCCACGGGCCAGGTCCTCGCCGACGGCGGCGACGGCGCCGACGGCATCGCCATTCTCCATGTGGGCAGCGGCGGCGGCGGCGCCGGCGGCGGCATCATGGTCCATGCCACCAATGTCTCCCAGCACGGCTTGCTCAGCGTCAAGGGCGGCAACGCCGGCGCGGGAAACGCTGACCGCAGCGGCGGCGGCGGCGGCGGCGGCACGATCCTCCTGGTGCACAACTCGTCGGGAACATTCGACAACGCGGGCGGCACGCAAGCCGTCAACGGCGGCACACCCCCGTTCGGCGGCGCCCTGGGCGGGACCGCCGGAGCCGACGGCCTCTGGGTCGTCGTGTCGGAAACACCGTCCACGCCGATCATCGAGACCTTCGACTATGTGATCGATTGGGGCGATGATTCGATAGATTCCACCGGCGCCGCGACCATCGACGTCCCGGGCGTCAACGTGGGCGACGTCGTTCAGGGATCGTTCGACGGTTCGCACACCTACGCCGATGATGGCGTGTACATCGTGACGGTCACGATCAACGACAATAACGGCGGGTCGGACACGGAGACGTTGACCGTGACGGTCGCCAATGTGGCCCCCGCGCTGACGATCAGCGGCGCAGCCAGCGTCGACGAAGGCGCGACCTATACGCTGAGCCTAGCGTCGCTCGATCCCGGCGACGACACGATCGCAAATTGGACGATCAACTGGGGCGACGAGGTCGAAGTGGTGTCGGGCAATCCCGCGAGCGTGGATCATGTGTACGCCGACGGCCCGGCGAGCTACACCATCACCGCAACCGCCACGGACGAGGACGGCACATTCGCGTCCAACGACGTCGCGGTGACCGTCGACAACGTAGCGCCGACGCTCACGATTAGCGGAGCGTCGGACGTGAACGAAGGCTCGACCTATACGCTAAGCCTGGCGTCGTTCGACCCCGGTGACGACACGATTATGAGTTGGACGATCGACTGGGGCGACTCGATCGAAATCGTCGCCGGCGCCACGACGAGCGTCGACCACGTTTACGCCGACGGCGATGCAAACTTCACGATCAGCGCGACCGCCACGGACGAAGACGGCACGTTCTCGTCCAACGCGCTGTTGGTGACGGTTCACAACGTGGCGCCGACGCTCACGATTAGCGGCGCGTCCGACGTCAACGAAGGCTCCACCTACACGCTGAACCTGGCGTCGATGGATCCGGGGCTCGACGCGATCGCGAGCTGGACGATCAACTGGGGCGACGTGGTCGAGATCGTGACGGGCAATCCCGCGAGCGTGGATCATGTCTACGGCGACGGGCCGAATGCGTATTCGGTGAGCGCGACGGCCACGGACGACGACGGGACGTTTGCCTCGAATTCGATCTCCGTCACGGTCCACAACGTGGCGCCGACGATCACCAGCGTTACCAACGACGCCGGCGTCGTGGGCGATAAGGGCGTCTCGCAGACTGTCACGTTGACGGCGTTCTTCACCGATCCGGGCTTCGCCGACGTCCACACCGCCACGTTTGACTGGGGCGACGGCAATATCACGGCGGGCTCCGTCACCGTGCTGGCTGGCGACGACCAGGCGGTGGGAACGCACTCTTACGCCGAAGCTGGGGCGTACGACGTGAAGATTACGATCGACGACGGCGACGGCGGCGTGGACGTGATTTACACGACCACATTCGTCACGGGCGTGGCTTTGCACGGCGGCGTGCTGCAGATCGTCGGCACGGCCGAGAAAGACAAGGTGGAGGTAATCAAGCACTCGTCCACGACCATTAAGGTCTATCACGACCTCGGTGCGGCGCCGGCGGGGAACGTGAGCTTCCCGATCGGCGACGTCGCTGACATCGAGATGTACCTGGGCGACGGCAACGACTTCGGCTATGTGTCGTACAACTTGACGAAGGATGCGACCTTATATGGCGGATCCGGGGACGACACGCTGATCGGCGGCAGCGGCAACGACGTGCTGATCGGCGGGACAGGGTACGATCTGCTCCTGGGCATGCAAGGGGCCGATCTGCTCATCGGCGGCGAACAGTCGGACCTGATGTTCGGCGACGGCGGCGGCGACATTTTTGTCGGCGGCGGCACGACGCTAGACATCACGGGGACGATGATTGCCGATTCGGCGCCGCTGCAAGCAAAGCTTTCGGCGCTCGACGCGGTCATGTCGGCGTGGACCTCCGGCGACACCTATGCGAACCGACGGGACGCGGTCTCAGCGCTGTTGGCCGGCGCCATCTTCGACGACGACGATCTGGACCTGATGAGCGGCGGCGGCGGGCAGGACTTGTTCTACGTGGGCGACAACGGATGCCTGCGGGACATCATCCTGTGCCGGCTGGGCAGCGAGAGCGTGATCGAGCTGCCGGAGATTTGAGGCCGCTTGGGTCTGGAATTTGACGACGCTCAACACGCCTTCGCGTCGTGACGCGGAGGCGTGTTCTTTTTTGCGTCCTCCCTCGTGCATTGCTCGTGCATTCCGCGGCGTCGCGTGCCCGATCGCGCCGGTTCTACGGCCTGCGACGGATGGGGCCATGGACGCCGGGCGGAGCCCCTGCGCGGCGCCCCGGGTAAACTACCCTTGCCGTATGGCCACCAATGTCATGGAAATGCGCGAGGGCTCCCTCCTGGAGTCGCTGCTGGGCGGCGACTCCTACCATCCGGCGGAGCCCCAGTCGCTCGAAGAGACGGGCCTCAGCCCTGTGCTCATCGAGACGTTGATCATCAAGTTTCTTCTCCAAGTGGGCTCGGCCAGCGGCCGCGAGATCTCGGCGCGGCTGTGCCTGCCGTTCCGCATCCTGGAAGACATGTTGTTGGCGTTGCGCAGCCGGCAGTTCGTCCAGCACAAGGGGCAGTCGCAACTGAGCGACTACATCTACGCGCTGACGGACCTTGGCGCCGACCGCGCCCGCGCGGCCGCCAAGGGATGTGCGTACGTCGGCCCGGCGCCGGTGCCGCTCGACGACTACATCGTGTCGGTCGAAGCCCAGACGGTTCGCGCGGAGACGGTGCGCCGCGCCGAACTCGAAGAAGCGTTCTCCGACGTGTCGATCGAGCCGGCGACGGTCGAGCTCCTGGGCCCCGCGATCAATTCCGGCGCGGGGTTGTTCCTGTACGGCGCCCCGGGCAACGGCAAGACGACGATCGCCAAGCGGATCACGCGCTGCTTCGGCCAGCACCTGTGGGTGCCGCAGACGATCGTCGAGGATGGCCAGTTCATCAAGCTGTTTGACGCCTCGTTCCACGAGCCGGTGCGGCAGACGGAATCGAGCTTGCTGAAGACGGCGGGACACGACGCCCGGTGGATCAAGATACGCCGGCCCACCGTCGTCGTGGGCGGTGAGCTGACGATGGACAGCCTCGAAATCCGCCACGACCCCGTGACCAACGTCAGCGAAGCGTCGCTGCAGATGAAAAGCAACGGCGGCTGCTTGCTGATCGACGACTTTGGCCGGCAGCGCATCGAACCCACGGAGCTCTTGAACCGCTGGATCGTGCCGCTGGAGAACCGGCACGACTATTTGACGTTGGCCACGGGCAAGAAGATTCAGGTTCCGTTCGACCAGTTGATCATTTTCTCGACGAACCTGGAGCCGCGCGATCTGGCCGACGACGCCTTCCTGCGGCGGATTCCGTACAAGATCGAGATCGGCGACCCGGCGCTCGAGGAATTTCGGCGGCTGTTCCAGTCGTGCTGCGAGACGATGGGCTGCATGTTTCAACCGCAGGCGGTCGACTATCTGGTGCAGACGCACTACCGGCCCCACAACCGTCCGCTACGGCGGTGCCAGCCGCGAGATCTGTTGCAGCAAGTGGCGAATTACTGTGCGTTCAACGGCGAGGCGATGCAGCTCGCCCCGCAATTGCTCGATCGCGTCGTCAAGAGTTACTTCACGGTGGTGAGCGGCTGACGAGGGCGGCAGACCAGATCAGCGACGCAGTGCGGCGGAGATTGCAACGGTGAGCGACGAACACGACTATCACGGACTGTCGCTGCCCGGCTACACGCTGTCGACCAAGCTCGGCGCCGGCGGCTACGGCGAAGTATGGCTGGCCCATGCGCCGGGCGGGCTCACCAAGGCCGTCAAGTTCATCTTCGGCTCGTATCATGACAAGCGGGCCGAACACGAGCTGCGCGCCCTGCAGAAAGTCAAAGAAGTTCGGCATCCCTTCCTGCTGTCGCTGGAACGGATCGAAGTCGTCGACGGCCGGCTAGTGATCGTCACCGAGCTGGCGGACGCGAGCCTTAAGGACCGCTTCGACGAATGCGTGCAGCAGGGTTTGCCCGGCATTCCACGGTCCGAGCTGCTGAGTTGCCTCCGCGACGCGGCCGACGCGCTCGACTTCCTCAGCCAAAAGCACAGACTGCAGCACCTGGACGTGAAGCCCGAGAATCTGCTGCTGGTGGCCGGCCACGTCAAGGTGGCCGACTTCGGGCTGGTGAAGGACGTGGGGAAGTCGCAGGCGTCGCTCGTCGGGGGGCTGACGCCGCTCTACTCCGCGCCCGAAGTGTTTCAGGGCAGCCCCAGCACGTTCAGCGACCAGTACAGCCTGGCGGTGCTCTACCAGGAAATGCTGACTGGCGTGCTGCCGTTCGACGGCGTCACCGCGGCAGAGCTAACGCTGCAGCATCTGAACGACGAACCCAATCTGTCGCCGCTGCCGGAGGCGGATCGGTACGTGCTGTCTCGGGCCCTCTCGAAAGACCCGACGCAGCGGTTTGCCTCGTGCAGCGAATTAATCGGTACGCTTTTGGCGGGTCGTGACGCACAATCCCCGGGTTGGAGCGCGCAGGATCCCGCCGCCGCGCAAGCCGCCGCGGCGCCCGCGCCCGTCGAGCGTCGCGTGCGGCCGATGACCGAACTGTTTGGCGAGCAGTTCGAGGGCCGGCCCAGCGGGCTTTCCGAGTCGATGCGGCTGGAGGTCCCCGTGTTGCCGGAGATGCAGCCGATGGCCATGCCGCCGGTGGACGCCCCGGATGACGGCTTCGCGCCGCAGCCGGTGCTAATCCTCGGCGTCGGCGGCGCCGCGGGCGACGTGCTTAAGCAGCTTTGGGTGCGAATCGCCAAGCAATTTGGCGACCAGCGCGTTCCTGCCGTGCAGATGTTGCTCATGGATAGCGATTCGCGGTCGATCGCCAAGGCCCTGCAGGGCGACGCCGGCGCCGCGCTGCGGCCGGAAGAAACGCTCGCGCTGCCGCTGCGGAAGCCGCAAGATTACCGCGAGCAATCCGCGCGGCTGATGAAATGGCTGAGTCGCCGGTGGCTGTACAACATCCCCCGATCGCTGCGCACCGATGGGGTCCGGCCGCTGGGTCGACTGGCGTTTGCCGATCACTCCCGGCAGGTCGTGCAGCGCATTCGCATGGCGCTATCGCAGGCGAGCGACGCGGCGTCGATCGAGGCGTCGCGCGAGCGGACAGGACTGGAGTTTCGCAGCGAGGCGCCGCGCGTGTACCTCGTCGCCTCGATCTCCGGAGGCGCGGGCAGCGGCATGTCGCTCGACGTGGGTTACGCCGTGCGAACAGCGCTTGACAAGCTGGGAGCCGTCGACGCGCAGATCGTCGGCATCTTCCTGCATGCCACGGGTCGGGACCCCAATCACTGCGACCTGGCCCGCGTGAACAGCTATGCGTGGCTGACCGAGTACAACCATTTCCACCGCTCGAACGGGCAATTCCCCGGCGACGACACGTGCGGGCTGCCGCCGATGCCGGCCGGGCGCCGGGCCTTCAACAGTGCGTACCTGGTCGACTTGGGGATTGACGAGTCGGGCGATGCGACGGAAGCCGCCGCGTCGATTGCGGAGTATGTCTACCTCGACGCGCTGACGCCGGCCCAGGCGTTTTTCGCCGCGTGTCGCAAGGACGAGGGCCGCACGTCGACCGCCGCGCCGCTGCGCACCTTCGCGGTGCACAAAATCTCCGCGGCGGCCGACGCCGCGATCGACCGCGCCGCGGCGATGCTGAGCCGCGAAATCGTCTTGGCCTGGACGGGCGGCGGCTCGCTCGCCGGCGCTTCGCCCACGAAGCGCGCCGCCGCGAGCGCCGCCGCTGCAGAAGCCGCTGCTCGCGAGGCCAATCAAATCGTGCCTGGCGCTGAGGCGCTCGTCGCTCAATTACAGCTCAATCTCGAAGGGTTGGCCGCGAACGCCCGGTCGCTCGTCGACGCCCAGTTCGGCGGCGATCAGCAGGCGTTTCTCGCCGACCTGTTCGACGCCGCTGACGCGGGCGGCAAGGCGACGACGCTGCTGGACATGACCCGCGCGATCGACCGCTTGTTCGCGCCGCCGGCAGGGGGCGAGTCATCGGGCGCGTTTGTGCTTCAGCACCCGCTGGAGGAGATCGTCAGTCCCCTGGTCGCGAAACTTGCCCGCGAACTGGCCCAATGGGTGCTGCGCAAGATCGACGACCGGCAGGAACGGCTGGCCGGCGCCGAGCGAGCTGCCGCTTGGCTGGCAGAACACTTCAAGGCCCTGGACGCCGACGCCGTCCGACGGGCCGACGGCCTGGGCCGGCAGACCGTGCAGGCGACCGACGAGCTGCGCCGCGACGCACGGGCGGCGCGGGCCTCGGGTTCAGCGGCCCTCGCCAAGGCGGCGGCGTACTTTCGCATGCGGGTCGACCGTCAGGCCGTGTGGGCGTCGACGCTGATCGTTCGGCGGCTCCTAGCGGAGCTGAGGACGGTCGGGGGGACCATCGCGGAGTTCGGCCGGCACCTGAAGCACCTCGCGGCCAATGTGTCGAGCGGCTGCGACGCGGCAACCGACGGCTCCGCCGGCGATCCGCTCCATGCGGCATTGACGGCGAACCTGCGTACGCTCGTCGACCACATCGACGGCGAGCTGCACCGACAGTTCATCGCCGACGCCGGCGGCCTGTTTCCGACGATCATGGGCAACTCGCGCGTGCGAGCTCAAATGATGGTGGCGCTCGGCAAGCTCGCTCATCGGGCGGTCGAGCAACTCGCCTCCCGACCCGACGTGCTCAACGCGGCGCTGGCGGGGCTGGGGTCGGCAGACGTCGGAGCAGCCATGCTCAACGAGCCGCTGCCGCCGCTGTTGGGACTTGGCGGCGCGTACCGCACGCTCGCCGTCGTGCCCACCGAAGCCGCGGGAGGCCGGCCGCTGGACTCCTGGCGCCAGACGCTCGGCCGCGACGCCTCGCTTGCCGCCTCGGCGAGTCCCGACGTGGTGACCGTCGTCGAAGGCTGGCGGTTGCCGCTGGTCCACGTGGCGGTAAACCTGATTCAGCGCCGCCGCGACTACGCCGACTTCGCCGCCCGCGTGCTCACGCGATGCGACGTGTCCTGGCTCCCGCTGACGGCGTCGACGCCGCCGCCGACGCTCGTGGCCACGGCGTTCGCCGAAGTCGACGCACCGGGTTCCCCCGCCGCGGGCATGGACGATCTGATGAGCCTGGGCCACGAAGCTCCCACAGTCACGCACGTGTTGTAATCGACTCGATGCCGGCTGCTGCGCTCAAACCCGCCGCGGAAGTCACCTGGCTGCTCAGCGGGCAGCTCGGTGCGGAGGAGCCGGTGCGCTCGATCCGCGTCGAGGGGTCGCCGTTCCTCGTGGGGCGGCACAGCAAGGCGGCGCTCACAATTCCCAGCCCCACGGTGTCGAACGTCCACGCGGAGCTGCGCATCGTGAACGGCGCGCTCTGCGTCAAGGACTTGGGAAGCACCAACGGCACGTTCATCAATGGCCAGCGCATCGCGGGCGAATTCCAAGTGTCCAGCGGCGATCTCCTGCAGTTCGCGGAAGTGGTGTTTCGCGTCGGCCTCGAGTCGGGCTCGTACGAAACCAAGACGATCGCCGGCGATTCGTCCGATCGCGCGTTGGCGCTGATCCAGTTCGACAAACTCATGTCCGAGAAGGCGGTCGTGCCCCATTTCCAGCCGATCGTCGCTTACCGCGACTTCAGCGTCGTCGGCTACGAAATCTTGGGCCGCAGCCGACTGTTCGGGCTGAGCACGCCGCACTCGATGTTCTCGGCGGCGGCGGTGCTCGATCTGGAATCGGAGTTGAGCCGGATGATGCGCACCGAAGGCGTGAAGTGCGCCGAGACGCTGCCCGGACAGCCGACGCTCTTCGTCAACACGCACCCGGTCGAAATGCACGAGCAAGGGATGCTGGAGTTCTCGCTGCGGGAGCTGCGCGAGTCCGCGCCGCAAGCACGCCTGGTGCTCGAAGTCCACGAAGCGGCCGTCACCTGCGTGAAACAGATGCGCGAGCTGCGCGCCGTTCTCAACGACTTGAACATCGGCCTCGCGTACGACGACTTCGGCGCCGGGCAGGCGCGGCTCGTCGAGTTGGGCGACGTGCCTCCGGACTACCTGAAGTTCGACATCGAGCTGGTCCACGAGATCAACCGCGCCTCGCCGGAGCGGCAGCGGATGCTGGCGAGCCTCGTGCGGATCGTGAAAGACCTTGGCATTGGCAGCCTCGCCGAGGGCGTTGAAACCGAGTTGGAGCACGAGGCGTGCCGGCAGATGGGGTTCGACTACGCCCAAGGGTACTACTACGGCCGGGCGGCGTTGGCGAAGGACTTTTCCCGACCGGCGGTCGATGGCGTCGGCGGCAACACGAGCGTTTTGACGGGCAGTACCTAGCCGCGCAAGACGGCTGCGGACTGATGGCGAGGGCGCGGTCGGCGCGTTATTCTCTGAGGGACGTTGAGTCCCCGCCCATTGTCCCGCCCACGAGTCCTGCCATGTCTCGCCGCTGCGTGTTTGCTCGTTTTGCCGCCCTCGGTCTGCTGGGCAGCCTCTCAGTCGCCGCGGCCCAGTCGCCGATCGGCCCCGACGAGGGCCGTCCGCAGATTCTCTGGCAGCAGGCGCGGAGCTTGGTCGGCAAGACGGCGTTGGTCGCCGGCGAGGTGATCAACGTGAATTCCGTGGGACGGATCACGTTCATCAACTTCGACGACCAACGGCCGCGACGGTTCGAGGCGGTCATCTTCGAGGACAATCTGGCGAACTTCCCCAAGCCGCCGCGCGAGATGTACGACGGCAAGATCGTCAACATCCGCGGCCGCGTGTCGGTGTTTCAGGATCGCCCGCAAATCGTCATCACCTCGCCTGAGCAAGTCAAGATCCTCGACGAATTGCCGACGCCGTCCACAGCCTCCCCGCAAACGCGCCAGCAGCCCAAACCGGGTGAACTCGTGATCGGCGCCTACAACATTCTTAACCTATTCGACGACTACGACGATCCCTACCACGAAGACGAAGGCACGCCCGCTAAGCCGCGCGAGCAGCTCGAGTGTCTCGCCGACAGCATCGAATCCGTCAATGCCGACGTGCTGGCGCTGGAAGAAGTCGAGAACCGCGACTATCTCCAGCGATTCGTCGACGTCTTCCTCCCGCACCTGGGATACGACAACGTCGTGCTCTTCGAAGGGAACGACGGCCGCGGGATCGACGTGGCGCTCTTGTCCCGCGTGCCGGTCGGAGCCGTGCGGTCGCATCGGCACTTGCGTTTTCCAGGTCCCGACGGCGCCATGCGATTCAATCGCGACCTGCTGGCCGTGACGCTGGAGCCCGTGGGCGGCAAGCCGCTCGAAGTCTGGGCGCTGCACCTCAAGAGCAAGTCCGGCGGACAGGAAACGACCGAGCCGGTCCGGCTGGCCGAGGCGAACGAGGTGCGCCGCTTGCTCGACGTCGAGCTGACCGCGGACCCGCAGAAGCGGATTCTCGTCATGGGCGACTTCAACGACACGCCCGAGAGTGCTTCCGTGCAGACGATCGTCGGCGCCGGCCCCACGGCCTTATGGTCGGCGCACACGGATCTCGCCGACCCGGCGGTGCTCACCTACAACGAGGGCGAGTTCAAGTCGATGATCGACTTCATCCTCTGCTCGCCGGCGATGCACGAGCGGTATGTGAAGGGCTCGTTCCGCGTGCCGCAGGGATCGGTCGACACCACGGGGTCCGATCACAACCCGATCGTGGCGACGTTCCGCGTGGATTGAAACAAGGCGAGTTGCGCGTTTGTCGAGACGCCGATGCGCAGCGGCGAGGAGCACCAGCCAACCGCCGCCTCCGTTCCGTAGCCGCCGTCCGGCGTGCCGAGTAAGATCGGTGCAGAGTCGCTGCCGCGGCAGTTCGCGGCTAAGCGTCGCCCAAGGAACTGAGAATGCCCTCCCCTGCCCTGCCCCGTCGCGTGGACTGTTTGCGCCCGCTCGCCGTCTTGGTCGCGTTGATCGCCTTTCTGGCGCCGCGCCCCTCAACGGCGATCGACTTCGTCTACGGCATCGACGTGTCAACGCACCAGGGATTGGTGAATTGGACGAACGTCAAGAACGCTGGCATCGAGTTTGCTTTCTGCAAGGCGACCGAGGGCGTCGATTTCATCGACGCGCGGTTCCAGACCAACATGACCAACGCCGCCGCCGCCGGCGTGTACATCGGTCCCTATCACTACGCGCGGCCGGACAGCTTCGAGAACGATCCGCTCGACCCGGTCAATGAAGCGAATGACTTCGTCGACGCGATCGAACCCTACTACCAGTTGCCCGGATTTACGCTGCGGCCGGTGGTGGATATGGAGGAGTCGGACCTCGAAGGCGTGGCGAACCCGAAGGCGTTCTTGTCCGATTGGCTGCGCGATTTCGGCGCCGTGGTCGAATCGCGGCTGGGGTTCAAGCCCATCGTCTACGCCAGCACGAGCTACATCAACAGCTTCTTCGAGACCAACATCAACCAGTTTCCGCTCTGGTTAGCCAACTGGAATTACACGCCGCCCAACGTGCCGCCGGCCTCCGCGGACGGGATTTTCAACGGCTGGGACTTCTGGCAGTACACGGCGACGGGAAACGTCGGCGGCATCTCGCCCGTGGATCGCGACGTGTACCAGGGAACGCTCGACCAAATGCTGGCGGAGTTCCGCGGCGTGGCCCCGTCGGGCGACTTCAATCTCGACGGCGCCGTCGACGGCCGCGACTTTCTCGTCTGGCAGCGGTGGAACGGCACGACGGGCGCTGCGGCCACGTATGCCCGCGGCGACGCCAACGGCGACCGCGTCGTCAACGCCGCCGACCTCGCGGTGTGGCAGGCGGGGTTTGGCGTGGCGCCGCCTTGGGGCGAGTCAGCGATCGGCGCGGCGCCAGAGCCGTCGACCGCCGCTCTCGCCGCCGGTATCATCGTGGCGTTGGCTGCGGCGCAGCACGCGCGGCGCGGCAAGTGAACGCGGATTGGGTCCGTGTTCGGCGTCTCTTTTCCCCATCCTCTCGCACTTTCTCGCTGACGGAGTTGCCGCGATGAATCTCCCGCTCCACGCCGAATGGCTTCCTTCGCGCCGGCGGTTCGTGCACGCCGCCGGCGGAGCGCTCGCGACGATCGCCGCCGCGGCTGTGGCCGCCGAGGCCGAGGCGGTTCCTGCGCAAGCCGCGGCGCCGCTCATTCGTCCCGGCGACACGATCCTGTTCCAGGGCGACTCGATCACCGACGCGGGCCGCAATCGAGACGCCGCGGCGGACCCCAACGCGCATGCGGCGCTCGGCGGCGGGTATGCGTGGCTCGCGGCCGCGGAGTTGCTCGTCGATCGGCCGGAGGACGGACTCAAGATCTACAACCGCGGAATCAGCGGCAACAAGGTCTACCAACTCGCCGAGCGGTGGGATGCGGAGTGCTTGGCGCTCAAGCCCAACGTGCTAAGCGTTCTCATCGGCGTCAACGACTTCTGGCACAAACACAAGCACGGCTACGACGGGACGCTCGCAACGTACCAGACGGATCTCCGCGAATTGCTCGACCGCACCAAGACGGCGTTGCCGGAGGTGCGGCTCGTGATCTGCGAGCCGTTCGTGCTCCGCGTCGGCGCCGTAGACGATGGCTGGTTCCCGGAGTTTGACGGATACCGCGCAGCGGCGCGCGAGGTGGCCGACGAGGCGGGGGCGACGTTTGTCGCGTTTCAGGCGATGTTCGACGTCGCGGCGAAGCTGGCGCCCCCCGAAACCTGGGCGGCCGACGGAGTGCATCCCACCGCCGACGGCGCGGCGCTGATGGCCCACGCGTGGCTCAACGCCGTCGGCGCGTAGTCCTTTCAACCGACCATGTGCGGACGGGGATTTGTCCGCAGATTGCGCAGAGGAACGCAGATGAAGGAAATGCAAGTCCTTCCCAATCTGCGTTTATCTGCGACATCTGCGGAAAGTTCTTCTCATGGCAATTTCTGCCAGGTGACGACCAGCAACGACACCGCCTGCCGCGGCAGCGTGAATTCGAGTTTCGTCTCCGAGCTCGCGATCGTCGCCGAAGCGTCCTCGGCAAGCTTCGCGAGCTGCCCGGCGGCCACGAGCTTTTCATACTGCTCAGGCGTCGGCTCCTGCGGCGAGCCCATGTCCTTCCACACGGTGAACGCGTTGCTGTGCGTTTGGTCGACGCGGTAGTGGGCGACCGTCGCCTCGGCTGCTTCGACCGGCAGGCCCGCCAGCGTGAGCGTCACATCCGCGTCGTCGCCCGGCAGGTCGTCGTCGTGATAGTGCCACGCAAGCACGCAGAGCCGGTTGTTCGCGGCGTCGAGGCTGGCCAGCGCCGACACGTCGGCCTCCTCGCGCACGCCGCGGCGAAGCATCTGCCGCAGCGGAACGGCATGATCGCTCTCCACCGCGAGCCGCTCGCCGCTCATCTTGCTCATCATGCGGAAGGCGTTGAGCACCGGCTTGTCGATCCCGCCGGTCGCCAGTGAACGGAAGCCCGCGAACAGCGGATGCCCCTCAAACTCGAACGCCCAGGTGAGGGCGCCTTCGATGTTCACCCCGTGGCGATCAGCCAAGTCGTAGATGCGGGCGTAGCTCGCCGCGGTGTAGCTGGAGTACATCGTGCCATTGCGATAGGCGAGCTGCGGGCCCTGGCACGCGGCGCAGCCCTCGGGGTCGCACTCGCCGATGACGATGGGCGTGTCGGCCAGCTCGGGGAACGAGGCGACGAGGCCGAACCCGTCGTCGATGGTTCGCAACTGGTCGGCGATTCCCATCCGCACATGGCCGTCAACCTGCCGCGGCGCCCCCTTGGCGTGGAAGGAGACAAAATCGAGCGGCGTGCCGTGCTGGCCCGTGGCGAAGTTCGTGCCGCGGAGGCAGTGCTCGAAAAATGCGCGCGTCCAGTCGCCGCCGCTGCCGGCGGTGTCGGGACCGCCGACGCGGGCCGTCGGCAGCGCGCGGCGGACCCCCGCGATGGCGTAGTCGTGCAGCTTGAAAAACTCGTCGCGCGACGCTTGCCAGTAGCCGATGTTCGCCTCGTTCCAGGTTTCCCAATACCAGGTCTCGACTTCCTCGCTACCGTACTTGTCGACGCAGTGTTGAGTCCACTGGTAGGCAAGCTCTTCCCACCGGTCGTAGTCTTTGGGCGGGTGAGCCCAGCCGGTGAAGATTTCGTTGTACTGTTTCCGCGGATCCCATTGGTGTTGGTAGGGCTCGGGCCTCGCGGAGAGATCTCGGGGCATGAAGCCGATCTGCACATAGGGCCGCACGCCGTGCTTCAGATACGTGTCGAAGATGTTGTCGACGATCGTCCAGTCGTAGACGGGGTTGCCGGCGGCGTCTTCACGGTACGCGTTCGTCGAGCCCCACTTGAGCGCGGGCGTCCCGTCGCCCGTGCAGAGCAGGTTATGGGCGCGGAAGTACACCTCGCGGGGCTTCAACTCGCCGAGCTCGCCGATGAGCTTCTCGCCGTGCGGCATCGTGGCGTAGTTGGGCTCGTCGGCGCCAAAGAATCGCCAGATGGGCTTGAGCGGCCCGAGCGACTGGCCGGCGTCCACGCGGATAGAGACGGGGAACGGCTCGGCCGCGGCGGGCGGCGCCCACACTGCCGTGAACGCTGAGACAGCAACGAGAAGCGTCTTCATAGGAGGTCGCCTCCAGGGTTCGAATGAGGCCAGCATGGGTGCGTTCGATCGCGACCACCAGAATAAGGCACGTATGTCTCGTCAACCATCGTCGAGACGCGCCCACGCGGCAAAAGTCCGAGGCCATTAGCAAAATATAAGAAGATTTGCGCAAGTTCTAATCGCAGCACTTGGGAAACTCCATTTTCAATCTGCTGTTGAGGGATGGCGTCGAGGCGATGTCGCGCCCGCCGGGCGACGCGCACTTTTCCCGAATGACTTTTCCATTGCTACGGCGGCCAGCGTCTTGGAAGGGCGGGTCGCGTGGCGACGCCTTCGAATGGGATCGCGTCCTTCGGGCTCAGGTTGAGCAGAAGGCGGTTTCCGTTTCGCACTGGGGAACATGACGACAAGTTGCACGTTGTCGTCGGGACAGCGTTGCGGTCGTGGCGGAACACGATTCCGCCGGGCCGGCTACAAAAAAACCGCCACCCGGCTGGGCGGCGGTTTTGGATTGAAACAGTCAGCGACCTTGCCGTAGGCGTCAAGCGGTGCGGCCCCGCCGTACGGCCATGCCGATCAGTCCCGCCATCACGAGGCTGAGCAGCGCGGTGCTGGGCTCGGGAACAACCGTGAGCACCACGTCGTTGCCGTCGCCGCCGCCGTAATTGATGCCGAAGAGGAACCCACCGGCGCTGATCGAGGACCCCTGGGAGAACATCCCGCTGACCGGGTTGGCACCCTGGTTGTCGATGATCGTGAATAGGTCGCCGAGGCCGGGTGAGAAGCCCACGTCAAGCGTCAAGTCGCCGGCCAAGCTCACGTCCCCAGTGACGATCAACTGGTCGTATTCCGTCCCAGCCATCAGGCCGTCCAGCTCGATCAACAAATCGCCGGAATCAAGCGAGTAGTCGCCGGTGACGGTCATCGTTCCGGGCGACGCGCCGGGAGACGCGGTGCCTCCATTCTGAGTTAAGTCGCCGATGAAGTTGGTGGCGCTGAAGACGCCGCCGGTCATGTCAAACACGCCCCCGCCAACCAATACGGTCTGGGCGCTCAGCTCGCCGCCGCTGAGATGATACGCGCCTTGCCCGTGGCCGTTCGGATCAATGTTGAGCGATTGGCCGTAGGTCGGCTGGAAGGCTTGGGGGGTGTAGTCATGAACCGTGACCGTGCCGCCAGACTGGTTGACGGTCCCAGCCTGACCGGCGGTCTCATTGAGCAACATGCCCGTGTCGCTCGACACGGTGGCGTTGTCTTGAACGTTTAGCGTTCCGCCGCCGCCGGTGCCCAGACCGCCAATGACGATGAAGGACCCATCGGAGTTGTCGCTGCCGACGTTCAGCTTGCGCATTGTCGCCGTGCCGGAGAGGTTAACCACGCCAGTGGAGTTGTCGCGCCCGATTGCGATCCAGGTGTCCGCCTCGACGACGCCAGAATCCATGTCTGCGGTCGTCGAATTGCCGCCGCCGTTGCCGAACCAAACCTCATTGGCCGACTTGACCAAAGCGTCGTCGGTGATTGAAACCTGGGCATTGTGGAACTCCACGTTGCCGGTTGTATTGAACGACCCGCCGCCCGAGACGTTCACCTCAGCAGAGCCGCCTTCGACTCCGGCGATAAAGAGAGCTCCGCCGACGACGCCGTCGCCGGACAGGTTCAGCGTACCGTCGCCGCCGGCGCCGCGACCAACATAGAGCCGTTCCTTATTCGCGGTCCCGCCGCTGAGATTGTAGGTGCCGGTGCCGCCGTCCTGCCCCACGAACGCCCAGCTCCCGGTTCCTTGAAACGTGCTGCCATTGGTCTGGTTGACTGTGCCGGACGTAGCCGCGCCGGCGCCAACGAAGATGTCCTGTATATCAGCGATGTCGGCGCTGATTTCGGCAGTACCGCCGTTGTTTACGAAGGCGTGGTTGCCGCCGCCGCCAGACGGGGGACCTTCAGGATTCCAATTCGTGCCGACGTTCCAATCGGCCGGTCCGGCGACATTCCAGTTGAAGTCGATCGCGCCTGCGGGAGTCGCAATCAGGGCGAGAGTGACGGCGGAAAGAAACACAATCGCGCGACAGAAGATGCTTTTCATAAGTCCACTCACGAGCTGTATCCAACGGGATCGGCGGTGCAGAAAACGAGCTAAAGACGAGGGCCGCGCAACGACACAGCGTCCCCTAAGACACAGGGTCCACGAACCCTCGTTGGCGGCGTCTCCGGTGAACTCTGCTTCTAAAAGACGAGGTCAGCGCAACGAAACAGGGTCCACCCACCTCTCTCCATCCCAGTCGCGACAATATTCGCAGCTTACCGGAAAAGCAATGTATTTAGTTCAAGAATGACGAAAATTCCCGCTATTTGCTGGCCTGCCCGGGGCGACCTAGAATAATCTCGATGACTTTACGCAGTTTTCTCGCGATTTTCGCGATTCTGGCCGTCTTTCGGTGGCCCCCGGCGGTCTGGGGCGCGCCCATTGCGACCATGGTGGCGACCGCTCCCGAGGCCCCCGACCAGCCCCGACTTGCGGAGTTTCAGCGGGCGATTGAGGCCTTCCGGCAGGGGGAATTCGAGTCCGCCCAACAGTGGCTGGCGAAGGCCCGGAGCAAGCAGCCGGGACTCGCTCCCGCCCCGGTCATGCTGGCCAACATGCATTTCTCCGAAGACCAACCTGTCGCCGGCCGGAGTGTGCTCGAGCAGGCGGCGGTCGACTTTCCGGACGACCCCGAGCCGCCTCTGATCTTCGGCGACTTGGCCTGGCGCGAGCGCCGTCTCAGTGATGCCCAGGCCCAATACTTGCGCGGCCAACAGCTTTTGGAAACATTCCAAGGTGACGAAACGCGCAAGCGTCACTTGCGGGTGCGGGCCACGATGGGGCTGGCCAGCGTGGCCGAGGCGCGCGGGCAGTTCCGCGTGGCTAGCCAACTGTTCTCGCAGGTGATTGCCATCGAGCCACAGCACGGCCATGCCCATTTTCGATTGGGCAACGCGTTGTTCGCGCTCGATCGCCCGCAGCAAGCGCTCGGCGAATTCAAGACGGCCGGCGAGTTGAGTGACGCCGCGCCCAATCCCAATCTGGCGATTGCCCAACTGTATCATCAATCGGGAAAGCTCGACGAGGCGGAAACGTGGTTCCAGCAGGCGATCGCCGAAGCCCCGACGGATGCCGAGCCAAACATGGCGATGGCCAGGTGGCAGCTCGAAGTGCGCGGAAATCTTCAGACGGCCGAGCGTCACGCCGAGGACGCCGCCAGGCTCGATCCAGATTCCATCGAGGCCCCGTTGATCCTGGGGATTGTCGCCATGTGCCGCGGCGACCATGTTCGAGCCGAGGAGTTCTTTGCGGCGGTCCTCAAGAAATCGCCTGGCCATTTTTTGGCGAGCAATCAAATGGCGGCGGCGCTCGTCGAGCAGCACGACGCAGATCGTCGGCTGCAAGCCTGGGAACTTGCCCAAGTCTTATCGAAAACCTATCCCCGCAATGCGGAGGTTGCCGCCACGCTCGGTTGGGTCGCCTTTCACGTTGGCGAAATGGACGAGGCGGAAAAGCAGCTTCGCCGGGCGATCTCCGCCGGCAACGTCAGCCGCGATACGGCATATTACTACGCCCGATTGCTTTTTAAGCGCGGCGAGTTGGCGAAGGCCAAGACATTTCTCCAACAGGCGCTCGACGGCAGTGGGTTGTTCACCCATCTCCAACTGGCGCGCGACTGGCAAAAGCAGTTTCCCGGCGACTAGGTTGCCAGGCAGTGACGGGACGACCGAGAAATGGACTGTCGCAAACCAGCCGCTGGCGTCGTCACGGCCTCCCAGAATTGCCTCTCGAAACCAGGATCGTGCACACGTTTCGTATTATTGGCGGCACTGGCATCGAACATCGGCTGCGAGAAGCCGAAGCCGCCCCTGCACGACGACGCTCCTCCCCTTGTAGCGCACGCCATCCACGATGCGCAACCTGTCCGCAAGACGGCTGCCGCGCCGAGCGAGGGATTGTTCACCGACGTGACTGCCTCGCTTGGTCTTGAACTGCCCACTGAGCCTTGGCCCGACGGTCAATTCATGACGCCGGAGATCACCGCCGGTGGCGTCGCCTTGTTCGATTTCGACGGGGACGGCCGGCTCGACATTTACCAGGTTTGCCATTGCCCGGCCGGGTCGTTTACTGAGCCGGCGCCCAATCGGTTATTTCGCCAACTGCCGGACGGCACATTTCGGGAGGTGGCCGACGCAGCGGGGTTGGCCGACCCCGGTTACGGACACGGCGTGGCGGTTGGTGACGTCGACAACGACGGCGACTTGGACGTCTGCGTCGCCAACTACGGCCCCAACGCGTTTTACATGAACAATGGCGACGGCACGTTCACCAACGCGACCGAGGCTGTCGGACTTTCCGGCGATCAATGGAGTTCGTCGGCCGGTTTTCTGGATTACGATCGCGACGGCTATCTCGATCTCTACGTAGTAAATTTCGCGATCTTTGACTCGGAGCGAGTTTGCGGAATTCGCAAGAATTCGACGCTCCGCGACTTTTGTGGACCGCATGTATTCACAGGCGTGACCGACGTTCTCTATCACAACAACGGCGACGGCACGTTTACCGACGTCTCCGAGGAAGCGGGAATCACGCAGCCGGGACGCGGCTGGGGCCTGGCCTGCGCCGACTTCACCGGGGACGGCTGGTGCGATGTCTATATCGCTAATGACGAAGAGCCGGCACAGTTGTGGGTCAATCAGCAAGATGGCACGTTTGAGGATGAAGCCGTCTTTCGCCTCTGCGCGTTTAATGCCCTGGGGCAGGTCGAAGCTGGCATGGGCCTGGCCGTTGGCGACGTGGACAACGACGGGCGCCTCGACCTGTTGAAAACGCACTTTGCGGGCGAGACGAATACGTTATATCTGTCGGCCGGATCCGATGACTTCTTCACCGATGGCACCGCGGCGGCCCACATGGCCGAAGTGGACCGCCCCTATACCGGCTGGGGTTGCGGCTTCCTGGACTTCGACCATGACGGAGATCTCGACGTCGTGATCGCCAACGGTCGAGTCACGCGCGGACCGATCCATCCCAGCTCCGACCATGGCCCGTTTTGGAACCCGTTTGCCGAGCCCTCGCTGCTGTTCGAGAACGACGGCGCCGCGCGATTCCTGAACGTCAGCCAACGAGCGGGGCGATTCGGAAGTAAACCTCTGCTGGCACGAGGTCTGGCGTTTGGCGACATCGACAACAACGGAGATCTCGACCTCGTGGTGCAGAATCTCGATAACACATTGCGCGTCTATCGCAACGATGCGCCCGCGCCAGGCTCGCATTGGCTGCTGGTCCGAGCGATGACCGGCCCGCGGGATGCTTACGGTGCGTTGATCACGATCGACGCCGCAGGTAAGCGATTGACGCGATTGGCCCATGCCACCTACAGCTACTTGGCAAGCAACGACCCACGAGCACATTTTGGTCTTGGCAGCATCGATCACGTTGACGTGCTGGAAGTTCTCTGGCCGAGCAGCCGCAGAGAGCGGTTTGCCGTCGGCGGAGTTGACCGCGAAATCGTCATTCAGGAGGGTGAGGGCGAAGAGTTTTAGAGCCGATCCGAAAACCGTCCGCGGAAGGGGACAGTCCCCGCAGATTGGCGGATAGGCTCATCGCAAATTGCGCGGCGCCCAACGATGCTACGGACTGGGCGACGTTGCATCCCCTTCGTCCTGCACAGATTTGCCAGCGCGGTACAACTCCCGTCGCGCTTCGATTTGTTCCGCCAGCGGAGTTTGATCAGTCGCTGTGGCCCACTCAATCGCCTCAGCCGCGGTTTGCTGAGCTTGGTCGTAATTGCCGGCGGCCGCCTGGGCCGCTGCCAAGGTGTCGAGCATCCGCGGCATTTTGAAATCGGCCAGCAACTTTGCCCGCTCGGCCAATTCCAGGGCCCGCTGTGGGTCGCGCAACTGGGAGTCGGAAGTCGTCGCCAGAATCCAAGCTTGGTTGTTGAGCGCCTCTGGCCAGTCGGGTCGCAGAAATAACGCTTGACCGTTGTGGGCGATCGCCTCCTCAACCCGCCCGATTTGAGATAATGCCATCGCCAATTGATAGTGAGCATCAGCGCTTTGGGGTTCAAGCCGGACCGCTTCGGTAAACTGCGAGAGTGCCGCGGCGTCGTTGCCGTATTGCTGCAGCGCCAAGCCCAAAGAGAATCGGGCATCGAAGTCGACCGGATCCGTACGTACCGCTTCAGTCAATCGCCGAATCGCGTCCCGGACCTTGCCCTGCGACATCAATGCCTGGCCGAACTCGTAATGCGCGTTCGGGTAATCCGGCCTCAGCCGCAGCAACTCGCGGAAGTGTCCGATGGCTTCGTCGGCCTTACCCTGCCGGTGAAGCGCTCTGCCGATCGCGAAGTGGGCGTCGGCGTAAACCGGTTGCAGACGGAGCGCGGCCTCAAAATGCTCCACCGCCTGATCGACCTTTCCGGCGTCAAGAAGTGCGACGCCCAGGTTGTATTGCGCGTCGAGGTGGTTGCTCTTCAAACGAATGGCTTCGGAAAACGCCTTGCTCGCTTCGGGGAGATTCCCCAACTTAATCAGCGCCACTCCCCAATCGTTATGCACATCGGCGTTGTTGGGATGGATTCGCACTCCATCGCCGTAGAGGATCGACGCATCGATGTATCGCTTCTGCTCCAGGAGGAGCGAGCCCAGTTCCTTGCGAGCGTCCAGCAAATCTGGCTTAAGGCGCAGCGCCTCGGTCAATTCGGAGATGGCGTCCGCGATTTTCCCTTCGCGGCGGCTGACGATCCCTTTTTCGTAATGGGATTGTGCTTCGTCCTCGGCGCTGGCGCCCACCGAGGCCGGCTCGTCGACCCGTTGGCCTGGCGAGATTTCCGGTCCAATTCCGAGCGCGAGCACTGCCAAAAACGGAAGAATGAGTCCGGCTTTTTTCATGGTCCTTATTAGCGTATCGCGATCAGCGATCGCTGGGAATTCTCCAGATGGCGTCGGGTACCTCGGCTAGAAGTCGATTTTTGTCCGCTCCGCGGCGCCAGGTCGCGGTGGTTCGTCAGCGCGAACGAGATCCCTGCTGCTCGGCGGCCCCTTGGGCGTTCAAATAGATCTCGACGCCGCCCTGCACGCCGAAGACCAGGTCGAGGCCTCCGTTCCCGTCGAGGTCGATCGCCTTGACGTGACGCGCCTGCTGCGGGACGACGATCCCGCTCCGATCGGGCCGCATCGGTTCGAGCCGTCCGCCTTCTTCACCAAGCAGCACGAGGCCCATGCCGCCGTTGAGTGGGCCAACCTCGCGGTTCGTCGCCAGCAGGTTTTGGGCCAGGACCACGTCGAGGCGACCGTCGTGGTTGACGTCGGCGACCTCGGCGTCGAGCGCCGGCGCCAACTGGGCGAGATCCGGCAGCGGCTCGAAACGAAACTTGAGCTGGCCTTCGTTGACCAGGACGCCCGAGTCCAGCGTCGTCGCCTCCATTCGCAGAGCGTCGCTCAGTCGGTCGGGGCCAAACAGCTCTTCCACCGTGACTCGCGAGTACGCCTCCAGCGTCGGGTAGGTCTCGCCGATCGTTGGCAGTTGGGCGGCGATTGCCGAATACTCGCGGCGCGGGTAGCGGACGCCCTGTTCCCACTTCGATTCAACGATCGAGCGAACGCCGCTGCCGTCGACGTCGCCGTAATACAGGATCGCGGGCTCCTTGGCCGACGCGCGGTACGGCGTGTTCCGGCCAAAGTTCGTGACGACGAAGTCGACGTCGCCGTCAGCATCGAGGTCGCCCGGGGCGACCGCCAGCCACCAGCCCGTGCGATCGGCCAGCCCCGCGGCCGCCGTGCGTTCGACGAGCGCACCTTGCTCGTTCACAAATAAGCGCACCGGACCCCAGTCAGTCGTGACGACGAGGTCCTCCCAGCCGTCGCCGTTCACGTCGGCCCACGCTGCGTCGGTGACGAGCCCGGCGTCGCGCAAGGCGTTGGGCGCCGCGTCGCGAAACTTGCCGCCGTCGTTGACCAGCAGCCGACTCTCGGGGCGAGTCGGATACTCGCCTGGGACGCAGCGGCTGCCGACGAATAGATCCACGTCGCCGTCGTGATCGAAGTCGCAGGCAGCGGCCACGGAAGCGCTGTCGCGATGATCGGGCAACGCGTCGGCCGCAGCGCGGGCAAACTCCCCTGCCCCGTCGTTGAGGTACAACAAGTCGCGGTAGGCGACGTCGCCCCGCGGAGCTTCGACGCTGCCAGTCGCAACGTAGAGGTCCTGGTCGCGGTCGCCGTCGACGTCCAGAAAGCAGACCGCCCCCGCTTCGCTCCCGCGGTCCGCGTCGAAGGCGGGCGACGTATGCTCGCCGAGTCCCTGGCTTTGATCGTTGAAAATCAATCTCGCCGCGCCGCCTTGAGGCCCGCCGATCACCAGGTCGTGATCGCCGTCGCCGTCAATGTCGCCCCACGCCATGGCGGGGCCGGGTTGGGACAAGCGGTAAGGAAGCAGCGGCTGGGCCGCAAAGTCGTCGAACGACGGCTCCTGGTGCGTCATCGGCGGCGACATGTTCTGCCAAACAAACAGCGGTCGTTGGCGTGCGGCGGGCGCGCCCGCGAGTGCAGAACTTGCCGCCGGGCCGGCCGGTTCGGTAATCACGTACGTCTGGCCCGCCGCAAGGTCTATGAATTGTTGCACGTGGCCGCTGGGCCACTCCACCGTCAACGCGTCGGCCTTGGCCGCCTGCCCGAGCCCAAAGTGCATGGCGGGCTCGATGGCCGAAAGCCACCCCCGCGCCAGCGTCAGGTACTGCGTCTGCTTCCGGCCGCCGGCCTCGAGCGTGACGGTCGCGCCCACGCCAAAGTGATTGCTGGATTGCCCGCGCAGCTCCACGCGGAGACTTTGGCCGCGGGCGTTGTTGCGGTACACGCTCAACGGCACATCGGCATTGTTCACGATCAGATCCAAGTCGCCGTCATTGTCAAAATCCGCCGTGGCGGCTCCGTAGCTCACCCCCAGGCGGTCGAGGCCCCACGCCGCGCTGACGTCCTCAAACCGCCGGCCCTCGCGATTCCGATAGGCGATGTTCTCCTCTTTTCGCATGTCCCTTTCGGCCCAGAACTCGATCCACTCCGGCGAGTCGGGCGCGATCTTGCCGTCAACCAGCCGCGACACGTCGCCGTTCATCGAGTCCCGCAACATGCCCGTGGTCACAAACAGGTCGACCAAGCCGTCGTTGTCGAAGTCGGCCAGCCGCGGGTTCCACGTCCAATCGGTGTCCGCGACTCCGTATTGAGCGGCCGCTTCCAACATCCGCCCCGTGCCGGACCCCAAATGCAGGGCGTTTCGCATGACCTGTCGCCAGCCCAGCAGCTCGAACCGTCGTCGATCGTTGTCCAGGCCGCTGGTCATCGCGATCCGCCGCACGTGCCTCCGCGCCGACATATCGGTGGTGAACAGATCCATCAGGCCGTCATGATTCACGTCGGCCACGTCCGTCCCCATGGAAAACCACGGCGTGCGCGCCAGCGCCTTGTCGATCACGTTGACGAACCGAGTGTTGCCTTGATTCACGTAGAGCATGTCGGGGCCGTGGAAATCGTTCGCGACGTACAAGTCCGGGCGACCGTCGCGATTGAAGTCCCACCAGATCGCGGACAGCGTGAAATAGGCGCCGTCAATTCCCGCGGCGTTTGTGATCTCCCGAAACGTCTCCCCGTCGTTGCGATAGAGGTGGTCGAATTGGCCGGCCTCCGTGCGATGCAACTGATTGTTGGGGAGATAGAGGATCTGCCAATACTCGCGCAGCTCAAGGGGCACGACCGGTCGGCCGGCCTCGTAGCGAACTTGAAACGTCGTGCCCGGCGGCGGCGCCAGGCCTGTCGTGGCCAGATAGCCGTCGAGGTCGCCGTCGTTGTCAATGTCCGCGAACGCCATCGTCATGCTGGCCCCGTTGTAATCGAGCCCAAACCGCTGGGCTTGCTCGCTGAACGTGACTTTCCCCTCGGCGTCCGGACCGTTGTTAATGAACAGCTTGTTGGCGCTCCCATAGCTGCACGCGTAAATGTCGAGATCGCCGTCATTGTCGACGTCGACAAACGTGGCGCCGCTGCCCTGCGCATCGGGCGCTTCGACGCCCGCTTCGGCGGTCACGTCGCGAAAGCGGAAGCCCCCCAAGTTCTTGAACAGCCGATTCCCGCCGCTGGGGCGCGTGACGTAGAAGTCGACCAGCTCGTCGCCGTCGAAGTCGCCCGTGCACAGGCCGCCATAGACGCTGAGCAGCGTGTACTCCCGAAGGTGCGTCCGCACGTCCGGCAGCATCATCTGAAAATCCACGCCCGACTGTTCGGGGGACAAGCTTTCGAACAACGTCTCACGGGACGCGGACTGCGGCTCAAAGGGTCGGCTGACGATGCCCGCAGGACCATTCGCCGGCGGTTGCGCCCACGCCGTCGAAATCAGCGCTGCCGTCGCCGCGGCCGCGAAGACGAATCGCAGCTGTTGGAAAGTCTGCGCGTGCATAGAATCTGCCAAGAAAAGGCTCGAGCGTTTGGGAACAAAACGGCTTCGCAGATCAATTCGAGTCAAACCGCCAAATCAACGAACTATCTAACAATGCCGTCGCAATCGCTTGCGGTTTAGCCCGAGTAGATGTGCCAGGCCGGAACGTAACTGGACGCAGGCTGATGAGCGCCGCGACAGACAACGCGCTGGGCAAACCGCCCTGAGTCCCACCAGCGTCCGTGGCGGCGACGTCTCCAGTGTAGCACCGCAGCGCACTGCATAAACCAGGCCGCCACTGTCTGGACCGGCTTTTCGTCAGCCGCCGCGACGCATCCGAGCAGCGGCAACGCTCCCAGGGAACGATCGCAATCGAGGCCGCTGCGGCAGATTTTTCGCGCTGGCCACGCGTGAGGAGTTGGCAGGTCGCGAGTCGAAGCCGACGCGGTGAGAGTGTCCGTCCAGCGCGGCGCCCCCTTCGGCGGCGACGCCTGGCGAAAGCGCACGACCGCGCGGCTCGGCCTGGAGCACACCCAACGACCACAAGGGCGGCCGCGAAAGACGACGTGAATTCGACTCCCGTCCGGCTCTGTAGAAAACGTGCCTTGCTAGCTAAACAATTGTTCGCCGCCGCTGCGTAAAGCAGTCGTGGCGCTCACCAGTAAATCTCCTCGGGCGGTGGCCTTGGCGGCGCTGGCGACGGCGCGGCGGG
>JBIOVA010000128.1:0-15394 GCA_044867485.1 Lacipirellulaceae bacterium | reverse complement strand
CATCATCTTCTCGACCAAACAACGTCAACCATTTTTGCACGATCGACAATTCCGCGAACGCACTCACGCCTACCTCGCCGGCATTTGCAACAACCACAACTCGCCCGCCATCAAGATCGGCGGGGTCGCGGACCACATCCACATCCTCTGCCGTCTCGCCAGCACGGTCGACGTCGCCGAGCTGGTCCGCGAGATCAAACGCGATTCGTCCAAGTGGATCAAGGAAACGAATCCTGCGCTTCTCGACTTCGCGTGGCAAGCCGGCTACGGCGCGTTCTCGGTAAGTCCCTCGCACGTCGACGCGCTTGTCGCCTATATCGCCAACCAAGAGGAGCATCATCGCCAAGAGTCGTTCCAAGACGAATTCCGCCGCATTTGCGCCAAGTACGGAGTCCCCATCGACGAACAATACGTCTGGGACTAACTCGCGACCCCAGCGCCGGAATCGGCACGGCATCGACATCGGCATAACGTGCTTGAAAACGCCAACGGCGTTCCACAACAAAGCCCAGGGTCGCCGTCCGCGGCGCACCCTGGGTAACCATCACCCCATGATCCAAATACCCCAACGGGGTTTCACAACATCCTCCTCGACCTTCTCCTGCAAATGTCGTCACCGAACGCTTCCCATCCCGCCATCCGCTTCAGCCTCCGCTCGGCACTTGTCGCCATGGCCGTCATCGCCGGCCTCTTGGCATCCATTGTTGCCGTCCAACGCGCCGGCGACGCTCGTCAACGCGCCAAGGCCCTAGCACGCGCAAAGCAGATCCAAGAAGCACTGCCCGCAACTATCCAAATGCGCATTTGGAACATCGGAAGGGCGCTTCTCGCATACGGCGGGGTTGGCGAATTCGACCAATATCCAAAGGACCGACCATGGCCGCCGCAGGTCCCCACGGATGAACTCGGAAAGCCGGCGGGTAGTTGGCGCCTCCCAATCAGCCAATTCATCGCTGACGGTCGTTATCCCATTCCGGCGCCCGAAGTTAACGAGCCGTGGAATTCCCCAGCGAACCTGACGTATGCCGCCGAGATGGGCGAATGGTTTAATTTAACTATTACGCGGTCCCCGAACGACTCGACGACACACCTCTTCGGCATCGCCGGACCCGATGCAGCATTCGACGGCTCCACGGCATCCCGCTACGCCGACTTGCCCAATGAACTCATCGTCGCCATGGAAATCCGCGACTCAAGGAAGCAATGCATGCAACCTGGCGACTACGACGTGACGGAGCTCCTCGCCTACACCGGCCGCATCGGCGAGCACCTCCACGGCCTGCTCCCCGATCGCCTCCACGTCCTCTTCGCCGACGGCGAAGTCTGGGCTCTCTCGCCCGACGCCCCGATGACCGCCCTGCACCCGTTCCTCACCATCGCCGGCGCCGAGTCTCACGACCGCGATAAGCTGCTCGCCCCGCACCGCGCGCGCTAGTTTGGGTGGCACGCCCTAAGGTCTTCCGCAGGGCGTGGTGAGTTGCCAAAACCTGTCGCCGCGCCAACCACGCCCATCCAGGACTCTGGGCGTGCCACCCATGATGAATTGCGTAGCACGCCTTATTCCGGGTGGCACGCCCTAAGGTCTTCCGCAGGGCGTGGTGAGTTGCCAAACCCGTCGCCGCGCCAACACGCCCATCGAAGACTCTGAGAGTGCCACCCACGATGCTTCCCGCCAAGCGCTGAGTCGCCGATAATCGCCACATGCTCGTCTATGATCCAGCGACCGGCCGCTCGTACTTCAGCAAACGCCGACGGCGCTTCGATGACGAGCGCATGCCGCGCGAGCTGACCTTCTCATGCTTTCAGCGATTGCCGTTGTTGGGTCGCGACCGAACGCGTCGCTGGTTCGTCGAATCGCTTGACGACGTGCGACGCAATTGGCCGATCGACTTGTGGGCATGGGTCATTATGCCCGAGCACGTTCATCTGCTTATCGCGCCGCGAGAACCTGGCGTCGACGTGGGTGCATTTCAAGGCGCCGTCAAAGAGCGAACGGCGCGACTCGCCATCGCATGGCTGAAAGAGCACGCCCCGAGCTGGCTTGAGAAAATCTCCGTCCGTGAAGGCGTCCGCGTTCGACGCCGGTTCTGGCAACCCGGCGGAGGCTACGATCGCAATATCGACAACTTCGAGACGCTAGAGTTCTCGATTAACTATCTCCACATGAATCCTGTGAAACGCGGACTCGTCGCGAAGCCAGAGGATTGGGAGTGGTCAAGCGCAAGATGGTACGCCGGGACTCGACCCGTTCATATCGAAATGGACGCCGTAATCCTCGAATGACAGTTTCCGAGTGGCACGCCCTAAGGTCTTCCGCAGGGCGTGGCGAGTTACCAAAACCCGTCGCCGCGCCAACCACGCCCATCGAGGACTCTGGGCGTGCCACCCAAAGTGAGAACTCTTGTGCTCACTCCCCGCGCAGCGCCGCCAACACGTCCTCCACGTCCGCTCGATCGCCGTGCGAGTGGCTGATCTTCTGGAACTTCACTTTCCGCTCGGGATCGAGCACAAACGTCGACGGGAGCGCCGTCTCCTGCGGCTCGTCCCACCGTAGGCCGTAGATGTTCGTGAACTTGTAACCCGGGTCGATGGCCATCACGAATGGTGCGGGCAGCTTCTCGCCGCGCAAAAACTCCTCGGCCCGCTTGGCCAACTCCGCCTCCGGCCCCGGGTAAATGAACACGACCGACGCCTTCAGTTCGCTGAACTCCTTGGCGTGCCGGACGAACGACGCCATCTGCCGGGCGCAAATCGGGCACTGATACCCCGGCCAGCCGCGAAGCACCACGACGACGACCTGCCTCTTGTCGGCCAATTCCGCCAGATCAACAGGGTCTTCGCCCAAACCGGGCAGCTTGAACTCCTTGGCCGTTTCGCCCACCTTGGGGGGCGCGGCCTTCTCGCCCGCTTCCTGCGCCAACGCGTTGCACGCAAAGGCAAATCCCAGGAATGTGGCTGCAACGAGATTGATCGCGGGTCGTATCGTCATCGAGGAACTCCTTAATCGAGAGGAATCAGGACGTGTCGGAAGCCGGCGACTCAGGACAACTCTCTCCAGGCCGGAATCCGACGACAAGCACTCGGAGAAACACCGCCGGGACGCCGTCGGTTTCGCTCGGTGGCCCCAGGCGGATGCCGCGCCTCGGCCCCCAGGTGTTTTGTCGTCCTGCGCCCCAGGCAGGTTACGGGATTTTCACACGGTTCTCGAATTTCTTGTTGAATTTGTGGCCACGCTTTGCTATAGTGTTCATAGGTTCACATTCGATCTTTGGCAACTCGCTCATCGACCCGTCTGCGCCGCCCGTGGGCGCGGTCGCGCTGCTTCTGCGCGCGGAGGCTGCTTGGTCGAAAGTTGTTTGTCTTTGACGACCCCCCGCCAGAGGGAATTATGTCGTCGGCGACGACAAAATTATTGAGTCGATCCGCGTTGGCGCAAGTTCAATCACGCCAAAGCGATCCTGCTCCAGCTCGCAGCGTAACTCACGAAAAAAGGGAATTATGTCGTCAAAAACGTGATTCCGCGACAAACCTTTTCCGGAGCGCGGCCTTGGGAACCTGGGCAGGCTTGCTCAAACGGCCGCCTCGCTGAGAATCAATCGAAGTGTCTCTGAGCATCATCAATCTTGAGCTCTGAAAACTTTCGGCCGCCGCTGCCCATGCCCGCCCCTCATGGATACGTTGAACGCCTCGCCGAACTCGCCGCCAGCGGCGCGCCGTTTGTCAGCGTGACGCTCGTCGACGCGGTGGGCAGCACCCCCCAAGACGCCGGCAGCAAGATGCTGGTCACGGCCGCGGGACTCGACATGGGCACCGTCGGCGGCGGCCGCGTCGAAGCCAAGGCGATCGAGCACGCCCAAGCGATGCTAAGCGTGCCGTCGCCAAGCGAGCCGGGGGGTTCATCCCCCCGGTCGGCAACGACCAAACTCGTCGAGTGGAACCTCCAGCGCGACGTCGGCATGACCTGCGGCGGCGCCGTGAAGCTCTACTTCGAGACCTACAACCACAGCCAATGGCAGATCGTCCTGTTCGGCGCCGGACACGTCGCCGCCGCCGTCGTCCACTGCCTACTCCCGTTGGAATGCCGCATCACCTGCGTTGACCCGCGGCAAGAGTGGCTCGATCGCTTGCCGTCTTCGCTTCGCCTGACCAAGCTGTTCGCCGACGATCCGCCCGCGCACGTCGCCACGCTCCCAGCCGACGCCTTCGTCCTCTGCATGACAATGGGCCACCGCACCGATCGGCCGATCCTCGAAGAAATCTTCCGTCAGCGGCGCGAATTTCCGTACCTCGGCGTCATCGGCAGCCAGGCGAAGCGCAAGGTGCTCGAGCGCGAACTGGCCGCCGCCGGAATCGCCCCGGAGCAGTTCGCCGCGATGCACTGCCCGATCGGCCTCAAGCTCGGCAGCAACCAGCCGGGCGAGATCGCGGTGAGCGTCGTCGCCCAGCTCATCCAGGAGCGCGACCGATGGCGAGCCAAGCGCTAATCGCGCCCGCCGCCGCGACCGGTCGCGCCGGCTCGGCTGCCTCCACCGCCGCCGCCTCCACCGCCGCCACGGCCGCCGCCCCCGCTAAAGCTACGACCTCCACCGCCACCGCCGCTGCTGCTTCGGAAACTCGACGAACCGCCGCCGCCGCTGAAGTTACCGCTGCGGAACTGGGAACCACCGCCACCGCCGCCCGGGCTGCTGCGGAAGCTCGATCCGCCGCCGCCCGGGTTGCCGCCGCTGAACGACGGGCCGCCGCCGCCAATGTCGCCGCGCATCTGCGGTCGGTAGCTGCCGCGGCCGCTGAACTCGCCGCCGCCTCCGCCGCTGAACGGCTGCGTGGTCACCCCGCCCTGGCGAAACTGGCGCGTCGTCCCGGGAACGAACGAGCCGCCCGGGCCTCCTTCGAACGACGACCCGCCAGGGCGGAATTGTCGATACTGCGGCCCGGTTGTCCGAGGCGCGCCGCCCGTCGTGCCGCCGCCCTGGTTCCCACCGACGGCGCCGCCGAACTCGCTCGATGGCCACGAGCGGGCACGCGGCCCCGTGTCGCCAGGGGCAAATTGCCGACCGCCCCCCGTGGCGCCGCCGCTGGCGCGACGAGCGCCCCATGGTGAACCGGTTTCCGTGCTCTGCGAACCGCCGACGATGGTCGTGCCGCCGCCCTCATTGCCCGGCGTGCCGCCCACGACCGGGGGCAACCGGAATCCGTTGCCGCGATAGACCGTGCGTCGTTCGCCGTTGGAACCAGTGCTACCGGGCCCGGTCGTCTCGACGCCAGCCGTCGTTCCACCGCCGATCTCCACGCTGCCGGCGCCAGGACCACGACGGACGACTTGCCCGCGGTCAATCGTCGTGCGACCCTCGCCCGAGGCGTCGCCGCCGTCACCAACTTGAATGCCCGTCTGGCCTCGCCCGCGAACTTCCACTTGCGTGCGAGCCTGACGAATTCGATTCAGATTATCGACTTGCGTGCGGGCGACTCGCAACTGGTTGTCGGTCGCGTCGCGTAGCTCGACCGCGCCGAAGCGACCGTTGGGACGATCATGGACGTCGCGAATCAGCAGGTTCGTCACGCCGTGACGGCCGCCGGCCACGGTTCCGGGACCGCCAGCCGGGCCGTCTTGGTCGACGTCCCGCCGGCGGGCGTCGAACTCTCGCCGCCAGTGGTCGTCCCAGTCGTGGCGATGGTCATGGTCGTGCCAGCGGTGGTACGCCCACAGCGGGTCGTAGCCATGCCACCGGCGATCGTGCGCCCACCACGGATGGAAGTGGGCGTGATCCCAACGCCAGTTCCCGTACCAGTAGTTGTGATAGCGCGTGTTGATAAACAGCGACGCCAGCAGCAACGACGAGTCGAGTGCGTAATATGGCCGGTAGCTAAACGCCGTTGGGAAGCCAAACGCCCGGGCCGGCCACCACACAGGAGCAAACGCCAACCCGCGGGCCCACACCGGCTTATCCCAGTAGCCAGTTACGAAAATGCTGCCGGCAGGCGTGTAGCAATAATAGTCGGGCACCCACACCCAGTTGGGCTGACCCGCGTACCAGTAACCGGGACGCCAGGCGTAGACGCCGTCGCGCCACACCCAGCAGCCGGGGATCCAGAAGAAGCTGTCGCCGGGGGCGGGGCTGGAGGGACCCGCTTCGAGCGTAGCCGGCGGATGGGGCAGCATCTGCACCTCCTGCACATCAGCCCCCGCCCAGAAGCCCGACGCCCACAGCCACTTGTCGCCTTCCTTGAGCCAGTGCCCAGGCACCCACCGGCGGCCCGGCGGCACGTCCCGCCACACGCCGCTCACCCAGATGAAGTCGCCCTGGATGTCGCTCCACATCCAGTAACCGGGAACCCACTGAATGTTGTCGCCCTCAGGTTGCACCTCGGGAGGCAGTTCGTTGATGGGTTCGGGCGGCTCGCGGTCGACGATCACCCGCGGCCGGGCGTCAAGCACCACCGGCTCCGCGAACGCCTCGTGGATCGGGCCCTCGTCGAGAACCTGCGCTCCGTTCTGCGCGGCGGGTCCGCCAGGGGCGGCCGGAGCACCGGCTCCGGGAGCGGCGTTGGCCGGCGCAGGGACGGCGGGCGCTTGATTGACAGGCGCTGGATTTGCGGGATCCGGCGGAGGATTCGCCGGCCCCTGCGCCCACGCCGCCGATGTAACAAAGCTCAACGCCAGTGCGCTAAGCAACGGGTAACGCGTATATGTTGCCGACATGGCTCAAGCCCTCCGACAGTTCCGAGAGGAGTATTTGGCGTCCACGGCGTGCGGCGCTTAGAACGTTGCGCAGCACTCCGCGAAATAAGCAGGCAAACACGGCGCCAACATGTGCTGGGCGCACCGCGGTTTTGCGAAACGGGCCTGCACAACGCCGCAGCCGGCAATCACTTGCCGCGTCCAGGGAATGCAACAGCCGTGCTACAAGCAGTTTGCGTAGACGGCAAAGACGACGTGAACTCGCGGCGCCGTTAAAAGAATTCTACGCGCCTGCCGTCACGCGAGCGCGTTGGCCAGCCGGAGGCCGCGCTGCACCGTGTCCGCAACGCGGCAGTTGTCGTCAACTTGTGAAGGCGCCCGCGGAGTTCTCGTCTCCAACAGTGCGCGTCAGCGGCTGGCCGACTTTTCCGGCTCGGCAAAGCGGAACAGCCTGCCGTCTTGAGTCATGAAATAGGTCTCGGCGGCGTCATCCTCGCCAAAGCTCATGACCGCGCCCGCAGCGTCGGCAATCAGCCGGTTGGCCGTCACCTTTTGCGCGGCCATGTCATACCACAGCGCCCACATCTTGCCGCTCACGAAGTCGGCGTAGAGGTAACCGCCGGCAAGAGACGGAACGCCTTTGCCGCGGTACACGTTTCCCCCGGTGATACTCTTGCCCACATCGTGGTGGTATTCCCAGATGGGCTCGATGAGGTCCTCGCGAGGTTCGCTGCCGCTGTTGAACGGGTGCATCCCTTCGCGGAGGTTCCAGCCGTAGTTGCCACCCTTGCGGATGATGTCGATTTCCTCCCAGACGTCCTGCCCGACGTCGCCGGCCCACAAGTCGCCCGTCTCGTGGTCGAAGGCAATTCGCCACACGTTGCGGATCCCGTAGCACCAAATCTCGCCCCGGGCGCCGTCTTGTCCGACAAATGGGTTGTCTTTCGGGATCGCATACGCCAGCCCTTTGTCTTTGTGGTCGACGTCGATCCGCAGGATCGAGCCCAGCAGCGTGCCGAGATTTTGCCCATGGCCGTGCGGGTCGCCGCCTTTGCCGCCGTCGCCCAATCCGACGTAAAGGTATCCATCGGTGCCGAACACGATCGTGCCGCCGTCGTGGTTCCAATACGGCTGCGGGATCTCCATGAGGATTTCCTCGCTGTCGGGATCGGCGCGGTTGGGATCGTCCTTGCTGACGCGAAACCGGGAGATCACCGACTTGCGATCGGCCTCGGACGCGTATTTGTTCGTGTAGTAGACGAAGAATTCGCCGTTCTCCTTGAACTTGGGATGGAAGGCGAGGCCAAGGAATCCTTCCTCATTCTCCTGCGGCACGCGGTAGTGAATCTTCTCGCGAAGGTCGAGGAACGTGGCCATCTCGGCAACTTCGGGATCATTCGGGAAGACATGAATTGTGCCCGGCTGCGTGGCAAGGAAGATGCGGTTCGTACCATCGCCCGCGCCGGTGAGGATGATGGGGCGGGCTTCCTTGACCAATCCGGTGTCGGCGCCGGTCACCCAGTCAGGCCACTGGAGATTGGGAAACGCCGGAACGATTTGCACGTCGAGCGGCCGCTGGTCGACCTGCCCCGCCTCTTGGGCTCGGCTGGACGACAGCCCCCCGATCATCGCCGCCGCCACGCCCGCCAACCGAAAAAACCGCGCGTTCATGGAATCTCCGTGGAGGTTCAAGGGGATTTCACCGCCGAGGACGCTGGGGCCGCAGAGGGACAAGGCGCCTAACGGTCCCCGTCTCGGACGATCCGCCAAGGGTATCACGGACGGGAGTGTTGGGAATCCAAAAATCGGGACGCCAACTCCGCGCTCTCCGCGTTCTTGGCGGTGACGATCGAGCCGGGGCGGTCAGAGGCCCGCGGCCGACGCCGCCTGGTAGGTGACCAGGGCCGCAGTATACGCCAAGGCCGTCATGTAGCCCAGTTGCACGAGCGGCCATTTCCAAGAGCCTGTTTCGCGACGCGTGACCGCCTGCGTCGGCAAGCACTGCATCGCGAGGACGTAAAACACCAAAACGCTGAGACAGGTTGCGGTTGTGAACACGAGCGATCCGTCAGGCCGCTTCGAGGCGGCGATGGTGTCGATGAGCGACTGCGGCGCCTCGTCGGCCGCTTCGGCGCCCAGGCCGTACAGCACGCCGAGCGTCGAGACGATCACTTCCCGGGCCGCAAAAGAGCTCAGCACGCCAACGCTCATTTTCCAGTCGAACCCCAGCGGTGCGAAGACCGGTTCGACGCCGCGCCCCAGCCGTCCGGCCAGCGAATGCTCGAGCTGCGTCTGCGCGACGAGGTGGTCGACGGCGGCCTCGTCGCCCTGCTCGGTCAACACCGCGAGCCGCGTTTGCACGTCGGCCGGCATGTCTTCGATCCCGGTCTTCGGGTAAGTCGCCGCGGCCCACAGCGCCAGCGAGATCACCAGGATCGTCGTCCCCGCCGTCTTGATGAATGCCATCGCCCGGTCGTAGGTCAGCAGCGCCGCGTTCCGCAGCGACGGCCGGCGGTAGTTCGGCAACTCGATCACCAGCGGCCGCGTCGGCCCCTTGAGCAACGTCTTCTTAAACGCCCACGCCGTGGCGAGCGCGGCGACAATCCCCAACGCGTAGGCGCCGCAGAACAGCAGCGACGCTTTCACTGGGTCGTGCGGGAACAACAGCGCCATCACCATCGCGTACACCGGCACGCGGGCCGAGCAGCTCATCAACGGGATGACCATAATCGTCGCCAATCGGTCGCGGCGGTCCTCAATGACGCGGGTCGACATCATCGCCGGGATGGCGCAGGCATGGGCCGAGAGCAACGGCACGAACGCCTTGCCCGGCAAGCCGACGCGGTGCATCAGCCGATCCATGACGAACGCCGCGCGGGCCATATAGCCGGAGTCCTCCAACAGCGCGAGCACGAAGAAGAGCAAACAAATCTGCGGCAGGAACACGAGCATGCCGCCCACGCCGCCGATGAGACCGTCAGTCACCAGGCTGTTGAAATCGCCGGCTGGCAACCAGCGGCCTAACGTCGCGGCGGCGGCGGCGAACAGCCCGTCGATGAATTCCATTGGGTACTGGGCGATCCAAAAAATCAGCATGAACACCAGCGCCATCACGCCGGCAAAACACGCCAGGCCCACGACTTTGTGCGTCAGCACGCGGTCGATCGCCTCGGTGCGGCGGCCGTGGGCCGTGGCGTCGCCGTGGACCGCGGCAGTGCTCACTGTCTCGGCCCAATCGTAGCGGGCGGCGAAGCGACACCCGGCGCACGACCCGCACGCAGCCAACTCCGGATGCAGTTGCGGCGGCTGTTGCTGGTCGAGCACCAGTGCCACAGTCGCCAATAACTCGTCGAGTCCCTGGCCGGTGCGCGCCGACACGGGGACGACCGGACAGCCCAGTCGCGACTCCAACTCCGCCACGTCGAACGAAAGTCCCTGCTCATGGGCGGCGTCGATCAAATTGAGCGCGAGTACCGTCGGCCGGCCAAGCTCGATGGCCTGGCTGACGAGAAACAGGTTGCGTTCCAGATTGGTCGAGTCGGCCACCAACAGAATCGCATCGGGCTGCGGCATGCCCGGCGCGGCGCCGGTCAGCGCGGCCAGCGCCACCTGCTCGTCGGGCGTCACTGCTTCCAAGCTGTAGAGGCCCGGCAGGTCGACCAACGTGGCTAAGCGTCCGCCAAGGCGAACGGGACCGCGCCGATGCTCGACCGTCGTCCCGGGGAAGTTGGCCGTCTTCGCCCGTAAGCCGGTTAATTGATTGAACAACGTGGTCTTGCCGGCGTTGGGATTGCCGACCAGCGCGATCGTCGCGTTCCGCGGCTGGGTCGCGGCGGCGAGGACGGGCAGCGCCGGCGGTGGCAGCGTGGTGCTCACGGCTCGCGCGACGGGGACAGTGGCTCAACGGACACGCAGGCCGCGAGGCGGGCGGAAAGGCCGACCCGGGCGCCCAACACCCGGACGATGAGCGGATCGCCGGACTTGACTAGTTGCACGCGGCGACCCACGCAAATGCCCAGCGACTTAAGCCGGATCGCGTCGCCGTCATCGCCTGCGACGTCGACGACGCGGGCAAGAATCTCTGGCGCCAACTCGGCCAGGGGGACGCTAGCGAGCTCGGCCGAAGTGGTTGGCAGAGTTGGGTTAGCTGGAGGCAAGGTGTGGGCGCCGGACGGTTCTTGAGATTCAATATCATTAACGCCACTAAGAGTACGGCCTCGCGGCGCGTTTCGCAAGGCGTTCGGCGGCTCCATCCCATCGGGAGCCGACTTCCGATCATTTGCCGCGACGGCGGCGTTTGGCAGATTGCCGCGCAGTCGGGCCGCTGGCGGCGGGAGCGCCCAATGTTGCCGTGGCGGGCGCGGAAGCCTTTTCCGCCAGCGCCGCGGCCGGAGCGTCGGCGGTCGACGCATCCGGGAGCAGCGTCGCATGAGCGCCGTGTTTGGCCTCCAGCGCGCCGTCGCCGAAACGGAGCAGCTCCTTGTTGACCATGTTCAACAGGGCCTGAACGAACGCCACCAGCATCGGCCCGACGAGGATGCCAATCGGCCCAAGCGTCTGCACGCCGCCCAGAATGCTGATGAGCGCCACCAGCGGGTGCAAATTCGACTGGCCGTGGAGGACCAGCGGCTTGATGACGTTGTCGATGGCGCTGACCACGCAGAGGCCGTAGATGGCGAGCCCAATTGCGGACGGGGCGTCGCCTTCGACGACTTTGCCGTCGATCGTCGTCACTTGATAGAGGTAGATCCATGTCGCCGTCGGCACCCAGATTGCGGCAGCGCCGAGGAACGGCACGATGGCCAGTACCATCGTGAGCATGGTGAGCAAAAAGATCGGCGCTCCCTCGTTCAGCGCGAAGTAATAGCCGATGCCCGCGAGCAGGCCTTGAACAACCGCCGACGCCAACGACGCGACGACGACGGCCCGGCTGACATTGGCGAACTTGTCGAGCAGCTCGCGCTCGTACTCGTCGTCGAGCGGCGAGAGCTTCATCAAGCTCGCCAACATGCGTGGCCCGTCGGCGAGGAAGTAGTAGAGCGCGAGCACCATGACGATCAAACCGAAGAGCAGCTTGCCAACGAGCTGGACGCCGCTGACGACGTACTTGCCAACGGCGCCGAGGGCGTTTTTGAGCCATTCCTGGACCGTCTCCTGATCCAACTCGGAACTTGTCGCGGACTTGTAAAACTCCTTGACCGGCTTGGGCACGCGCTCGACGATCTGTTCGAGAATCTGCGGGTTGAGCGGCGGCTCGTTGGTAGCCTGCTCCTCGTCGGCCGCGACTTTGACTTCGATGGCGCGCGGGACGTTGGGAGGCTCGACGCCGACTTCCTCCGCCTCCGCGGTAAGGTACGCGTACACATCGCGCAGTTCGAGGGCGGCGCGCCAGCCGAGCCACACCGTCGGCAGAAGCACTGCGAGCAGAATGAGCAGCGTTGTCAAAAGCGCCGAGACGCGGGGGTAGCCGGGCACGTGATCGACGACCCGAGCATGCAGCGGCTTGAACACCACGACCAGCACCGACGCCAGGAACAACGGCACCACGAAGTGGGCCATCACCTGGAAGAACACCGTGCTCACCAGCAACAGGATTGCCAGCAGCACGATGAACGACACGACGCGGGGCACGGCGGAGTCTTTCACGCGTTGTCGCAAGGTCGATGGCATCGCCCAATTCTAGGCATTTCGCCTCTGGGCCGAAGCGCCAAACGGCGCGCCGTTGCGGTTGTAGGGGTTGCGACGGCCTGTGTCGGGGCAAGGCGTTTCTGTTATCCTGAAGGTTGTTCGCCGCATTGAGGCCGCGGACTGTTGGACACGCCGTTCCGAGTGTTCTTCGCATGATCAGCGTCGTTATTCCCTTGTACGACGAAGTCGGCACGCTGGAAGACCTCCATCGCGAGCTCTCCGGCGTGGCCGCGGCGCGCGGGTACGACTTGCAAATCGTGATGGTCGACGACGGCTCGACTGATGGTTCCTGGGCCGTGATCGAGCAGCTTGCCGAGCGCGACGCCCGGGTACTCGGCATCCGCTTCCGGAGGAATTTTGGGAAGGCGGCGGCGCTGAGCGCCGGGTTCGATGCGGCGACCGGCGACGTGATCGTCACACTGGACGCCGACTTGCAGGACAGTCCTGCGGAAATCCCCAAGTTGCTCGCCCGCCTCGACGAGGGGCTCGACGTGGTGAGCGGCTGGAAGGTCGATCGCCACGACCCCTGGCACAAACGCTGGCCGTCGAAGGTGTTCAACCGGCTGGTCGGCTGGCTCACCGGGGTGAAACTGCACGACCACAACTGTGGGCTCAAGGCATTTCGCCGCGACGTGATCCACGAAATACGACTCTACGGCGAGTTGCACCGATTCGTCCCGGTGCTGGCGGCGGCGCGCGGGTTTCGCGTCGGCGAGACGCCGGTTGAGCATCGCCCGCGGCGGCAAGGCCGATCGAAGTATGGCCTGTCGCGGATTCCCAAGGGGCTGCTCGATCTGTTGACCGTACAGTTCATCACGCGGTTTGGGCAGCGACCGCAGCACTGGTTGGGCTCGGTCGGGCTGGGCTCGCTCACGCTGGGCGTGTTGGGCATGATTTACCTGGCGTTCGAGTGGGTGTGGTCGCGGCTGCCGGGAAAATCGGCGGAAGCCGCGGTCCATCTTCATGAGACGGCGGCGCTCTACTACTCACTTGTTCTGGTGCTCATCGGCACGCAGCTCCTGGCCATCGGGTTTGTCGCGGAGATGATCGCGGCGCTGGTGTCGCGGGACCGCGACGAGTTTTCGATCGCCCAATACACGGGACCGGGCAACGGCGGCGCTGTGGTTCGACCAGCGCGGCGCGAGCAGGAGACGCCATGACGCCCGGCGGCGACGACGCGACGCGACGCCTGCGACGGGGCGTGTACGCCGTGCTCATCGCGGCGGCGGCGGGGAACATGGCGGGGCGGCTGCTGGCGGTTAACTCGGTCAGCCGGATCGAGCTGGAGCAGTACCTTGTTTCGCAGCGCGTCGCGGCTTTGCAGCGGCGGTTGCGAGCCGAAGGGCTGGACGCCGAGACGATCGAGACCCAGGTTGCGGCGGCGCGGCCGCAGTTCGAGGCCGAGGAGCGCCGGCAGCGGCCCTTCCTCAGCGCTAACGATCGCAGCCGGTGGCTCACGATTCGCGCGCTCACCGAGCATGCGACGTTCGCCATCGACGAGGTGATCGACCCGAACGTGTGGAACACGATCGACATGGTCCAACACAAGGGCCGCGACGGGCTCTCGCACTTGTACTCCAGCAAGCCGCCGCTGCTGGCGGTGCTGCTGACGCTCGAATATCTCGCCATTCGCGGTGTGACGGGATGGACGCTGGCGGACAACCCGTACGAGGTCGTGCGGCTCATGTTATTCACAGTGAACGTGCTGCCGACGATTCTCCTGCTGGCTCTCGTGGCGCGGTGGGCCGAGCGATTCGGGACGACGGACTGGGGTCGCATCTTCGTGATCGCGGTCGCCGCGTTCGGGACGATGTTGTCGGCGTTCGTCGTGGTGCTCAACAATCACACGGTCGCGGCAGTGTGCACGGCGATTGCGATCGACGCGCTGCTGCGAATCTGGTTCGACGGTGAGCGGCGTCTGCGGTGGTTCGCGATTGCCGGAGGGTTTGGAGCGCTCGCTGCGGCCGACGAGCTGCCGGCGCTCTCGCTGCTCGCGCTCTTGGCTGCGGCGCTGCTGGTACACGACCGCCGGGGCTGGTTGTTGGGGTTCGCGCCGGCGGCGGCGGCCGTGGTCGCCGCGTTCTTCGCCGCCAACTATGCGGCGCACGAAAGCTGGCGGCCGCCGTACATGCATCGCAGCGAGACGGACGCGAGCGACAACTGGTACGCCTACACCTATAAGCTCGCCGGCAAGGAACGGCCGAGCTACTGGCTCGATCCGCAGGGCATCGACCGCGGCGAGCCGAGCAAACTCACCTACGCACTGCACGTGCTGGCGGGGCACCACGGCGTGTTGTCGCTGACGCCGGCGTGGCTCTTGAGCGTGTGGGGCGCGTGGTTGTGGCTGCGGAGCGGCGATCCGCGGCTGCGGCAGTTGGCGGCGGGGGTGGCGCTGCTCACCGTGACGTGCCTCGTGTTTTACATTGGCCTGCGGCCGCAGGCGGATCGCAACTACGGCGGGATGACGAGCGGCTTTCGCTGGCTGTTCTGGCTGGCTCCGTTGTGGCTGCTGGTGATGCTGCCGGCCGCTGATCGGGCGGCGCGATCGCGGTGGGGGATGGCCGTCGCCTGCACGCTGCTGGCGCTCTCCGTCCTGTCGGCGAGCTATCCGACTTGGAATCCGTGGACGCAGCCGTGGATTTACAACTGGCTCACCTCATGTGGATGGACGCCTTCATTCGGATAGTGGTAATTCAAGCGCGCTCCAGGTTTCCGGCAGCGGGGCGACGACGCTCACTTCGTCGGGCGTCATCGGGTGACGGAATGCGAGCTGCCGGGCGTGGAGGGCAATGGGGCGATCTCGCAAGTCCAGCGCCGGGTCGCCGAACGGCGTCGTGCTGCCGTACTGCGAGTCGCCGACGACCGCGTGGCCGCGCGACGCCGCCTGGATGCGGATCTGGTGCGTGCGGCCGGTTTCCAGCTCGATCTCCAGCCACGTCCCTCCGCCAGTCCGCCAGCGACATTGATAATTCAGCACCGCGTGCTTCGCTGCGGGGTGATCGGCCGCGACCACTTCGGCCTGGGCCA